>JAKVCR010000064.1 GCA_022448985.1 Roseibacillus sp.
GATATCTCCGGCCATGATGATGCGGAAGCTGTTCCACTGTCCGAAGGGCTTGTCAGCAAGGACAAGGGGATCCTTCCCGGGCCAGTTCTTGGGATTATTCCAGAGCCCTCCCGATCCCTTGTCGGCTCCAATCTTCCACTTTCCTCCCTCCTTGGTGTAATCCCAGATCTGGACCTGGGGGATGCCCCGCAGATAGATCCCGCTATCCGCCTTGGCCACCGTCTTGTAGTCGAGCAACAACTCGAAATCCCCGTAGTTCTTTTCGGTGCTCAGGTAGAGCCCGTGACCATCATTGACCAGCTCATCGCCCTCCACGCTCCAGTGCTTGCTGATGTCCACCAGGCTCTTGGCCTTTTTTTCGGCCAGCTTCCCGGGGCTGAGGGCCATCCACTTGGCCGGGTCCTCGGTTCCAATTCCCCACCACCCCTCCAGATCCTTGCCATTAAAAAGTGCAGCGAACCCCTTGGGCGGTTCTACCTCCGCACCCACCGGAGGAGCGACAAGAAGAAGAAAAGCCACAAGGCCAAGACAGGTTGAGAATGAGGTGTGTTTCATGAATTTGCGGATTGGCGATTTGGAAATCCTCCCCACTCTATTACGCCTCCAGCAAGTGGCTATTGCAAAATCTCTCTTCTCTCCCAGAATTTCTCCTCTCATGCGCCTCCTCATTATCACTTTCTTCCTGAGCTTTGGATTCTGGGTTCCCTGTTTTTCCGCTGACCGGCCTAACGTCGTCCTCGTCATCACCGACGACCAGGGCTATGGCGATCTCGGTTGCAACGGGCACCCCTGGGCCAGGACCCCACACCTCGACAAGCTTCACGCTGAGGCCGTGGCTCTCGACGACTACCATGTCGCCCCCACCTGCTCCCCCACCCGCTGCGGGTTGCTCACCGGCCACTGGACCAACCGCACCGGCGTGTGGCACACGGTTAACGGACGCTCGATGCTTCGCGAGAACGAGGTCACCCTCGGACAGCTGTTCAAGGACAACGGCTACGCCACTGGGATGTTCGGAAAATGGCACCTTGGTGACAATTTCCCCTATCGGCCCGAGGACCGTGGTTTCACGGAAGTCTATCGTCACGGCGGAGGAGGAGTGGGACAGACTCCCGACCTCTGGGATAACAACTACTTCGACGGGCACTACTGGCACAACGGCAAGATCGTCCCCGCCCGGGGATTCTGCTCTGATGTCTTCTTCGACTTCGGAATCCGGTTCATCAAGAACTGTGCACGGGAAAAGAAACCCTTCTTCGCCTACATCTGTACCAACGCCCCACATGGTCCGCTTCATTCTCCTCAGAAGTACATGGACATGTATCCCGGCCGCAGCAAGGCCGAGCAGGCCTACTACGGGATGATCACCAACATTGACGACAACGTGGGTCGCACCCGTAAGGCGCTCACAGAACTGGGCCTCGCCGACAACACCATCTTTATCTTCACTACTGACAATGGCACCACGGTGGGACGCAACATTTTCAACGCCGGAATGCGAGGCTCCAAGGGTAGCGAATACGATGGCGGACACCGCGTTCCTTTCCTTCTCCACTGGCCCGCGGGCAAGCTGGGACAGAAACGCTCGGTCAAGACCCTCACCTCCTTCGTGGATATCGTTCCCACTCTCCTTGATCTCTGCAACGCGAAGAAAAAGCCAGAGGGTCTGAAGTTTGACGGAGTGTCGATCCGGACTCTCCTCTACCAGGGCGACCACGATGAATGGCCTGAGCGCTTCCTGATTACCGACTCTCAGCGCGTACGCGATCCCATCAAGTGGCGCAAGTCCGCCGTCATGTCAGAAAAGTGGCGCCTCATCAACGGGAAGGAGCTCTACCAGATCGACGAAGACCCCGGCCAGAAGCGGAACCTTGCCTCCCGTCATCCCGAACAGGTGGAGAAGATGCGTGCCTTTTACGAGAAGTGGTGGTCAGAGCTTGAGCCCACCTTCGCCCAGACCACCGAAATCTACCTCGGTCACAAGGACCACCCCCGCGTCTCGCTCACTTCCCACGACTGGATCCAGGAACAGAATCCGCCGTGGAACCAGGGACACATTCGCAGGGGCTCCGGGGCACAAGGTGGGAAACACCGCGGACACTGGGCGGTCAAGGTGGTGAAGGAAGGAAAGTACTCCTTTGAACTACGCCGCTGGCCTGCAGAAGCGGACAAGCCCATCAACGCCGGTCTCCCCGCCCTCCCCAATGTGCCTGGCTCCAGCAAGGCCTTCAGTGCCATTCCCGGGAAATCCTTCGACTTCAAGACCGCTACCCTGCGCATCGACGGCAAGGACGTCATCTCAGCGCCAGTGGAGGGACAGGAAACGAGCGTCCGGCTCACCGCCAATCTCACCAAGGGTTCTCACCGCCTTGCCCCGGTTTTCCAGACTGCTTCGGGTAGTGAACTTGGCGCCTATTACCTGATCGTCGAGCCTTCCCCCTGAGCAGCAGCGAGTTAGTGATAATGATTCCCGCTGTCCTCTCGATATGAAACAATTGAACGAAATGAACTGCTCTCTCCCTCCGTATTTTTACCCCGTCGGCGGGGCTTCGCTCTCCGCCTGACCATCCACGACCGAACGGGAATCCCGGATCCCGGACGGAAGCAAACGAGCCCGGGACCCTCCGCACAATGACATCGAAAGCAATCCTCCTCCCTCCTGCTCTCGCCGCGAGCATCACCGCAACACTCGTGCTGGCGCTGAGCAGCTCCCTGGCCGGGGCCGACCCTGGCAGCAACTACCGACCACTCATTGAGTCCCTCAACAACAAGAAGCGGCATGCCCTCTCCGAGGCGGAAGAGGCACAACTCCTCATCGCCGGATACCAGGAGTTTCTCGCTGATCCGGAACTCAATTCTGACGAGCGCCCCGAACTCCGCAAAAGCCTCATCAAGGAACGGGCCCGCTACAAGGAGCACCGCGCCCAGGCAGGACGCATCCAGGTAGCCATCCGGGAACTTCAGCGCCTACCCAACGATCAGCATGTGACCCTCTCCTCGTTACAGGAAGCCTATACAGGTCTAGATCTTCTTGCCACCAGGGGCAAGGCAGCCTGGGATGAGGTTCTCGAAAACCGGGAAAGGTTTGTTAAGAACCTGGAACGTGAACATGAGGAGCACATGCGTAATGCGCAGAGCGCCCTGCGCAAACTCGATGCGAAGGAGCAGACCACCCGGCTTCTCCTCAATGCCGTCAATCCAGATGTGAGAGATTCCTCCGATGGAGAGTTTTTCGTCGCCCTCAAACTGCCAGCCATCCGGTCTGCAGTGGAACGCGGATTCCGGATCACTTCCGACCCCAAGGATCCCAAGCGTCAGGCTCAGACAACCCTCATCGCCCTCATCGCCTACTCACAGTACTTCTGGGATCACTACGGCGGAGCACGTACGCTCCTGACGGAAGAGGAGTTCCCCTCCGACCGGCGGCGCAACATCTTCGGCGTCCCCGATGGCAAGGTGCTCGCCAGCGACATGATCTCACACAACAACAGCCACTTTTACTACCTCGCTCCAAAGGCTCGTGAGAGTTTCAACGCCAGACTTGAGATGATCTGGAACGAAGAGGCGGTGACAGTCACCACCTGGAACCAGAAATACGACGGGCAATTCGTCCAAGCCTGCAAGGGCCTAGCTACCGTGAGCGACGAGTATCTCGTGCCTAACCCTCAGGTTTTTGCCCTTCTGGAAAAAATCGAACTTCTCCTCAATGAACTTGATAGCGTTCATAAATCCATCGAACACCTCGACTCCAGCTATGAACAGCAACTGGCCAAGGCCAAGCAGTTCGGCGAGGAGGCAAGGCTCTCTTCCGCCCACTACAACGCTGAAATCTGGAGCCGCGAGTCAAAACAACTGCTCCGCGGATTCGAAAAAAGTACCACCCTCCTCTCCCAGCAGCTCAAGGCTTCTTCGGAAAGCGCCTGGAACCCCAATGCCCGTGGAATCTCAACGAGCGCCCTGATTATAGCCAAGGCCCAAAAACGCTTTTACGCGGTCCGCAAAGTGAAAACCGAACTCAGGAAATTGCTGGCGCCCTAGGATCCCCTCCCGGAACCTAGGATCTCAGGAAGGAGATCAGGTCTGCCAGGTCCTGCGGTGAGAGGCCCTCCTCCAACCCCTCGGGCATGAGAGAGAGGTTGACGCTCTTAAGGCTTTTGATGTCGCTGCGAAGGATCGCTTTGGTGGTCCCATCGGGAATCTTGAAAGTGATGCTGACCGCGTTCTCGGAAGCAAGAAGGCCGAAGAGAACCTCGCCGCTCTTCAGCTCGCAATTGTAGGCATGGAACCCCGGCTGAATATCGAGATTAGGGTTGAGGATATTGACAAGAAGTTTTTCGGGAGGATGTTCCTTTACGGACCCGAGATCGGGCCCCACCTCCCGGCCCTCCTCCCCGTGCCGGTGGCAGGCCAGGCACAACTTGCGATAGATCCCCCGTCCCCTGGCCCCATCGCCTTCCAGATCCAACGCAGGCCGGAAATCCTCCACCACCTTCTCGCGGGCAGGAGACGACCCGCTCTTCAACAGATCGGAGGCCCCCGATCGAATCCCTGCATTGGGATGCTGGCGGAGACGCAGGCGCCGGGTCGCGTCAAGATCGGCCAGCCTTATCCTCCCGCCTTTCAGAGAAGCAAGCAAAGCCTCTGTCCACGCCACCCGTGAGAATAGTTCATCCGCCGCCCACCCACGTCCGGTCGGTGAAAGCTGTTCCCACTTCTCCAGGAGAACTGCCGGGACTTCCTCCCCTCCCGTTCCACCCAGAACCGCAAACACGGCTTTCAATTCACCAGGGGGTGTGACCGGGGAAATGCGCTCCCGGAGGAAGCCCATTGCTACCTCCCGGTGGTCTGGATACCGGGCAAGCAAGGCCGCTGCCGCGAGGCGGTCCTCCATCTTCCCGGTTCCATCCTGAATCAGCGTCCTTGCCCGCACCAGCAGTTCTGCCTTCGCACGGTTAAATCCCACCAGCGCGCCCTCCTTGTCCTTCATCAGTTCCCTTATTCGTGCCTGGCTGTTTATCAGCAACCGATCGAGTTCCACGCAGAGCAGCAACTGCTCGGCCGTCATCGCGAGACGCGCCCTCTCAAAAATGGGAACCAGGAACTGGATGACTTCCTGGGGCTTGCCCGCACGCAGGAGTATCTCGATGAGCGGCCGGGCCACCGCACCCAGAGCCGGATCCCGGGACTCGCTCAGGGCCGCACACAGGTCATCGAGATGTGGCAGGGCGGCACTCAAGGCCGCAATAGTGGCGAACGGCTCCTCGTGATCCTGCAGAAGCAGGCGCGCGAGGGCTCTTCCGCATCCGGAGGAGGGGGGGAAGGCGCCAATCGAGAAGGCCAATTGCATCCTCACCCTGGGATCCGGATCGTCAACTAGCTGCAAGGCGGCCGCCACCACCGGCGGGCTGGCGTGTCCTTCCGCCCACCGCAGGGCGTTCTCCCTTATTCCAGCATGGTCACCGTCCAACGCCTTGATGAGTTCGTCCTCCCCCAGTCCCTCCATCCCCTCCATCACTCCCAGCAGATGGGGAATTGTCTCAGGCAGGTCCGCATCTCCGGCCAATACCCGCACAAGGGGAAGCGCAGTCCTGTCATTTCTCCACAAAAGCTCCTGCTGAACCTTGTCACGAACCCAGCCGTTGGGAGAACGCAGCCCGGCAACGAGATCTGGCAAATCATGTTGAGCCAGGTGGGGGATCGTACGCGGGGCACGCCCGGCACGCCGAACCCGGTAAATTCGTCCCCGGTCCTCCCCCTGCCGATAGAACGGCAAAAGCTCCTCCTTCCCTTTCTCAGGAAGCCACTGAGGATGCTCGATCATATAGCGGTACATGTCAGCGACCCAGAGGCAGCCGTCTGGTCCTGTCCGGACCATCACCGGCCGGCACCAGCGATCGCTACTCGCAAAGAAGTCCGGCTCCTTCTCCTTCCCTGCCCGCCATCCCCTGAAGGTGACCCCTGACTGTTCCAGAGCCAGCCTCTGGACCACGTTATGGAATGGCTCACAGGAAAAACCGTTGATCGTGCCTTCCTCGAAAAGAATACGGTCACGGTAGATCATCCCACTGCAGGCCGAAGTGTAGTGCCCCGACTGCTCGAAGCTGTGATAGCGCTTCTGCAATTTACTTGCGGGGTAGACCGGCGGGTTGAGCCGACCAGGTAACTGGACCCGTCCATCCGGCGCCGCAAGGTACGGATTGCGTCGCAGGTAATGGTCTGGGAGCACATAGTGCCAGAGCGGCCGGGAGTTCTGCGTCCCGAACCAGCGACCCCAGTCATCCCGGTTCCGCCCAAACTGCGAGGGACCACTCTGCGGCTCCACAATCCCGGTGTCCGGGTGGAAGCGAAAATCCCGACTCCCGACCTTGACCTCGCTCTTGTTGCGGGCGGAACGGACCACGGTCGATGCCGCGTGCTTGCCATGGTGACCCCCTGCCGCCACATAAACCCAGTTGTCCAGGCCCCAGCGCAGTCCATTCGCCCGGAGTTGCTGGTTGCCCTGCGAAAGGCCGGTGAGGAGCACTTCCCGTTCATCCGAAACGCCATCCCCATCCCTGTCCCGCAGAAAGATCACGTCCGGGGCAGCCGTCACAATGATCCCATTGCGCCAGGTAAGAATTCCATTGGGGAAATTCAATCCATCGGCAAAAAGAACGGAATGATCATAGCGGCCGTCCAGGTCACGATCCTCAAGGAGCCGGACGCGGCCACCGGCCTGTCCCTTCCCATTCAATCCCAGCGGATAATCGGCCATCTCCACCACGAACAGGCGCCCCTTGGTGTCCCAGTCGAAGGCCACCGGGTCCTTGACGTGCGGTTCCGCTGCCATCAGCTCTACCACGAAACCGTCCGGGACATGGATGCCCTTGAGAGCCGCAACCGGTTCGAGAGGGAGCGAATCCAGCTCCGCCCCCCCCAGGACTGGGCTGGCCATCCAAACGGCAACAAGCAAAGGATGACGAATCATCGCCGAAAGCTAACCAATCTCAACTACTCCCACAAGCACTCCCCGGCCATCTCCATCCAGATTGCCCCGGAAGAGAACCCGGCCTTATTTTATTACAGCTGGATAAACTGAAATAATCCTGTCCCCGGAGCATTTAAGTCCCCGGGAAGGCCTGAATTTTCTCCACCGGGAAAAAATTGCTTCACCCTTCAACACGAACAGGGATTCTCTCTCCAATGAGCAGCAAGTACAATGTTGGGGTTATCGGATACGGTTGGGCCGCCACTGCCCATATCGAAGCGCTCAACAACACCAGCCAAGGTAACGTAACCGCGGTCTATTCCTCACGCGACCTTGATCCTGCGGAACTGTCAGCCACGCACGGAAGCGAAATCAAGGTCTACAACAGGGTAGAGGACCTTCTGGCCGACGAATCCATTGACGTGATCGACATCACTTCCTATCCGGCCCAGCACAAGGATCAGGCCGTTGCCGCAGCCAAGGCAGGCAAGCAGATCATCCTCGAAAAGCCCATCACCTTGAATCTCGAGGACGCCGAGGAGATCAAAGCCGCTTTCGATGCCAACAACACCAAAAGCTGTGTCTGTTTCGAGCTGCGCTTCATCTCTCAGTTCACCACCATTAAATCCATCATTGAGGAGGGTCTCATCGGAGACATCCACTACGGTGAAATCGACTACTATCACGGAATAGGTCCCTGGTACGGACAGTACCGCTGGAACACTACGAAGGAGAATGGCGGCAGTTCGCTCCTCTCTGCCGGGTGCCACGCCCTGGACGCCCTCCTTCTCTGTATGGGATCGGAAGTCGAGGAGGTCATGGCCTATAATGCCCAATCCACCCACGAGATTTTCACCAGCTACGAATACCCCACCACCACCACCACCATCCTGAAGTTCCGGAATGGCGCGGTGGGCAAGTGCGCCAGTGTGATCGACTGCTTAATGCCCTACTACTTCCACACTCAGCTCTGTGGCAGCGAAGGCAGTATCCTCGACGACAAGCTCTACTCCTCCAAACTCCACCTCCGCGACAAGGCCTGGACCAAGCTGCCGGTGGCCCTGGCAGATTCGGGAGACGTTGCGGACCATCCCTACCAGGACCAGTTCCAGGCCTTCTTCGATTCCCTCGATAAGGACCAATCCATGCCCCTGACCAGTTACGAAGACGCCCTGCAGACCTTCCGCGTGCTTTTTGCTGCCGACGAAAGCGCCGCCAGTGGCAAACCGGTTAAACTGTAGCCGCATCAGACCGGCGCAGAACCTGACAACCAGCTACCCGTGCGAAGTACTGCCCTCGCCATTTTTGCCCACCCCGATGACATCGAGTACTTCGGGGCCGGCACCCTCCTCCTCCTGAAGGAAGCCGGGTTCGAAACGCACTACTTCAACCTCTCCACCGGCAATTGCGGCTCGGTCGAAATGGACGCGGACGAGACGCGCCAGGTTCGACTCGCGGAAGCGAAGGCTGCCGCCAACATCCTTGGAGCCCATTTTCATCCACCCATCCGCGACGATCTCGAGATCTTCTACGACCTGCCCACCCTGCGCCAGGTCGCTGGCGTAGTGCGGGAGGTGAAGCCCTCCATCATTCTCACCCACCCACCGCAGGACTACATGGAGGACCACACCAATACCTGCCGCCTCGCAGTTACCGCGGGCTTCACCCACGGGATACCCAATTTTGTGACCGATCCGCCTTCCGCTGATACCTACCCGGAAGACGTTTTCATCTACCACTCCGTCCCCCATGGCCTCTGTGATCCCCTTCGCGCGGCTACTCCCATCGAGTCCTTCGTGGATACTAGCTCTGTCTTTGCAACCCAGCGCGAAGCCCTCGCTGCCCACGCATCTCAGAAGGACTGGCTCGACAAGTCCCAGGGTGCCGACTGCTACCTCAAGGTCCTCGACGAACTCGTCCTCAAGGTCGGCCGGATCTCGGGACGCTTCCACCAGGCTGAAGGATGGCGACGACATCTTCACCTCGGCTTCTCCGCCCACGACGAGGATCCCCTCAAGGATATTCTCGGGGAGAAGTATTTCATCACCCCCAATCCCAGCGCTTGACCAACCCCGCCTTCAACTCCCTCAGCAACCATGCGCCCTCAATCCAAGATCTCCTCCTCCTGGTGGGATTATACCACCCTGGATCCCGCCATCATCCAGGATGCCGCCAGACTCACCGAAGAGGATCTCCAGCAACTGTCTCGTCCCGGATTCCATATTGCATTCTACGACACCCTGGAGGAATTCTACCTCGCCGAGGCCCTCGAATACATTGAGGCCTGGGGACAGGCTACCGCCGACAACCCGGTGGGTATCTGTGGACCGATCGGACCCACCGAGCAACTGCCCCTTGTCGCACGGCTCGTCAATGAACTCGGTATCGATATATCCCACGGTCACTTCTGGGGAATGGATGAATGGATAGGCGAAGACGGAAAGGAAGTCCCGCTGGACCATCCGCTCTCCTTCGAAAGAGCCGACCGGGAACTGTGTTTCAACCGTATCAAGGCGGGATTTCCGGAGGAGAACCTCCACTTCCCCGCCGCTGAGACACAACCCTATATCGATTCCTGGAACTCCGGGATCCGTTGTGCCGTGATGCAGGGTGGGCAGGGAGACATCAAGCACTGGGCCTTCAACGATCCCCCCCGGCGCGAGGGCAACCACCTCGACGCTCCTCCCTCCCCCGGGGAATACCGCCAGCTCGGCACCCGGGTGGTCGAACTCCATCCTGTGACCCTCGCCCAGAATGCCCGGACCTCGGGCGGAGGCAACATCACCATGGTCCCCAGCCAAGCAGTCACAGTGGGACCGGTCGAAACCTGGCAGGCCGAAAAAGTATCCATCTGGCAGGCCGGGACGCATGATAATCCCCTTGGGCAACGGCTCACCGCCTTCATGATCTCCAAGGGACTCGCCGACTCTGCGGTCCCCATGTCCCTCCTCGCGGACCATCCCAACGTCCATTTCAATTATTTCCGTGGGGGCCTCGGTTCCTGCGCAGTGGAGATGCACTGATCGCCCGGAACGTTCTGACGGTTAAGCGTCTCGACGACTCGCCCCCAGGATGAATGTATCCCGGGGCAACAAGGCACCCCGGCAGAATACGAGACAAAACATTGACCCTCATTCCAAAGTAGACATTTTCCAACCGGATCCGCTGGAGAGACCTTGTGGCCCGTCCTGCAGATTCCCCCCTTAAATTACCATGAACCTCCGATCTCTCATCCTTCTGTCCGGGATCCTGATGATTTCAGCCGCCTCCGCTGCACGTCCCGATTGGCTGCAGTGGCGGGGCCCCACCCGGGATGGACAGATCCACGCCGATGCCAGGAATTGGCCTGCCCGCCTGAGCGCGAACAACCTGAAAAAACTCTGGTCGGTGGACCTGGCTGAGGGCTATTCCTCGCCTGTCGTGGTCGGCAACCGCGTGATCACCGTCGAAACGCGCTCAAAGAAAAATGAGATCGTGAGGGCCTTCGACCGGAATACCGGCAAGCAGCTGTGGGAATCGTCCTGGGCCGGGGCAATGAGAGTCCCATTCTTCGCCGCCAAGAATGGAAGCTGGGTGCGCAGCTCACCGGCATCAGATGGCAGGAACCTTTACATTGGAGGGATGCTTGATGTGCTCGTCTCTCTTGACCTGGCTTCCGGAAAGGAGCAATGGCGGGTCGATTTTCCCCGCACGGAAAAAACCCCGAAACCGCAGTTTGGATTCGTCTGTTCCCCCCTCCTCGACAAGGAGCACCTCTATGTCCAGGTCGGAACTGCGCTGAGAAAGATGAGAAAGGATGATGGAGAAACCGTCTGGAAGGTCCTCGCTGACGAGAGGGCCATGTTTGGTTCCGCCTTCTCTTCCCCGGTCCGGGCCACCATTGGGAAGCGGGACCAGATCGTGGTCCAGACCCGGATGGAGCTCGCCGGGGTCGCTCCTCACGATGGAAAAGTCATCTGGAAAACCCCCGTCAAGGCCTTCCGCGGGATGAACATCCTCACCCCTACCGTGATCGGCAACAAAGTCTTCACCTCGACCTACGGCGGTGGAACGTTCTGGTACGGAGTCGAGAACACGGGCGCGAAGCAGGCAATCTCTCCCTTATGGCAGCATAAACTTGAGGGATACATGTCCTCGCCTGTCGTCGTCGACGGCCTCGTCTACATGCATGGCCGGGACAAGCGCTTCCACTGCTTTGACCCCGGGCAGAAGAAAAAGCTCTGGTCCACCGCCGATGTCTACGGGGACTACTGGTCCATGGTGGCTAATGGCAAAAGAATTCTTGCCCTCGACAACCGCGGATTTCTCCTTCTCATCGAAGCCAGCCCGAAAGGATTCAAGCTTGTGGACAAGATGGAGGTGAGCGGACGTCCCACCTGGGCCCACCTCGTCATCTGCGGCAACGAAGTCTACATCCGCGATCTCAAGGGACTCACCTCCTACCGCTGGCAATAACAGGATTTGCCGCACCCCTGGTCCAAAAGGACCATCAATCCAGGATATCCTCCGTCGGCTTCTTCTTGGCCGGTGGTTTTTTCCCGGGATTGGGCTTTGGCGGCGGCGGTGGAGGCGGCTTCCAATCCGGATCCGGGGTCGCCCTGATCTTGCGCTCGTTCAGGTAGAAGCTCTGCCGCACGACATCATCGGAAAACTTCCAGCCCACCGGGATATGCCTCTTTTCGGCCATGCGGCGCATCGCGATATACTGCCCGAAGGAATCCCTCGTGACGAGAAACCGAAGGTAGTTCCGGTCCTGACCCGCGTCGTTCATCACGTCGATCCCCACCGCACGCGGCTTGGCCAGGTCCTCCACGGTCTCCCCCTTTCCATCCCGTGGATAGCAATAGAGCTGGATATTCCCGTTCGGGTGCAACTTGAAATCGAACCGATAGAGCGGATTGCTCTCCTTTAACGATTCCAGCACCGGCATGATCTTCTTCCGATCATAACGATTCTTGTACTTGGGGTCCCTGGAGAGCAGGTCCTTCCGGGGCCGGACCTTGGCGGCAATGGCATCGAGAATGACCTCCCGGTCAAAATGCAACAGTCGGCCACCCCGGACAATCAGGAGCACCTCCCGGGCTTCCTTTTCCGGAACGCGCGGATTGGGGAGACGAACGAGCCGGGGCTTTCGACTCGTGAGGGCGTCCTTCTTCTCCTCGATCTCGCTTCGAATCTGCGCCAGCTGACCCCCTTCCGCTTCCAGTTGCTGTTTCAGCTGTTCAATTTTCTGCTCGATTATGGCCACCTCGAGATCGATCTTCTTAAACCGGGCCTCGGTCTTCTTGAGCTCTTTGCGCTGCGCCACCAGGGCCCGCAGTTCCTCCCTGGCCTTCTCAACTTCCTCCGGCTTCACTTCAGCAGGATCCCTCAATTCAGCCAGTTGCTTCCGCACCTCTTCGTCCTTCTCCTGCAGCTCCACCATCATGGGGACGGTCACCTCCGGCAGATTGGCCCGGATACGCTTGGCCGCACTTGAAATGTTTACCTGGGTGACAATCAGGACCACGATGAGAACACCCACTACGTTGGTCATGGTGTCCAGCAGGGAATCAAGGCTCCCCATCGCTCCGCGGTCCTGTTTTTTCCGTGCCATGCCCTTAGCGCCGCTTGTTGAAAAATTCCTTCAAGTCGAGGTCTCCCCCCCCAAGAAGGGGCACCTTGCTTGTGACTGCTCCATTCCCGCGTGCGAAGTCACGGGCCTGATTAAAACTTGTCCGGGCATCATCCCGCACCAGGAACACGACGATGCGATTCTCCTTGGCAGCAACGTAGTCCACGGCCTGCTTGAACTTTGGATTGGACCCAATCGCGGCACGCGGGACCTGGACTCGCTGGGAGGGGCTGTGAATGACCAATCCCTCCTTCCGGGCCTCCACAAACACCGGGGTGACGCGACGGAAATAGTTGGAGGTGGATAAAATCCTGAGTGGCAACCCCTTGCCCGCCTGCTTGGCCAGCTCGCCCAGTCTCTCCCTGCCCTCTATAAGTCCTGCCTCGACCTTCTTCCTCTCATCCTCAATTCGGTCGCGCTCCTTTCTGGCCTCCTCCATCTGACGAACGAGCGGCGGCAGCTTACTTGCATCCGTCCTCAAATCCTCCAGCTCTGCCTGCATCTCCTTGATCCGAGGCTGAATTTCAGCGAGCTCGACAACTGTCGCGTTTGTCCGGCGCAGTTCCTCCTCCCTCCTCGCGATCTCCGCTTCCCGGTCCGCAATCTCAGTCTGAAGTGCCACGTAGTCCTCCGCCCGGGCCACCGATTCATCCTTCCGGCCCTGCAGAATCTCCGAGACACTGAGGGCCACGATAAGGATCGTCAGGGCCCCGATCAGGCACGCGAGAATACTCAGAAACGGAAAAAGCGATATTTCCGGTCCGGCAGATGCTCGCTCCCTGGCCATCGTCTCAATCTAAGTTCAACTGGCTCGTGTCCTCAAGCTCTCCACCCGGACCAACTAGAACCATTTCCGTTTCTTCTCGATCTTCACCTGTTTTCCATCCAGTTCCCGCAACACCTTGTTCAACTCCTTCATCCCGTCTGCAAGGACCTGGAATGATGCCTTCACCCGCTCCGAGGTTGCTTCCAGGGTGTGCTGCGACTCGGCCTCCAGATTCCTTGCCATGGCTCCGACCTTCTCCTCAATGACGGATCTCTGGGCCTCAATGGCAGCGGTGGTACGCTCAACCAGTTCCAGTTGCCTGGCCTGGCCATCCGCCATCCCTTCACCCACCTCTCTCAATTGGCGCAGGAAATCCTGCTGGCTCTCCGCGAGAACCGGGGCGAGGGCATTGGCCAGCGCACGGGTATTGTCGGCCACATCCGAAATCCCGCCTGCATCGCTGAGACGCTTGAGGAGGTTCTCCAGGCAATAGCCGTCTACTGCCGCAAGGAGATCTTCTTCCGCCTTCTGCATCCCGCTCGCCGGGAAGCTCAGGAGAATACTCATGCAGAGGGCCACCAGGGTGGTATCAAAGGCCACTCCCAGGCCCACCGTAACATCGGTCAGCTGATCCATGAGCGTCGACATTTCCTGCGTTCCTGACATTCCCCCGGCCAACCCGGCAATGGCGGTTGAAATCCCCAGTACCGTGCCAATGAATCCCATGATCGGAATGGCCCAGAGAAAGACCTTCACCAGGGTGTAACTTCCGCTGATCTTCCCGGCGTCGATCTCGGACTGCATCTCCATCATGCTGGCCACCTCGGGGTTACTTTCACGGGCCTTGAAATGTTCCAGCCCCCGCCGGATGCGCCTCAGCATGTAGCTGTCTGCCAGTTTGGCCGGAAGGGTCGACTGGTATTGCAGAAAGCCATCCACATTCTGTGGCGTGATGGAATCCGAAATACTGAAAGGCAGAACGTCTACGATGAGTGCGCGCCGCTCCACCTGCAGACGGCGGTACTTGAGTATAAGAATTCCCACCGCCCAGCCAAGGAAGAGCACCAGCACGTAGGGCACCCAGCCTCGATCGAGAAAGAGAGCCCCGAAGTAGGTCTCCTTGAAGGGCAGCATCAAACCAAGGAATCCAAAACTTATTGCCACTCCGATTCCAAAGCCGATCCACAGTTCGCGCGTATCGGCACTTCCCCAGCCCCGACCACCTGATCCGCTCGCCGGTTCAGGCCCCTTGTCCGGCACAACCGCTCCCGGCGTCGAGGGAGTCCCCAGCGCGGGCACACTGCAATTTGTTCCGCAGAACGGACACTTGACCTGCGTCTCTGACGCCTGCTGCTGGGCCAGGAGAGCCTGGCTACACGAAGGACAGGAAAACCTCACACCCCGATTCCAACCCAAGTTGCGCCAGAGTGCAACTCACCGCAGTCACGGCCCCTCAGCACGCAGGATCTCCATGAGACCCTCCAGGCCCGTCAGCTGCATCATTTATCGCTTTCTCTTGGAGAGCGATTCAACTTCCATGTCTCCCTAGGAGCGGCATTTCTGCTGCTCATTCCGAGTAATCCCATGACCACGAATCGCCTCCTCACCCTTGCCAGCTACCTCCTTCCGGCCCTCTGGGCCACACCCTCCCTCGCTCAGGATTCCCCGGACTCTCCTCCCAACGTCGTCGTCATCATGACAGATGACCAGGGTTATGCCGACACCGGTAAGTTCGGGGCCACCGGGTTCAAGACCCCCCACCTCGACCGAATGGCCGACGAAGGCCTGCGCTTTACAAACTGGTACGTCCCCCAGGCGGTATGTGGTGCCTCCCGGGCCGGCCTGCTCACCGGTTGCTACCCGAATCGAATCAACATGCTCGGGGCTCCCGGCCCGTCATCGCGTACCGGTATTGCTGAGGGAGAAATGCTCATTTCCGAAATGCTCAAGGAACGCGGTTACGCTACGGCCCTCTTTGGAAAGTGGCATCTGGGTCATCACGAGAAATTCCTCCCTCTCCAGCATGGGTTCGATGAGTACTATGGACTTCCCTACTCGAATGACATGTGGCCACACCACCCCGGTGTCCGCCACCTTCCGATGGAGAAACGCCTGCAGCGCTGGCCACACCTCCCCATGATCGAGGGCAACAGGATCATCAACAGGGAAGTGACTCCCGAGGACCAGGTCAATCTCACAACTTCCTATACCGAGAAGGCCCTCGACTTCATCTCACGCAACAGGTCCAAGCCCTTCTTCCTCTATGTCGCACACTCCATGCCCCACGTCCCCCTCTTTGTATCCGACAAGTTCAAGGGCAAGTCGGAGCAGGGCCTCTATGGCGACGTTATCATGGAGATCGACTGGTCGGTGGGCCAGATTCTCTCCGCCCTCAGGAAGCACAGGATTGACAGGAACACCCTCGTTCTCTTCACCAGTGATAACGGCCCCTGGCTCAGTTACGGCAATCATGGCGGGAGCGCAGGACCGCTGCGGGAAGGAAAGGGCACCACCTGGGAAGGAGGCCAGCGCGTTCCCTGTATCATCCGCTGGCCCAACCGGATCAAGGCTGGCAGCGTATGCCATGCCCCCGCCATGCACATCGATGTATTCCCCACCGTCAGGAGCCTCGTGAAGGGAAAGGGACCTGCCCACCGGATCGATGGCAGGGACATCAGTAACCTCTTCACCAGTCCCGCCACGGCAAAGAGCCCGCACGAAGCCTACTTCTTCTACCGCGGGGATCAACTGGAGGCGGTGCGTTCCGGTCAGTGGTGCCTGCACCTCCCCCATGCCTACCGCAGCCTGAAAGGCGGCCCGGGCCGCGACGGCATCCCCGGACCCTACCTCCAGAAGCGTACGGAACTCGCACTCTTCGACCTTGGCAGGGACATCGGACAAAAGAAGAATCTCGCCGCCGCCCACCCTGCAGTGACGACCCGGCTACAGACCATGGCCAGGAAGTTCGATGCCGATCTCAAGGCCTCAAAGCGCCCCAGGGGATCGCTGTGAGCCGGCTTCAGTTCCCCTGGCAATCTACTTCCTTTTCTTCTCCTTTTTCTTCTCCTTACCGAGATGTCCTGGGCGCTTGTCCCGGTAATGATCCAGGCCCCCCTTCAACAGGGAGCGCATCTGACGCTGTTCTTCACTCAGGGGTGACTGAAGGGGGGACTTCTCCAGCACATCCTTTTCCACGTCAAAGAACCGACCATCCCCATACAGCTTGTAACGTTGATTCCGTACGAACTGTTTGGCCTGCTTGTTGCTCCCGCTCCGCGAATACCAGATGTGGATCCAGTCGCGGTGCTTCTTCTTCCCACCCTTCAGAGTGGCCAGGAGGCTTTTCCCATCAATTCCCTCCGGAACGGACGCGCCACTCATCTCACAGAAGGTGGGCAGGAAGTCACTAAGGTCCAGAATTTCCGTCGACAGGGCGCCAGCCGGAATCGTTCCCGGCCAACTGACGATACAGGGAACACGATTCCCACCATCGTGCATGGCGCCCTTCGCCCCCACGACCTCACGTTCGTTCATGCGGGAGACCACCGGCTTGTCGGTCCCGTTGTCCCCTACGAAAACCACCAGGGTATTCTCGCGCACACCCTCGTCCTCAAGCCTCTTGAGAATCTTGCCGATGATCTTGTCCATGTAGCGCACCATGTCCCCGAAGTACCTGGCATTCCCCTTGTAGGTGGGTGATCCCTTGCTCTTGGGATCCCAGTCCTTGGAATCCGGGGTGGGCTCAAAGGGGCAATGGGTCAGAATCATGGGATAATAGACCAGGAAGGGCTTGTCCTTGTTCCTCCCGATGAAATTACAGGCGTAGTCGCTGACGGCATCAGGTCCATAACCGGCATCATCCACCAGCTCGCCATTCACCTCCAGGCCCGCCCTCGGGAAGCGGCTCGGCCGCCGGGTGAGCTGCCAGAGGCAGTACTCGTCGAACCCGAAGTTGTTCGGACCCTCCAGGCCGCCCTTTAACTGCCACTTCCCCACCACGCAGGTGGCGTAGCCTTCCTTCTTGAGCAGATGCGCAAAGGTGGTTGCCTTGGGATCCAGCAGGCCAAACTCGATGTAGTTACGGATGTTTGAAATCCCGGTCATGAGCTTCACCCGGGAGGGCGTGCAGATAGGCTGCGAGTAGCAATGCTCAAAGCGCATGCCCTCCTTCGCCATGGAATCGAGCACCGGCGTCTTGTAGGAGGTGCCTCCATTGGCACCCACGCACTCGTAGCCGAGATCGTCCGCCATGATGAGGACGATGTTGGGCTTTGCTGCGAAGACGGGTGCGAACAGGCTTGGAAGAAGAGCGAGCAGGAAAAACCGCATCATGCTGGAAAGGTGACAGATAGGACGTCCGGCGCAAGCCTTGCAGGAATCCATCCAATGCCGCAAAGCATCCGGAGAACCGGAGCCAGTCAAGCCTACCCCCGGGACTTCGGCGGAGGAACCCCGAGCCCCTCCTCCCTCCAACGGGGATTACGGAAGATCCTCCTGTCCGTGAATTCGTAGTGATCCCATGGTGACTCACCCCGCATCCGCGGATCGCCCGTCGCCCTCAGATGAGCCTCCATCTTTTCCCGCAACGCGGACTTCATCTCTTCGAACTTCGCTTCTCCTGCCAGATTGCGCAACTGATGAGGATCGGCCTCCATGTCGTAGAGTTCCTCGGCCGGACGACGACCGAAACAGAGCAGGTAGTATGGCGCGATTTCCCTGCGAGTGAAATTGTTCATCAGGAAGGACTTGCTCGCCCCCCGGTCACAGTCCCCGATAAATCCCTGATGAGATGAAACGAAATCCGGATCGCCCGCTGGCCAGCGCCCGGGTTCATAGTTGCGGATGTAGGCGAACTTTTTCGTCCTGATACAGCGCGCCGGATACCCCAGGCCGTCACGGCGGCAGATGATGTGCCGCTCGAAACCCGTCACCACGAACTCCCGGGACGCAGAAGGGATCCCTGCATCCTTGCGGAGAGATTGCAGCGCCCTCCCCTTCATCGTAGCCGGAATATCTGCCTTGGCAGCAGTCAGAAAGGTGGGGGCAAGATCCACCAGATTGATAAACTCTTCACAGGTCTCGGGCTTCCCGGCCGGTCCCGGAAACCGGACCGCAAGGGGTACGCGCGTTCCTGAATCGTACAAGTTGCACTTGGAGCGCGGCATGGGGTTGCCATGGTCGCTGGTCACTACAACGAGGGTGTTCTCCAGCAGGCCTGCCTCGCTCAGCATGGCCAGCATGCGTCCGAGATGCTGGTCGAAGTGCTCGATTTCGAGGCCGTAGTCGAGGAACTCACCCCGCACCACCGGATCGTCGGGCAGGCACCCGGGAACAAGGGCCTCTCCCAGCCCCTTGCCCGCTCTCTTCCAGGCCCCCACGTCATAGCCCTGATGAGGCTCCGTCGAACCGTACCAGAAGAAGAAGGGCTTCTCCTTGTCGCGCTCGGCCAGAAAATCGGCAAAGTTGGCGGCATAGTCCAGGTTGTTCATTCCCCTCCTGCTCTCCTTCAATTTCCGCCCGTGGAACGACTTTCCCAGGATCGCCTCAGTCTGGACTGATGAGTAGGAACGCGGCGGCAGCGGCTTTCCACCCCTCGTAGCAAACCCCTCCAGCTTGCCTGGGCCCCACGTCTTGCCAGTTGCTCCCAGCTGGTAGCCCGACTGGGCCAGGATAAGCGAAAAGAGAGCGTAATCCGCCTTCAGCGTTCCCATCAGATTCCCCCCCGGTCCGGTCTCCCACATGTTGCGTCCCGTCAGGATCGAGGTGCGGGACGGCATGCAGGACGGGCACGAGGTAAAGGCATGGGTGTACAGCACTCCTTCCGCAGCAACGCGATCAAAGGCCGGGGTCCTTGTCCCCTTGTCTCCGTAGGCACTGGCATGCATCCACGACTGATCATCCGAAATGGCAAAGAGAATGTTCGGACGCCCATCAACGTGAAGAGAGATCGCCATTGAAAAAAACAGCAGCACGGAACACTTCATGGCATGTTCTTCACAGAGGGCGGGATCCTTTTCAAGCAACCAGATCCACAGTCCCCCGGCAGGAATCAGATTACAAGTGGTGAAAGGGTCTTGTCCGGGAGCGGACGGTCCGCAAGTGGGGAGAGCGTATCGGCAGTCACCATGCCCACGGTGAGGAGAAAGGCTGGAACTACCACCCGGATGGAGTGCTTGAAGACTCTGTGGAACGACTCGGCCCCGGGCTCCTCACCCATAAATACCCGATCCTGCCGCATTCCGGCGGCATGGCAAGCGCAGCCCCCTCTCCACAATTGAGGTTGACCGGATCGCCTGGAAACCCTATTACCCGCCGCCCCCGGACAAGACCCTTTCCCAACCCGAACTCCATCCCGACATGCGCACGAAGAGAAAGTTCATGAAGACGCAGCTTACCCGCCCCCGCAAGAGCGGTGCAGCCAAGCGTCGACGTCAGGCGGATCATCGCAAGCGCCTCGTGGCCCTCGGGGTTGCCCAGGAAACGGTTGATGGCATGAACCAGCAGGAAGTCCGCAACATGCTCAAGTATCCTGCCAAGATCGTGCAGGATTAACTGGCTTCCTCGTCCGCGACAATCTTCAGACCTTCGAGCACAGGTATCCCTGCATGGCCCGCCTCCATGATGCGGGCTTTCCTTTGTACCGGCTAGGGCCTACGCCAGGACCCCATTAATCGGATCGGCAGGGACCACCCCCGTAAGACGCTGGTCAAGCCCTCCGTAGTGGTAGGTCAGGTGCTCGTGATCGAGGCCCATGAGGCGGAGGATGGTGGCGTGCAGGTCCCGCACGTGGTGACGATTCACGGCCGCCTCGTGGCCGAGCTCATCGGTTTCGCCATAACTGGTCCCCGCTTTCACTCCTCCTCCGGCCAGCCAGTAGGTGAAGCCCTTGGGGTTGTGATCGCGCCCGCCATTCTTGCCCTGCGACACAGGCTGACGCCCGAATTCTCCACCCCAGACCACCAGGGTTTCCTCCAGGAGTCCGCGTTGCTCGAGGTCTTCCAGGAGCCCTGCGATCGGCTGGTCGACCTCAGGGCAGTGAATCTGCAGGTTCTCCTCAACCCCGTTATGAGCATCCCAGTTCTGCTGCTGGTGTCCACCGCCCGAATAGAGTTGCACGAAGCGCACTCCGCGTTCCACCAGGCGCCGCGCGATCAGGCACTGCCGTCCGAAATGAGCCGGGGGAATACTGAGCTTGTGATCACCCTTGGGAAGATTCAACCCATAGCGCTCCCTCGTCTTCTCGTCCTCTGAGGAGATATCGAGGGCCTCCGGGGCAGAGGTGTGGAGCTGGTAGGCAAGGTCGTAGGTAGCAATACGGGCACTGAGTTCCGAGTAACTTTCCCGTCCCCGCCGGTGCAACTCATTGAGGGCGTTTATGGCCTCTACCTTGTCGCCCTGCATTTGCATCGTCACGTTGGCGCTGGGCTTGAGATTAAGGACGGGATTGCCAGTCGCTCGAAGAACGGTTCCCTGGTAGGCCGCTGGCATGTAGCCCGCTGTCCAGTTCGCTGCCCCCGGGATAGGACCACCCCGCGGATCAAGCATGACCACGAACCCCGGCAGGTCTGCATTTGACGATCCCAATCCGTGTGCAATCCAGGCCCCCAGGGCAGGATGCCCCTGCAGGACCCGCCCACAGTTCATTTGCAGGTTGGCCGAACCATGCGCGAAGGAGTCCATGTAAAGGGACTTGATGACCGCCATCTTGTCCATGTGCTCCGCGATATTCGGCAGAGCGTCCGAACACCAGAGGCCGGACCTCCCATGCTGTGCAAAAGTGCGCTTGGACCCCTGCAGCACGGAATCCCGCATCTCCCGGCGACGAATCTCCATCTTGATCTTCTTGCCGCTGCTCTTCTGCAGATCCGGCTTGTAGTCGAAGAGATCCATCTGAGACGGCCCCCCATAGAGATAGAGGTAGATACAGGCCTTGGCCTTGGCCGGGAAATCCTGTGGCTTCGGTGCCAGCGGATTGAGCAGGGTGGAGGCCGGAGCCGCAAAAACCCTCGATCCGTCGAAGATACCCGAGAGCGAGATCCCCGCCATGGAAGTCCCAAAGGTCTTCAGGAAATGCCGGCGGCTCTGCGCTTCAATCTGGTCCGGTGGAAGAGACATGGTTGGGTCCTCTCTCGTCAATCAATGTAAACGAATTCATTCAGGTTCAGCAACAGGGAACAGAATTCCGCCAGCGCCCGCTCCCGGGCCGTCACCTTTCTCTTTGAAAGCACCAGGAGGTCCTTGTCCTCCTGCAACGCTGCTTTTGGTGGTGCCAGCCACGCCGTCTTCTTCCCTCCCCTGACCACATGCACATTCCGGTAGTCAACCCGGGCTCCCCAGGTGCGCAACCCGGCCAGGCCGGCCCCGAGAGGTTGGTCCATCCTGTGATCGATGTAGGGTGCGGGACGATTATCGAGGAACACCTGTACGCGATCCCCCACTGTCTTTGCCTCCAGCCAGTGCCATTTCCCCCGCTTGAGGGGCGCCGGCGCCTCGGCGCGGGGTTTCCAGTCATTCTGGTGTGTTCCCAGGACAAGTTTGCCCTGGTCGAGATAGAAGCTCACCTCGTAGCCAATCCAGTTATTGGCCCCCACCTTCGGCTCTCGCACGTTCAGAAGAAACCCGCCAATCGAGCCCTCGACGATCCGGACCTCCGCCTTGAGAGAGTCGCCATCCCCGAGGGGCCCGACAGCATCCCAGAGAAGCTTGGGCCCGCTCTCCTTGGCCACCGAAATCTCATTACCCCCAACCGACCAATCTCCCCCGTAGGCAGACCATCCCTGCGGAGCCCCTTGATCCTCTCTCTGCTCTGGAGCGGCGAACTTGGATTTCCCGTAATCGATCTCCGCTACTGCGTAATTCTGACCATCCGCCATGATGGTGAGGGCATCAATGCTGACTGGCCCTCCCCAGGCACTCACTCCCACCCGGCCCGTGCCACCGATGGGAGCCGGATCCTCAACCTCCACCTGCTCTCCTGAACCGCAGCGAACCGCGATTTTCCCTCCTGTCAGGGTGATTGCGAGATCAGCTCCCATTCCCAGACCCGGAACAGCCCGGCTAGCAAGTGTTACCGCCTTGTCGGCCTCGTGACGACGGATCGCAATCTCACCCTTCGCCTTGTCTAGGAGCACACTGTAGCCCTCAAAAACCGCGCCCTGCGGCCTGGCCCGCAGGAGGATCGAGGTTTGCCCGGTCATCCCATCAAGCAGAAACCGCCCGGAGACCCTGACGTCCCGGGACGGGACCCGGTAGAGGGCGAAAGCCGGCCAGTCGCGCTCCGCATTGACGATACCCTCATAGCCACCGGTCCACTTTCCCTTGTGGTATTCCCATCCCATAACCGGTCCCCGCAGGAAACGCTCTGCGGGGAGGCTTTTCTGGTAGGCGTTGAAGAGGGCGGGCGGAAAGTCAGGACGAAAAGAGATCCGGCGGGTCAGCGCTTCCTGTTTTCTCTCCTGGTCCGCAAGGAACACTGTAGCCAGCCTGATCTCTTCTTCGGTAGGATTTCGGCTCAGCACCATCCGGAATGCGGCAGAAACAGGATCGGGTTGCGCCATTGCCTCCTGCGCCACCCGCGCCGCATTCTCCGCCACGAACTCACTGTTGAGGAGGAGAAGGGCCTGCGGAGCTACCGTGGTGGTAGGGCGCACTCCCAGGGATCCCTCGGTATTGGTATAGTCGAAGATCTCGAAGAACGGATAGAGCATGGTCCGCTTCACGAAGGCATACACGCTGCGACGACGCTGCTGCGACGGCGGGGACCACTGCCAGTTGCGGCCTGGCTTGGACCCTCCGGCCACTACTTCCCCCGCGAGGGGGGGGAAGAACCCGCGCCCGCCCCGCTCCAGATTGAGGGCACTGGCACACTTGAGAATTGAATCCCGAATGGCCTCCGACTCGAGTCGGCGGAGGTTGGCCCGCCAGTGGTGAAGGTTCCCCGGGTCGATCGCTTCGTTGGCGGGATTTCCCACGGAGGATCTCTTCCACGCCCGGCTGTTCATAATAACGCGATGCATTTGCTTGATGGACCAGCCGTTCTCCATGAACTCACTGGCCAGCCAGTCCAGAAGGGCCCCATTGGTGGGCGGGCTCCCTGCTTTCCCGAAGTCATTGGGAGTAGCCACGATTCCCCGCCCGAAGTGCCCATGCCAGAGCCGGTTGGCCATCACGCGCGCGGTCAGCGGGTTATCCTCCCGGGCGACCCATCTGGCCAAGGCATGTCGCCGCCCTACCGAATGGGGAGTAGGCGTCACCTCGGGGGATCCTCCACCAAGAATCTCGGGAAAGTGCGGCTCCACCTTGTCGGACGGACGACCCGCGTTCCCCCGGATGAGGAGATGGGTATCAATGGGCTTGTTGCCACGCTCAGTTACCACCAGGGCGTCTCCTGCTCCCGTCTTGCGAATAGTGTCCGCTCCCGGCTTGTTGTAGGGCTTGACGTTGCGGAAGAAGGCCAGAAGCTCATAGTAATTGCGCTGCGAGATGGGATCGAACATGTGATCGTGACAACGCGCACATCCCACTGTGAGACCGAGAAATGTCTCCGTGGTGGTCTTCAGGATATCATCCTGCCCGTCAAATTCCGCCGCCCGCTTGTCGTCCGGTTCGTCGTCCCACACCCCCAATCGGTGGAATCCGGTGGCAATCCAACCCTCATCTCCTCCATCGGGCAGTTCGTCGCCCGCAATCTGCTCCAGCACAAAACGGTCGTATGGCTTATCCCGGTTGAAGGATGAAATCACATAGTCACGATAACGCCAGGCATGCGGCTTCTCATCATCCCGCTCGTAGCCGTTACTCTGCGCAAAACGCACCACATCCAGCCAGTGCCGCCCCCAACGTTCACCGTACTCCGGCATGGCCAGGAGGCGATCCACCAGTTTCGGGAACGCCTCCGGATCTGGATCATTAACAAAGGCCTGAACCTCTGCAAAACTCGGGGGAAGCCCGAGCAGGGCGTAGTAGGCACGGCGGATGAGGATTCCCCGCGGAGCAGGAGAATTAGCGACGAGCTTCTTATCCTTGAGATTTGCCTCGATGATCTCATCGAAGTGCTTCTCCTCCTGCTCCCGCAATGATTGGAACGCCCAGTAGCGACGATCTTCTTCGCTGATTGTGAACTCCTTTTCCGGCTTATCCCCCTCTGCAGCCACCCCCTCACCCCCAGGCCAGGGCGCACCCATTGCCACCCAGCGGGTCAGATCTTCGACCTGACGCCTGCCAAGCTTCTTCTTTGGCGGCATCTCGAGGTCCGAACTGCGATAGCTTACCGCCTCAATGAGAAGTGACTCCCCGGGCTTCCCCGGCACGATAGCCGGACCGCTCTCGCCTCCCTTGAGAAGACGCGCCCTCGCATCGAGACGCAATCCGGCCTTCTGCTTCTTCGAGCCGTGGCACTCAAAGCAGTTTTCAGAGAGGAGCGGCCGGATCTTCTCCTCGAAGAAACGCAGGCCCCCGGCCTCATCCGCAGCGAAGCCCCAAGGCAGGGCAACGAGGACCAGGCATCCCTGAACGGCCATCTGGAAACCTGCTCGATATCGACTCCTCAAACCGGGAACGACATAACCCAGAAATGCGGTCCGTCACAATCGCCAATTCACACGACCATCCAAGCCTTCCTTGCAAACCGGACGTCTCTCCTCACCTCCACGGCAGGGGCAAGACCCTGATTCAGTTCACCTCGTAGGAACGCAGGGCAAACTCCGTGGTGGCTACGAATCCGGCAAGGGTCACTTCCCCTTCATGCTTCACCATCCCCACGTCCGGTGCAAACCACTCCGTTGTCACTCCGGTCACCGCGAAGCCTCCCTGCACCACCCCGTTGTAGCGATGTTCAACCTTGAGTAATCCCGTGAAGGTGCCCGCGGGAACGGTGAGCGGTTCCGTATCCGGGGTAATTGTGATCCGGTCGGTTACGCTGCCCAGCACACTGGACTGATAATTATGGGGGATCACCACACCTGGGTCGAAGTTCTCGAACAGGCTGGGAAGCGGGGGATCGTTCCACTGCTCGCCCTGGCCTGAAGCAACACCACCCACTTCGTAAATCCCACTGCTGAAGTCATCGAGGATGTAGATGGTCTGATCCCAGATGTCATCCCGGTAAAAGTTCCACTCGATCACATCTTTTCCCCGGAAGACTGTGCGTCCCTCTATCTCGCTCTCCCAGGTGTAACGCTCCGTGCCGCCGATTCCGGCCTCTACCACATCATAACTCCACTTGCTCCCGACCCTGCCGAAGTTGAAGCGATTGAGATCGAGTTGAAACCCGCCGAATTCCTCCACCCGGAAAAATGCCTTATCCCTTCCACTGATATCCTGTACCAGCGAAAGGCGTCCATCCACCCCGAGTTGGCGGGGGCCCGCCGGAACCCAGTTGACGAGGTCGCTGGAGACCCAGAGCTCATACTGCTTGTTGCTGCTGGAATCCCAACTGACCTCCAGAAAGGACTGATCAAAAATACGGAAGGAGGGATCCCCTCCTGAGATTCCTGTGAGCAGGAGAGTGGCGGAGAGAGGAATGAGGGAGCGCATGGGGCTTCAAAATTCGCATACGTGCAAACATTGTGTCCGCACAGGGCACCATTCGATGAGAGTGCGGATTATCCTAACTCGGAGTGCGATCCCATTGCACGCCCCAAGGCAGGGCAAATTTCTGCCACTCCCCTCATTTTTAGCCCTGAAGATGCGAGTGTATCCCCCAGCCGGGGGAGCAATGACACAAGAATCAAAGGAGGCATCCCCTCACCTTGCTTCCGCCATCTTCGGTCTGGGCACGACGAAGCAAGCCAGGAAGAGCCCTACCATAAAACCCCCGAGATGTGCGCCGTAGGCGATGTTGATCTCGGAGTGTTGCATGAGCCGGTAGTAGTCGAAGGAAATGCCGACTACGGTCAGAATCCCCAGGTTGATCGGCGGAATGGGACGGGCGATGGGAAATACATGGGGCTCCGGCAGACGCCACCGCACGGCCATCCCAAGGTAGAGTCCCTCGAAGCCCATCACCACCCCGGAGGCTCCCAGCAATTGGTGATCCTCATAAGGATTGAGAAAGATATGACCGAGCGAACCAGCAACGGCGGTCAGGAAGTAGACTACCAGCATCCAGCGCGTCCCCAGAAGTTCCACTGCCAGAGCCGCGAAAATCCACAGGAAGAGGAGATTGTAGACGAGATGAGATCCCCCCCCATGCAGGAAGGTGTTGCTCACCAGTGTCAAAAAGGTGGAGACGTCATCGATTGTGGCCTCTCCGCTCCCCACGGCCTGCCAACTGGTAGTGATCTCGAGAGGGACAACCATGAAACGATCGTCCGCACCTTCGGGGCCGAACGTCTGAAAGCCCTGGATGAGGCACATCAGCACAATCAGGAGAAGCAGCATCCACTGTTGGCGGACCACTCTGTGCTCGTACCAGTTCATCTTCAGAAGTTGTACCCCATCGCAGACTATTTGGCGAGCGGGGCGAGGCGACGATTAATCCAGGCCGGAACGATATCCGCTTCATCTTCAACCCCATACCCTCTGTGCGGCAAAGGCTGGCATAACCCCATTTCAGGATCCTTTGAGTAAACGCACCCCCACAGGTCTGGGTCTATCTCAGGCTGATAACCATGCGCTCCCCTGCGGAAACCGTTCCCAGCCAGTGCAGAAGAAGGGCATCTCCCTCCAGCCAGGCCAAGTTGTAGGCGGAACGCTCCGCCAGCTTCCCCCCGACCAGCACATCGGGAATACCATTCACCCCGGAAGACAAAAACTTGATGGCAGGCTGCATCCGATCACTTCCGCCCGCATCCAGCACAACCGTCCTCCCACCCCGGATGGTGTAACAGCCTTCGCTCTCATTGTAGCCATCCGCATTCAGATCACCGACCTCATCGGTGACCACCTTGCCCGCTCGCACCCACAACTTCGCTGGCACCTGGTAGTCCTTCCGGTACACCTCTGCCACGCCCGGTGAATCGAGGTTTCGTGGAAAGATCCGAAGCTGAACAGCAAGCCCCTCTCCCCCTCCGGCCTCCGGAAAAGAAACCGTCCATCGCGAGGGGTCCTGCGGGCCAAGGGGCGTCGGGGTAACCAGGCAGCGCCCTGCCTGGCCCGGCAAAAGGAGAAGGTCGTCCGGCAACGAGCGACGATTGGAGGGAATCGAAAGGCCCGAGGCCAGAAGCAGGCCTGGGACCGGCGCCTGCCACCAACTGAGATTGCCATTACAGGCTGCGGTCAGCAGCAAGCGCGATTTTGATCCTCCCGCAGGCTTCCTTTTGTGGCCAATCAGCACGAATACCTGTCCGGTCGGATAGATCGTGTACTCCTCAAATAGAGTGCCACGACTGGCAAGGTCGCAACGCCGGAAACGAAAGCGGACGGGCAGGTTTTCCAGGATTTCAATGGTAGCGGGATCAGTGCTGCGCGATTGATCCCCGGCGGCAGGATCGGATACCTGCAGGAGTGATCCTGAGCCGACGAGATTGGTTGTCCGGAAAGGGTCACCCTCCAGGTTGAACCAATGCGTGATCGTTCGCCCTGCATCACTGACCCGGAACTGCCCCCTGTCCTTCTTGCCAGCAACACGGAGTTCAAAGCGGCCCTCTGATTCGATTGCCAGATAATCGTCTTCCTTTCGCAACCGTAACCGATCGGCAACTTCCTTCTTCAACTCCCGTCCTTCCACCAGAGCTTCCGCCACCTTGAACTGCTGCCGATCCAGTTCCGGATCGTGCCGGATCTGTTCCAGCAGGGTCACTGCCCAGTCGCGCTCTCCATCCGCCATGTAAATCTCCGCCAACCGGGCCTTCTGGCAGGCCCGCAACCCGGCTTGCTCGACGGATCCGAGTTCGGGGAGACTGTTCGTGAGAAGATGGATCGCTGCCTTGCGCCGGCCTGACCCGGCCAGCAACGATGCCATCTCAAGACGGACCCATACCCGTCCACCGGCATCCGGTCGCTTTTTTCCCAGAAGCACCAATGCCTTCTCCAGTTCGGCAAGGGCCTCTTCCACCCTGCCCTGACTGCCCAGCTGCCTGCCCAGTTCCAGGGCAACTGTGGAGCGCCAGCGTTCGCGCTCGCCCATCTCCCCTGCCTCATTAATCGGAAACGCACGCAGCGCATCAATGGCATCTCCATGCTTGCCAAGACCAGCCGTCGCCCGCGCGAATCCCAGGAGCGCATGAGGCCGAAGCGGCTCCCGGACCCGGGCGCTCAGTTCACGGTAGATTTCCCGGGCCTCCTTCCACTGCCCCTTTTCCAGATGCCCAGCTGCCTCAATGTGTCGGGAAAAATCTTCCGAGGCCAATGTAGCCGGCGAGCAAAAGGCATAAACCCACAACCCGAGAATCCCCGGAAAAACACGCAGGCTCCTCAGGATGCCACCTCGCGGTTGAGTCCCCTCTACCAGCGGGGGGAAGAAACTCCCTCTCTCCTCCTCTTCTCGCATGGGCTTCGAGAAGCGTCAGTCGGGCTCCCCTTCCTTCTCCACTGCAAAGAGCAAGGCCAGGGTTGCCCAGCTTCCCGCTGCCATCGAAATGAACTGGTCCTTCTTGTGCGGATAGCCACTCTCATAATATGTCTGAAATGGTTTGCTCCGGCTCTTCACATACCAGGAACCATCATCGTGCTGGGCATCCAGGAGGAACTTCAGACCACGCCGGTAAACCTCGTCTTCCGGAGTGAGGTCCGCGCCGCGCCGCAGGGCGAAAAGCGCTGAGCCAGTAGCATAGGGATCGCTCTTCTGATCCTCGCCGGGTAACTGGGCCCAACCCCCGTCCCCGCGTTGCCTCGCGCGCAACTCCGCCGCTGCCCTGGCGGTCTCCTCCTCAGCCCCCAACTGCTTAAGCGCCAGGAGGCGGAACACGCGGTCCTCCGTTTCCTTCGCTTCCGTCCGGACCAACCATGCGAGGGCCTTTTCCCGCCGCTCCGCGATGCGCTCTTTCTGTTTTCCGGTCCCAAACCCGGCCAGGCCCTCAAGAGCAAGATAAGTTGCGGTGAAGGAACTGACTTCCGTGGGCGGCCTGTTGCCAGTGCTGCGCCAGTGCTCCGCCTTCTCATCGTGCACGAGGTAGCCGCTCACCACCCCGGTTATTTCGTCCGGCTTCCAACCGGCCTCCCTGAGCATCCAGAGCGCATAACCGGCACGGGTGTGTCCTCCGCCCTGCCCCTTGCCTTCAAGATAACGCTTCTTCCCGAGATTCAAATCCGCCACTGTATGATCGATCTGGGCACGCAGGTTTTTCTCGTTAATGGCGAATCCCCGTCGCTGCGCCTCCACCAGGGCCAGAACCGGCATGGCGTGTCCGTGACAGGTGAAGCACCCTCGGTGCTCACTCGTTCCAACCGTCGTCTTTTCAAGAAGGGGAATCGACTTCTCGATCGCGGATTTCACCGCCCCGGGAAGGACTTCCGTTTCAGCATCGACCAGAGACCCGCCCAGCACAAGGCCGCTCAGAAACACCGGGAGCTTTGCAACCGTTCTCATTCTATTTCCATACAAGCTGACCTGTTCTGATCGTCCCGAACCCAACCGTCGACCTTTATCCCCAGGCGGCCAGAGAATCCAGAGGAACAATGCCACGGCATTTCCCTCCTCTATCAGCTCGTGACTCCTCCTGAAACCAAAACCGTAATCCTCTCCTGAAAGGGAGAATCTCCCGGGCTTGTCCGATTCGTCCTGCTCTGCTCTGCTTCCCCCTCCCATGAACAGCATCTGCTCGTATCTTATCGGCTTCGGACTCTGCACCCTGGCCACTTCCGCCATGGGCCAGAAGCCCAACATCATCTTCATGTTCTCGGATGACCACGCCTGCAATGCCATCTCGGCCTACCCCGGTGGACTCTTTGATAAGATTGCTCCCACTCCCCACATCGACCGCATCGCGAAAGAAGGCATGCTGTTCGAGAATTCCTTCTGCGCCAATTCCATCTGCGGCCCTTCCCGGGCCAACATCCTGACCGGTAAGCATAGCCATCTCAACGGATTCCTCGACAACAACTCCTCCTACTTTGACGGGAAGCAGCAGACCTTCCCCCAACTCCTCCGGGACACCGGCTACCAGGTCGCCATGATCGGGAAGTGGCACCTCCACTCCCACCCGGTTGGATTCGACTTCTGGCGCATTCTTCCCGGACAGGGCGCCTACTATAACCCGGACTTCATCGAAATGGATGGAAGTCGCAAGCGCTACGAGGGGCACTGCAACGACCTCGTAACTGACTTCGGCCTGAAGTGGATGAAGGAAGACCGGGACAGGGACAAGCCCTTCGTGGCCATGATCCAGTTCAAGGCTCCCCACCGCAACTGGTCCGCCGCCGAGCGTCACCTCAACCTCTTCAAGGGGGTCACCATGCCCGAACCCGCGACCCTCTTTGACGACTACGCCAACCGGAGCAAGGTCCTCGCCGAGCACGCCATGGGCATCGACAAGCACATGTACTGGGGACACGACATGAAATTTCATGGGGAAAACCAATACCCCGGGCACTTCTCCAGCGGGATCGCCAATGCCCAGTACAAACGTATGACGGAGCCCCAGAAGAAGGCCTGGGATGCCGTCTACCAGCCCGAGAACCAGAAGTTCATCGCGGACATGAAGGCCGGCAAGCTCAGCAAGAAGGACATCGTGCGCTGGAAGTACCAGCGCTATATCAAGGATTATCTCAAGAGCATCGCCAGCGTGGATGACGGGGTGGGCCGCGTCCTGAAGTATCTGGACAAGAGCGGGCTCGCTGAAAACACCATCGTTATCTACTCCAGCGACCAGGGCTTCTACCTCGGTGAACACGGTTGGTACGACAAGCGCTGGATGTTTGAGGAAAGCTTCAAGATGCCTTTCGTTATCCGCTGGCCGGGCGTGATCACCCCGGGTTCCACCACCCGGGCGCTCATCCAGAATATCGACTACGGTCCAACCTTCCTCGACATCTGCGGTGCCAGAATCCCGTCCGACATGCAGGGCCGGAGTATCGTCCCTCTCCTCAAGAACAGTGGGAAGAAACCCGACAAGTGGCGCGAGGCAGTCTACTACGCCTACTATGGAGAGAGGACCCACCAGGTAGCCAGACATGACGGGGTGCGCAGCGAGCGTTATACCCTGTTTTACGTGCCCAAGTACAAGGAGTGGCAGCTCTTCGATAACAAGAAGGATCCACAGCAGATGAAAAGCGTACACGACGATCCTCAATACGCCGACATCCTGGTGAACCTCCAGAAACAGTACCATGAACTCAAAAAGAACTACCGCGCGCATGTCGCTCTCCTTCCCGCTCATCGAATGAGCGAGGACTGGTGGAAGAAGCGCCATCTGGACATGAACAAGAAAGCCAACTCGGGCCCCCATGACCTTCTCTTTATAGGCGATTCAATCACCCAGGGTTGGGAAGGCGTCGGCAAGGCAACCTGGGAAAAGTTTTACGGCAGGCGCAAGGCTCTTAATCTCGGCATCTCCGGAGATCGTACCGAACACGTGATCTGGCGTCTCAACAACGGCAACCTGCGCAGGCAACAAAAAGCCAAGGTGGCAGTAGTTATGATCGGGACTAACAACACTGGACACAGCGAACAGGATCCCGGGGAGACCGCCGACGGAGTGGCGCGCATCCTTTCCATCCTGCGGGCCCGCTGCCCGGATGCCCGGGTCCTCCTCCTCGGGGTCTTCCCCCGCGATGCAATGCCCGTCGGCAGGAAACGCAGGATCAACGATGCCCTCAACGAACGCCTCGCTACATTCCACGACGGCAACCGCGTACACTACCTCAACATCAACAATCAATTCCTCGAAGAGGATGGCCGTCTCTCAAAGGAGATCATGCCGGATTACCTTCACCCCAGGGAGAAGGGCTATGCGATCTGGGCAGAGGCAATCGAGGCGCAATTGGTGGCACTGGGGCTCTAGCTCGTCCCGAAGATGATGCCAGAGGGGTGCTGCCTTGGCTAGCGCACGAAGTTCTGCAGTTTCCTGGGAACGAACTCCCGGATGATCCCCATCATGTGGAAGCGGGCTTGTTGCCAGTTTCTACAAGGGCAGATGAGGTGGATTTTAATACGTGTTACCATTATCTCGCGATCTTGTGCTCTAAATCTCCAACCGGAATCGCCACCCTGCCGTTCCCAAATCTCTTTCCTTTTTTCTCCTGTGCGGGTCGGCCCCACGACAGATATCCCCCCGTCCCAGGGGCAGACACGCCCCTCCCCACCGGATCCATCAATCCAACTGGCTAAATGGGCCTTTCCCACCACCTTTCAGCGGGAGCATGCCCCCTCACTGCATCCTCATGCTCCAGGAGGGCTTAGTTGTATCATCCTCGGAAGAGACTACTACTACCCTCAAGCTGGACTTGGTTCGCCTCCAAGTGTAACAGGCAGCCGTGATGAAAAGAATTAGCCTCGTCCTCTTGCCGATCGCCCTCCTCGGCGCACTGTCCGCGACCACCTCTGCTGCGAGCCCTCCAGCCTCGAAGGGGCACGATGCCTTCCTCAAAGGCCTGCGCGAGCTTGAGGAGAAAGGAGCAAAGAGCACCAGCAAAGCGCGGACCCTCAGCCCGGTGGTTTCAAGGTTCAAGGGATGGTTCATCGATGTCACCGAAAAGGCCAAGCCGGGAAAACTCGATGATATCGAGGTGCTGGAGGGCATCGCCCTCGCCAGCGAAGCGCGTGACACCTCGGCCTGGCAATTCGTTGAAACCGACAAGGGCTACCTCGTCCGCGCGGCTGCAGGAAATTACAAGGGCTGGGTCATCGCCCGTGATGACAGTGCAAAGACCCGCCCCGAGGGTCCCAACCTCACCGTCACTCCGGCTCTCCGCCTCGCCAAGGGCCCCACTGACAATTGTCACTGGAAACTCATCCTCACTAGGAGGGGACTCGTCCTCGAAGCGGTCTCGGGAAAATACAAGGGATGGTTCTGGGACTTCGGCGGGGGGGATCCCTCCCACAAGGAGTCCGGGCGCGAGGTCGCCATTAACGTCCTGCTGGCCGAAAAGGTGGTGGCCGGCTCTTACTTTGCGGTAAAACCCGCGAAGTAAGCCTCTCCGACAAAGACTGTCGCTCCTATTCCCTTGCTCCACGAGATGAGCTGGAACATGGTTCCGCGCTGTGATGGGTAGCCGCCTGCATATCTGCATTTTCTCTGTCCTGGTCCTGGTTTTTCCGAACGACCACTCCGGAGCGGAATTGCCAGTTTCTCCTGCCCTGACCAAACAGGCCGACGAAATCCCCCCGAAGGAGGGGAAATTCATTCCACAACGCGCCTTTCTGAAAACCGCTTTCCGCTCCTCCATCGGGGCGATCGCCCGCCACCCCATTACAACTTACCACCTGGGCAAGGTGATGTCCCGGCAACGCGGCGCCGTCCTGCTTGGGGCCAACCTCCCGCTGCAGGCTCCTCTCGCAGATCCTCTTACCGCTCCTCCCCAACCCGGCTCGGAGGAATTTGAAGCTCATCTCGACAAACTCGGTCTTCCCTCATCCCTCGCCGGAGAACTCAGCTACCACCTCGGCGGGGCAGCATTTTTCAGCGCCTTCGAAGAAGCGTTGGCGGCTGCCAGGACATCTGTCGATATCCAGGTTTTCATCTTTGACAATGACGATGTGGGCGTCCACTGCGCCGATCTTCTCCGTGCCCGCGCGGAGGACATTCCGGTTCGCGTGATCATCGACGATCTGGGAAGCACCTTCGCCCATGGCCGTCAACCGCCCTCCGGCCTCCCGGCCGGATTCAAGCAGCCCAGGGATATCGGCGAGCATCTCGTTCAGGGGAACTCCAGGGTAGAACTGCGCGAAACACTGAACCCATGGCTGGTGACCGATCATACCAAGCTCCACCTCTTCGACCGCGAAATCGCCTTCATGGGGGGAATGAACTTCGGGCGGGAATCCCGCCATGAGTGGCACGATCTCATGGTGAGTGTCCGTGGCCCCATCCTGTCCGCCCTGAGCCGCGATTTCGATCACACCTGGGAACGCAACGGCCCCCACGGTGATCTTGCCCTCTTCGCCAGGAAAAAGCCCCTCAGCATCGCAGATGGACCGGGAATCCCACTGCGTATCCTGCGGACCGACATGGTGAATGCCCGCAGCGACATTCTCCTTGCCATGCGCCAGGCCATCAGGGGAGCCCGCGAACGCATCTGGATCGAGATGCCCTACTTCTCCTCCGACCTCATCGAGAACGAACTGGAAGTGGCCGCCGGTCGTGGTGTAGACGTGCGGCTCATCATACCCGACCGCGCCAACCATGGCATCATGGATGCGGGGAACTTCGTCACCGCCCGCAATCTGCTCAAAGCGGGGGTCAAGGTCTACCACTTCCCCGGCATGACACACCTCAAGGCCATGATCTGTGACGGCTGGGCCACGGTCGGATCCGCGAACCTCGACACCATCAGCCTGCGTATTAACCGTGAGCTCAATTTATCGTTTTCCGATGCCAGCCTGGTGGACGAACTCGCTTCCCTTGTCTTTGAGCCGGATTTCAGGGCCTCCCGTCCTCTCACGATCGAGGACACCAAACTGAATCTTGCTCCCCTTATCGAGTCGATCGCGGATCAATTGTAGCTCGATCACCCGCTACCCGTCTGGTTGTGGTTGCAATGCTCCTCCGACCGGGAACTTGACTCACCTTAAACCACTACCCCCCAGTGAAACGTCGCCGCTTTCTTCAAACCACCACCGCCGCTTCGGGAGCAGGTCTGGCGGCCTCCTCCGTTTCGCACGCCAAGACCAGCAGCGGTCCTCGCAAACCCAATCTTGTCATCATCCACTGCGACGAGCTGAACTTCCGCACGCTGGGATGTTACCGTGCCACCCTGCCCCCCGAGCAGGCCTTCATGTGGGGCAAGGCCAGGGGAGCGGTGTGTGAGACTCCCCACATCGACCGACTCGCCCGCGAAGGCTCGCTCTGCACCAAGTTCTACGCCGCCACCCCAGTCTGTTCGCCTTCACGCTCGTCTTTTATCAGCGGCCAGTACCCACAGAACACGCCTGTCACCAACAACAGCATTCACCTCAGCGACGAGGTTGTCTCCTTCGCGGAATTACTCGGGAGAGCCGGATACGCCACCGGGTATGCCGGCAAGTGGCATCTCGACGGCCAAGGCAAGCCGCAGTGGGCACCTGAGCGTAATTTCGGGTTTGAAGACAACCGCTACATGTTCAACCGCGGCCACTGGAAACAATTTGAGGACACCCCACGGGGACCCCGGGTCAAGGCGCGCCGGAATGGAAAACCCAACTACGACGTAAAGGGCGCTGACGAGCAGTCCTTTGCCACCGACTTTCTCTCCAGCAAGGCGATCGAATTCTTCGACGACCACAAGGACGAACCATTCTGCTACATGCTGAGCATCCCCGATCCTCACGGACCGGACACCGTCCGCGCCCCCTATGACACCATGTTCGACGACACGGTGGTGGAGAAGCCGCGAACATTCGATAAAAACGGCGAGCTGGCACCCAGCTGGGCCAAGCCCACGGCCAAGTGCCACTACAAGATGGCCCAGTACCACGGGATGATGAAGTGCATAGACGACAACGTGGGACGAATCACCGCACACCTCGACAAGCTCGGACTGCTGGACAATACCATCCTGATTTTTACCGCTGATCACGGCGACATGCGCGGCGAGCACCACCGCCAGAACAAGGGCGTCCCCCTGGAGGCCTCCGCCAAGGTTCCTTTCGTGATTCGTTACCCGAAGACCATTCCTGCCGGAAAACAGGTCTCCCAGGTCCTCAACACCGTCGACTTCCTGCCCACCATGCTTGCCATGATGAACGTGAAAACGGCCGGCCGCGAGGAAGGGCGCGACTGCTCCGGGATCCTGGCTACCGGGAAACGTCCCGAGGGTTGGAGCGATATCACCTTCCTGCGCTCCACCAGCCAGCCCAAGAGCAACCGGGTGGGTTGGATTGCTGCAGTCACGCCCCGCTACAAGCTCATTCTCTCCAGCTCGGAAGAACCGTGGCTTCTGGATCTGGAAGAGGATCCCGACGAACTNACCAACTTCATCCGCGGCCTGCACCATCGCGAAGTGGCCAAGTCTCTCGCCCGCGCCCTCATCACCTACGGCAGGAAATTCAAGGACCCCTACTGTTCCCACCCCACCGTGAGGACAAAGCTCAAGGCCCTGGCGTGATAGCGCCATCTCCACCGCTTAGGGCAAGAGGGGTAAGTGACGATATTGTCACCAAGCAATCCCCTACGTGTAAAAAAATAAAATCGCAGTCCCTGCGGGTCCCGGAGCCCATCCTGTTCAAATGCCCTGATTTTTTTTGCGCACAGTAGTCTTTTTCCTTTCTAAGGGCCATTTGCGCGCGTATCTAACGTCGCCCATCTCACCTACCCCATGAGTTCAGTAGGCGCCTCTCCACAGGCTACCCAGGACGACACTCTGCGGAATGTCGTGATCCGTCTGGCGGGAAATTCCCAGGACGGGATTCAATCCGTTGGAGGAATGCTCGGCCGTCTGGCAGGGCGTACCGCCCAGGAGGTCATGACCTACATGACCATCCCCTCCACCATCTCGGGCGGTCCCTCCATCTTCCAGGTCCATCTTGGATCCGGGGAGGTATTCCATGCAGGGGATATCGCGGACGTGCTCGTCGCCTTCTACCAGCACAGCTACGACGACCACCTCGGGTCCCTCAAGGAAGGCGGGATCTGCCTCTACGACTCGGAGAAGGGGGAGGAGACCAGGGACGAACGGGGGATCCACCACATCGGGGTCCCCTTCACCTCGGCCACCGTGGAAGCCATTGGCGGAACCGCCAAGGATCGCGGCAAGAACATTTTTGTACTGGGGCTTCTCTGCGCCATGTTCCATCTCGACCGGGAAAAGCTCGTCGGCATCATCGAGCGTCAGTTCGGCCGCAAGGGCGAGGACGTCCTGCGTAACTGCATGAATGCCTTCGATGCCGGCTACGCCTTCCAGACCACCGACCTCCACCAGTTCCGCTTTGCGCCTGGAGAGGCTGCCCACTCCAAGCGCATCTCTTCCGATGGCAACACCATGCTTGGGCTGGGCCTGATCGCCTCTGGGGTGCGCTACGGAGCAGGCTATCCCATCACGCCGTGGTCAAGCATCATGGAACTGCTACGCCGCGAACTTCCAAAGTATGGCGGCATCTTCGTCCAGGCCGAAGATGAGCTTGCCGCGGTCTCCATTGCCCTCGGGGCTTCCTATGCCGGCCACCTTGCCGTGACCGGCAGTTCCGGACCCGGCCTTGCCCTCAAGGCCGAAGCTCTTGGATACGCCTGCATGGCGGAACTGCCCCTTCTTGTCATCAACGTCCAACGGGGTGGTCCCTCCACCGGCCTGCCAACCTCAGTCGAACAGAGCGACCTCCTGCAGGCCATCTACGGCTCCCACGGCGACAGCCCGCGGATCGTAATAGCACCCAGGGATGTGGAAGATTGCTTCTACATCGCGCTGGAAGCGGCTCAGCTGGCCAGGCGTTGCAGTTGCCCGGTCATCATCCTCAGTGACCAGGCTCTTGCCACCCGCATCGAGGCCTTCAAGGAGCCCAACCTCGACGAACACTGGATTGAGCCCGAGCTCGACCTCAGTGAAAGGGGCGAGGACTTCAAGCCCTACCCTCTCGATGGGCTCACCCGGCATGCCCCTCCGGGATCCCGCATGCCGGACGGAACCTACCCCAAGGTCACCGGCCTGGAGCACGACGAAATGGGCCACCCTTCCGGCAATCCGGTCAATCACCAGAAAATGACCGAGAAGCGCCGCCGCAAGCTGGTCAGTCTGGCCGCTGACCTGCCGCTCCCGGAAGTCTATCGTGAAGAGGATGGGGAGATCCTCCTGATGGGATGGGGTTCCACCTATGGGCCGATCCGTGAAGCTTGTGACCGCCTGCGGGACAAGGGCCTCTGTGCCAGTGCCGCCCACATCCGCCATCTCCATCCCCTCCCCGCTGGCCTCAACGAACTGCTCGCCAGGTTCGAGCACGTCTTTGTGATCGAAATGAACGACTCCGGCGTCTACGGCCACGGCCAGCTCGCCACCATCCTGCGGGCCGCCAGCTGCAACCCCGCCATTCACTCCATCTGCAAGACCGATGGCCTGGCTTACCGGGTCAGCGAAATTGTCGATGGAGTCGACAACTTCCTCGCCTGACCGACCCACGCCTCCCCCGGCCTCCATTCCCCACTGTTCCCGACCTTCAAAAGCGATGTCTGACTCCCAGTCCGCCCAACCGGCAGAGAAGCTCACCAAGAAGCAGCTCAAGGCCGACCATCCCACCTGGTGTCCTGCCTGCGGTGACTTCGCCGTGCTCGCCTCTTTCTTCAACGTCATCCAGAAACTGGAACTGACTCAGACCGATTTCATCTGTGTGGCCGGAATTGGTTGCTCAAGCCGTTTCCCCTACTTCGTCAACTCGCACGGAATCCACTTCATTCACGGGCGGGCCCTCCCCCTTGCAACAGGAATCTCCCTGAGTCGCCCGGATCAGCACGTCTTCGTCTTTGGAGGCGACGGTGATGGATTCTCCATCGGGGGCAACCACCTCAATCACGCCGCACGAAAGAACATCAACCTCACCTACGTCATCATGGACAACTTTGTCTATGGGTTGACCAAGAATCAGACGAGTCCCACCACCCCCATCGGCCGCCGCTCCAAGACCGATCCCCAGGGCTCGGTGGACCGTCCCATCAACCCCATGATGCAGCTCCTCGGCAGTGGCGCCACCTTCATCGCCCGCTCGCACGCCACTCACGTCAAGCACATGAACGAGATGTTCGAACGGGCGGTGAAGCACAATGGATTCTCCGTGGTGGAAGTGCTTTCCGAATGCACCATGTTTTATCCTGGTGCCTTTGATTCCGCTATCCCGCGAAAGGGCGGCCAGTTTGATCTCGTCGACGAAGAGGAGCACAACCTCACCAGTATCAACGAAGCCTTCGAACTGGCCCAACTCGAGTTCCCCGGAAAATTCGGGGTCTTCTACCAGGACGAGCGTCCCAGCAAGAACGACCTTGAGGACAGGTGGATCAACGAAATGCAGGAAAAGCAGGGGGATATGGCACCCCAGGATCTCATGCGGAAGAATTTTGCCGCCATGCAGTAAGCCACCTGAGTAACGGCCACCCTCGCTGGAGTATTGCCAGTGATGTGGGAACTGGGTAATTCTTCCAGTCCTTCCTCTTCAGGCGACCAGGACCATTTTCGAGATGAATTCATTCAAGCAGATCCTTCCCATCATTCTGACCCTCCTGCTCAATCTGCCCGCCTCCGGAGACGATCACGGGGAAGAGGAAGACCGACATCTCAACCGGAGAACAAACTCCGAGATCTCCGGCTTCCTCAAACAGAATGTTCCCGAGTTCCTCGACAGGCTGGCCGACGCCTCACATGAGGAGGATGAGGAGGCCGAGCAGGAGTTCTGGCACGACGCCCGGCACCTGGTGGGAGAATACTTTCTCATCCGGGAAGACCTCGGACCCGAGGCCGCGAAAGCGTTTCTAGGCATGCGACGGGGGGAACTGGTTGCCGACCAACTCACCGAGGCCCTGCATGAGGGAGACGGGAACCGGGAGGAACTCGAAAAGGAGCTTCGCGAGGC
>JAKVCR010000065.1 GCA_022448985.1 Roseibacillus sp.
TGCGACGCCTGTCGAGGCACAGGCTGTCGCGGTCCGGATCGACCTATTCCGCAGAGACGAGCGTCTTTCTTGAGAGTGATCAGACCGATTTTCATCCCACTGATGTGATTGAAGATGCGGATGGCAGCCTCCTCGTGGCGGATACGGGCAGTTGGTACATGATCTGTTGCCCGACCTCGAAGGTGGCCAAGCCCCATGTCCTAGGCGCTATTTACCGGGTTCAAAAGAAGGGGAGGTCCGAGCCGGGGAACGCCCGGGGCCTTGAGCTGGCCTGGGAAAAACCTCAAATCAGCTGGCTTTCTGATGGGCGGCCCGCGGTGGTCGAACGGGCTATCGATGCCCTTGCCAAGGAGGATAACATCGATGCATTGCGTACAGCCAAGGCCCGTATCCCTGCCCTCTGGACCCTGCATCGCATCCCGGGGCAGGAGGCACGAGCGGCAGTGCGGGAATTTCTAAGCGATGGAAGTGCTGGTGTGCGCGCGGCCGCGATCCACAGTGTGGGGTTGTGGCGCGATCCAGTCGCGGTGGAGTCGTTGGCCAGCCTGCTTGGTGGTGATGCCCACCAAAGCCGACTGGCAGCCATGGCCCTGGGCCGGATCGGAGATCGCCGGGCGGTGAAGTCTCTGGTGGCGGCCGGCTCGCAGAAGATGGATGCGTTTTTGAGGCACGCCATCATCTATTCACTCTACGAGATTGGAGACACCGGGAGCCTTTCCGAGGATGATCCGCTGGGAAGGCAGGTTCGTCTCATGCACGAGCTTGGCGAAGCGGATCCCGCGCCCCAGGCCATGCCCAGGATCCAGCTGGCGGATGCCGTCGAGCCCGATCCGGAAGCGGCGGCCCTTCAACAGACGCGTCTCAAGGAGCTATCGGCCCTGCTGCCGGAGGGAGATCCGGGACGAGGGGAGAAGCTATTCCACGATGCGGCCAGATCCTTGTGCATCACCTGTCATGTCATGGGGGATCAGGGGGTGAAGTTTGGACCCGACCTGACCGGAATCGGCTCCATCCGCAGCGAACAGGACTTGCTGGAGGCGATCGTCTATCCCAGTTCATCGATTGCCCGTTATTACGAACTGGTGACGGTGCGGACCAGGGAAGGGGAAACAGGAGGCCTGATCCTGAGAGACACCGTGGATAAGATGGTTCTCTCGCCGACGCCCGGAGTGGAACACCCCGTGCCGATTCGGGACATCAAAGCGGCAAAGTATTCGAACATTTCGTTGATGCCACGGGTCTTTGACGGCCTGTTGAAACCTGGAGAAATCGTCGATCTGGTGGCTTATCTGAAAGCGGCCCGGTTGCCGACCACTCTGGTGTCCACCGGGGGAAAGCCTGACAGGCAACAGGAAATCCCCCCGCATCAGCCGGTGAATTTGCCAGGTCTGCACGCCTACGCGCAGAAGAGCATTGCGGCGGGTGAGGAAATCGAGTTTCGAGTCAGCAGCAGCATCCCTTACGACCTGAGCATCGTGCAACTGGGGCAGGATCCCGAGAGCCGGGAGAAGGATCCGGTGCTGAAAACCTTTCGGGTCGAACAACCGCAGGCCCAGGCGATCCATCCGGGTTCGTATGTGCATGTGGCCAAGGCCCTGCCCGTTGAGAGGCGCCTGTCTGAACTGACCCTGGAATGCTGGATCCGCCCATTCAAGTTGACTGGCTGGCAGGGCTTGATCACCCAGCACGATTATCCGGAGCGTTGTGGGGTTGGTTTGTTTCTTAGCGAGGGAAGAATCATCTTCGGCACCGGGGCAGGAGGGACTTACGAGCAGGCGGCGTTTCACCAAACCGAGCCCGGTCTGATCAAGGCCCAGCGATGGTATCACCTCGTTGGGTGCTGGGATGGGAAGAAAAAACGGGTCTACGTGGACGGCAAACTTGTTGCCGAGTTCCCCTTTGCCGGAACAGTAAGACCTGGAGAGACCGCCCTGCGCATCGGGGCCTATGGAGAAAAGGGCACGGCGGTGAACTTCTACAACGGCGATATCGCGATGTGCGCTATCTACGACCGAGCTCTAAGTGAGGATCAAATCAGGAAACGCTTTTCCGGTCGCGGCTTGAGCGCTCCCAGGGATGACCGCCTGCTAGCCTGCTGGCCGTTCACCGAGGAACGGGGTGTAGAAGTAGCCGATACGAGTGATTTTGGACGCAATGGCAGGATCATCAACCGGGGCACCTGGATGATCGGGGGGCCAAGCTTCGATGCGGCGGCGATCGGCCGACACGATACGGCATACGATCCGACCAAGGATGCCAGACGAGGTCACGGGCTCCGCCTGGCCACGGACGAAATATACAATGCCCGTTGGAAGGTAAGCCATCGGTTCCGTGTTCCTGCCCATGCCAAGTCGGGCGTCTACGCCGGACGCTTCGATTTCCAGTTGAACGGCAAACCGATGCGCTACCATACCTCCTTCATCGTGCGGCGCCCCGAGGCCAGGCCGAAGGCGCCCCTGCTCGTTCTCGTTTCGTCAAATACCTGGCTGGCCTACAATTCGACTCCCTTTCCGGTGAATCATGGGCCGGGCCTGGTCAACATGGGGACGGGTGGATTGGGCAACAGCCACCCGGGGGCGCCCAGGTACAGCTGCTACAGTGACCACCACAACGGCCAGCCGACCTACAAGATCGGCATGAAAGTGCCCTGGCCGGCGGGCGGGCCCAACAAGACCTATATCGGCGGAGGCTACAGCCATCTGCTCCGCGGCGAGCGTTTCCTGCACCTCTGGCTGGACGACCACGGCTACCAGTACGATGTCATCACCGACCACGACCTGGACCGTCACCCGGAAATATTGAATGGCTACAAGGCGGTCTGCATCAACGGACACAGCGAATACTGGTCAAGCCGCGCCTACGACGGCCTTGATAACTATCTGAAGGCCGGTGGGGCGGCGGTGGTGATGTCAGGAAACACCATGTTCTGGCGGGTGAGCTTCGACGACAGTGGCGAGGTGATGGAGTGTCGTAAGTTCGGGAAAAGTATCGGGGGACGGGCCCGGGCCAAGGTGGGCGAACTCTACCATAGCCACGACTTCAAGCGCGGGAGCCTGATGCGTTTCTGCGGCTACCCCGCATGGAAGCTGGTCGGGTTGACCTGTGCCGGGTGGGGTGGCTTGAACTTCAAACCCTATCACGCTGATCTGCCGGATCATTTCCTTTTCAACAAACCCCACAAGATCGACCTGCAAGAGGGAGATCCCTTCGGGTTCGTCAACAAGAGCATCGGTGCAGTCGGTCACGAGTATGACGTGCGCCTCTCGACGCTGCTGAGGGCGACCAGGAATCCGGCCCTGAAAGGGCTGGCAGAACCGAAGGGGATCGTCACCATCGCCAGTAGTCAGGACAAGCGGAACATCCTCGATTTCAATGCCGAAGCGCACCGGCCAAGGGCCGGAGATGAGCAGACCATTGCGGAGATCATCTATTGGGAGCGGCCTGAAGGGGGACAGGTTTTTCACACCGGTTCAATCGCGACGGCCTGGGCCATGTATCATGACAAGGCCCTGAGCACGCTGGTCAGGAACGTGTTGTATCACTTTGGGGTGAAGCCGAAGAGACAACCGTGATTGTGATCCGGGGAACGTGATTCCACGGGAGACCATTCCCTGTTTCGTTGTCTTTCATGTAATCTTCCCTAGGGTTGATCTGTTATGAATTTAAGAGGTTCTTTGGCTTGCTTCATTACAGCCTCTCTGGCCTTGCTCCTGGTGGCCTGTGAAAAGCCCGCCAAGGAAGAGAGCCGGAACCCGGACGGCCCTGAAGCAAAGGAAAATACGCAATCCTTTACCACCCTGCCCCTGCTCTGGCAGGAAAAAGGCGGCATGGCGGAGGCCACCGAGGACCTGATGGCCCTGCACGTTGCGATGCAGCGTTACCTGAAGGCAAACGATGACATCTGGCCCCAGGCTCCCCATATTGTAATGGATGAGATGCCAGCGTTGCCTGGCCACGATGTCCGCCTGGTAGAGCCCAATGCCGCCTCCCTGGCTGCCTACCGGAAGTTCTGGGAGGACACTCTCGAGCCCTTTGGTGCCACAGCCCGGCATTGGCAACATTCCGGGAACCCCCCGGGTTTGTTGAAAGCCGCTTTCTATAATGCTAACCGGTTTGCCCGGGACAAGGGAGCCGCCTATCGAGAAAATAACGGGGACGAAGGACAGCGGTGGCAAACCAGTGAAGCTGTGTGGTTCTCAATTGAAGCCTACGGAGGAGGTGACAAAATTTTTATCACTGCATCCGGCCGGATGGAGGATCCGGGCGTGGATGTCACCGTCAAACTGCCCGACGAGTCACGCAACCAGTCCCTCACCCAGACCGCAGGCAACCTGATCAAGGTCAACATTCGTCACAACGGAGCCTACGTCGTTAAGGGAAAGCTGATGACCGAGGAAGGCCTCACCAAATGGATGAGCGAGGAGTTCGAGAAAACCCCCGATCTCAAGGTCCTGATCCGCTGTGACAAGGACTCCAAGCACCTCTACCTTGCCAACGTGATGTCCATCTGCCGCCACGTCGGGGTCCCGAAGGCGAACATCGCAATCAAAACTGAAAAATAAATGTGATACGGGATTACTCCTCGCGGCCGAGGTGTTTCCCAAGGAAGGTGAGGAGGGCCGGCACCTCGATCACGTGGCCACCCTCGTGGGCGACGAACTCCAGGTTTTCCGGGGCACCGAGGACTCCGTAGATCGGCTTGATCCTGGCAAGGGCCTCGCGAGCGAGGGGAACGGTGAACCAGGTGGGGCGTTCCTGCAGGCCGTTCTGGCACATCAGGGGGCGGGGGGCGGTGAGGGCATAGATGTCCGAGAACTCCACCAGTTCCCGCAGGCCGGGAAATTTCCAGCAGCGGCAGTGATTCTCCTCCAGTTGATCCATGCTGGTGAGGAAGCCGGCGCTCATGGTGGCTGCGATGCGCTCGTCCATGGCCGCCAGCCACATGGCCATCTCGCCGCCGAGGGAGTTGCCGGCGCAGCCGATGCGTGCGGGATCGACCTCCCTGCGGGAGACCAGGAGATCGACACAGCGCATGAGATCCCAGAGGCGTTCGCCCATCATGGTGCGTTGTTGCTCGCGAACGCTGTGCTGGCTGATCCTGGTCGAGATGGTGACGTAGCCCTTTTCGGCGAGGAGAGTGGCGAACCCGCGGTCCTGGTAGCAGGAGTGCCGCGTTCCGCTGTGCCCTGCGATGGCAACCACCGCGGGGCAGGTTCCCGTCACCGCCTTGGGCACGGTGAGCACCAGCTTGATGCGGTTCCCCGGGGTGCTGTCGATCTCCATCTCATGGAGGATGAATTTCCCCCGGTCCTCGGTGGAGGAGGCAGTGGGGTTCAGTGGAAGAGGAGTATCTTGTGCGACGAGGTCCTCCATCTTCATCAAGCGGGCAAGGGATGCGCGCAGTTTCTTCTGCCAGAGGATGGCTTCCTGCCGGGTTCCCGGGGTGTATTTCCGGGATCGCAGGACGGGGACGGGGAGACGGGCGGGGATGATGGCCCGGCCCGGGCGGGGGGTGGCCTGGAAGTAGCCGAGGGGCCTGCCGCTGCCGTCTGCAACCATCCAGCAGGAATTGGCAGTGGTTTGCTGCTCACGGGTGGCTCCCGCTTGCAGTTCCCCGTAGGCCTTGAGGGTTCCGTTGTACTTCACCCAGAAGATCTTCAGGGGCTGGCCGGTCCGGTTGTGAAACGTCAGGCTGGTGGGTGGCCCGGAGATGGTGGCCGGGGGCAGGCCGGCGGCGAGGGCATGCCAGGGAAGATTGTCCTGTGCGGCTTTCTCCTGCGCGGCCAGCACGGGGGTCAAGGCAAGCAGGATGAAGGCGAGGCGCATCATGGGGGAAGGGTGCCTAGCAGAATCACCCGGGGGAGGGGAGCGGATTCGGCCCCCCATCATCGGATCGGGTGGCAGTTTCTTCTTTCGGGGGTAGCCGATTTGCTGCTAGCTGGGCGGACTATGAAATCAGTTCTGTTTGCCCTCGCTGCCGCCCTCATCCCCGGGACCTGTGTCCTGGCCGATCACCACGAGTTCAAGACCATCTACAACGGGAAGGACCTCTCCAACATCAAGACCAAGGGGAACTGGAAGATCCAGGAGGACGGGTCCCTCTTCCTGGAGCCTCGTCCGGGAGAGAAGGGCTGGACCCGCTACGGTTCCTATCTCTGGCTCAAGGACGATTTCAAGGATTTCACCGTCGATTTCGAATACAAGCATCCCAAGGGTGGGAATTCCGGGCTCTATTTCCGCATCTACGACGAGTCAGATGCCACCGCCCACGGGTTTGAGGTGCAGATCCTCGACTGCTTCGGGAAAAAGAAACTCGGCCCCCATGACCTGGGAGGCGTGATTGGCACCTCGGGTCCCCTTGTCAATGCCGCGAAAAAGCCGGGTGAGTGGAATCGCATGGTGGTGACCCTGAAGGACAACAAACTCACCGTGGTTCTCAACGGGAAGAAGGTTCAGGATGGACTGGACCTCGTCGCCAAGAAGCGTCCCAACAAGAAGCTGGCGGAGAAGGGGAAGATCGCCATCCAGGATCATGGACAGCCGTTCTGGGTTCGCAATATCAAGGTCAAGGCGCATTAAGCGCCCGGTCCTGGAATAGGCGGCTCAGTATTACGACGGAGAGGGGGCTTCCGGGGGAGGGAGGCCTCCCCTTACTCGCCCTTCTTCTTGGCGGCAGGCAGGTCCTCGGCTCCGCGGAACCCGTACATCGGGAGGAGACGGTAGTAGACCTCGAGGCTGAGGACCGAGAGGGTGGTGGAGAGCACACGCCCGCCCACACGGGCGTGCTGGCCGCCCGGGTCCCAGCTTCCCCGCTCGGGACCGACCTTCTTCTGGATGAGGGGCAGGATCTCCTTCAGTTTCTCGTTCCACTCCTTCCAGACGGGCCCCTGGTGCTGGTAGAGGGCGAGGGTGGCGTAGTACATGTAGTAGTATCTGGGATTCTGCTGGAGCATGTGGCGTCCCAGGTATTCAGCGCTCTCCGGCATGCGGGGTTCGGTGGGCGGGACAAGATCG
>JAKVCR010000066.1 GCA_022448985.1 Roseibacillus sp.
GCCGATACTGAGGAGGATGACATGAAACCGGCCCTGGCAGGGTGGGCCGGCGCAAGCCCACAGGAGGCGATGGCGTGGATCGAAGGCCTGGACATGGCAAATGATTCCCGCTTCGATCCGTTGCTCAAGGAGCGGAAACTCGAGGTCACGGGGCTGCGGCATCATTTGATGTCAGGGATCATTGACGGGTTGGCGGACGCGGATCCGCAGCGGGCGGCAATGTTTGTCGAGAGGATGGTGGCCGAGGGCCAGGCAGACCCGGGGCACATGCATATTGTAACGGGGGAAGTGCTGAGGGCCGCAGAAAGTCCGCTTGAGGCCTCGTCGTGGGCGGAGGGACTTCCTGAAGGACGCATGCGGAATGAGGCGCTGGGCAGGGTTGCAGATCATTTTGCGGAGCGTAAACCGGCCGAAGCTGCCGAGTGGGCCCAGGGGTTCGCAAGTCAGCCCGGAACTGAACGTATTTTCTGGGAGGTTGGAGCGAACTGGGCGGGACGCGACCCGCAGGCAGCGCTTGAGTGGGTCAATGACCTGCCGGAGGGGCAGAGCCAGCAGACCGGCATGAGGGGCAGCCTGAATTCCTGGGCACGCCGGGATCCCACCGCGGCGGGCGAGTATCTCCAGGAGATGACTCCGTCTCCCCTGCGGGATGCGGCAATTGCAGGTTACAGCACCCGTGTGGTCTGGGAGGATCCCTCCGCGGCGATGAGCTGGGCGGAGTCCATTGGTGCGCCGGAGCGTCGCCAGGAGGCCATGGTGGAGGTGGCCCGGTCCTGGCAGCGGAAGGGTGGACAGGGTCTGCCGGAGTGGTTGAGCGGGTCAGGTTTGTCCGCTGAGATACAGGAATCCATATTGGCTTCGCGTCACCGGAGGCATCGCGATTGAACGGAAGAATGCTGAAGCGTAGCGTCATTGTTCATCTTGCCTGGGCTCTCATTACGGGGGGAGCCCTCGTAGGCGGCCTGCAGCTGGCGCCAGCGTCGCGTGGAGCGGACCGCTCCGGGGACGTGGCGATACCCCCAGCCACCGGGAAGAGTCTTGTGCTGGATCCGGCCGAATCCGACCGGGCCGAGCGCTATGTGCCGCTGCCGGGCAGCGCGGGCGGAAAACCGGAGTCGATCCCGAGTGCCCCGGATCCCCAGAAGAGCACTGCCAGCGTGGAGCGAACCAGGGAATTACAGACCGCTCGCCGGACGATGGCGCGGGAGGCATCCGAGGCCCTCCGGCGGAGAGGCCCCCTGGGGAAGAAGCAGATTCATGCGCTCGTGCTTCAGGCCATCAAGTCTCCCAGTCCAGTGGACCGGAGGAGGGCTTTTGACCGGATCCTGGAGGAAATGGGGTCGTCCACCTTCACCCGGGAGCAGGCCTTCACGATGCGATCCGCGATGGCGAAAAACGGAGCAGACGGGAGGATGTGGCAGCTCTTTGATTATGCATGGGGTGCGAACGATCCTGCCACTGCGGTCGCGCACCTGGATGAGATTCCGGAGCGCTACTTCGAGGGATTCCTCGGCAACATGATCCCTGGTCTGGCGAGTGTCGATCCGCAGGCCGCGATCGATGTTTTCTCCGGACTGGATCCAGGAGTGGCCTCGAGGGTGCAGCGAAGGCTCTTTGAGGGGTTGATTGACAACGACGTGGCGGTGGCCACGAACTTTATCTACGATGTCACCGATCCGGAGGCCTACAACTGGCGGCCGATGGACACCCTGACGAGGGAGATCGTGCGGGACCAGGGCCTGGAGGTGACCCTGGACTGGGCTACGGAGTTACCGGAGGGGGCGCTGCGATCGAGTGCCTGGAGCGCGGCGTTCGCGCACTGGGGGTCGCGGGAACCGGAGCGTGCGATCGAGTCCATCATGGAGATGGAACCATCCTCGGATCGGAACCAGGCCCTGAACGGGTTTACCGCCGCCTTTGCCCATCAGGATGGATCCCTCGCAGTGGAATGGGCAAATGAGATCACGGAACCAGGATTGCGGCAGGGAGCTCTCACCCGGGCGTTCACGCAGTTCCACCGGCAAAACCCGCAGGCTGCCGCGGAGTCCTTCAGTTCGATCGATGTCCCCCGAAGCGTGTGGCATGAGGCGACCGGGCAGGCGTGGTCGGGCGGGGTGCAAGCGGAGAACAGCGCAAACGGGGGCTCTGCTGCTGAGGCTGCCCCTGCCGCGAACTAGCATCGGTCAGCATTTCCGGCATGTCGTTGCGCCGGCTCCGGTTCCAATAGGCGGATGGAGGGCAAAAGGCGTGTGTCAGCCTGTTCAGTTGGACTGTTCCTGTCCCGGAGGCGGGTCTGATGGAAGATCGGGGGAAGCTGCCTGCGTACCAAACGCGTAGAGCTTGGCCCCGTACATCAATTCGAACCGCAACCGGACGGACTTTCCTGCCAGGTTGCTGATACTGCTCTTCCCTCTTCGCCAGTTGACGATTGCATCCGTCGTATTGGTGGTGTGAATCCGGTCGCAATCGTCCAGCGCGAATCCGGGGAGCGGCTTTCCGTTCTCGTCCTGAATCTCGACCCGGACCAAACCCAGGGATGAAGTCTCTACGTTGAGGTGGAGGCTATCCCCTGAAAACCGCAGCACAGGAGTGGTGAATTCGCCGCGGGGATAATCCGCCTCCAGGGCCGTGAATCCATCCTTGCGAAAAATCACCCGCGAAAGGACTTTACCCTTCTCCCGGCCCTTGATCGGCAAAGGCAGTCCGTGATCGGCGGAGGCGACGTAGTAAAGCCACATCTCCTCACCTTTCACAATAAGACCGCGAACCGGATAAAGTCCTCCCCAGTCGAACTGCCCTTTCCGGCCCAGCGGAACCAGCGGCTTGCGATCATAGCGATTCCACTTGATCCCGTCCCGACTGGCCGCAAATCCGATGTCGATCGGGCCGTCGTTGAGAACTTCGTTGGGCTTGTTCGTGGGGAGGTGGCTCAGGTCCTCCGCCATGAACCACTGCTGGTAGTGGAGATAGCGGTTGGGGAACATGACGTAGGCGTCCTGGGCGTGCGGGTACTTGATGACTTGTGGCATGTAGAAATCGCCTACTCCCACGCCGTCCATGATGGGATCGTTCTCGTCGGGAGCCAGCACGATTTCCCCCGCCGTGAAGCGCTTCAGGTCCTTGGAGGTGCAGCGACGCACACAGCGGAGATGGTTGTTCTGGTTATGAAAGCGCGAGTTCTTGAAATACTCCTTGTGCTGAGGCGGGGGTTCAAACTCCAGGTTAGCCCGCACGTAGGCCACGTAGCACTCGTACTTTTCATCCCAGAAGCACACGTTCTGGCTGTCCATCCCCCGCGGAAAACTGATCTGCTCGGGAAAAATGTTGGTTCGCAGCTGGCTCCATTCGCTCCCATCCCTGGTAGCCCACATCCGGTTGCTCATTCCACTCACCACCTTGTAACGCTCTTCGGGTGGCGCCTTGGGGTCCTTGAAGACAACCCCATTGGGACGTTCCGGGACACTCCAGTAGATACCGTACTTGAAATCACCCTCGGGGTTGTTATTGGTTGTGTTTTCCCAATTGGAGCCATCCTGGGAGACCAGTGTAAAGTATTTGAACACTCCGTCATATTCCATGACCTGGAGGTACTCAGCAGAGACGAAGGCCATCATCTCACCGGTCTTGCGGGGTTGCTGGACTACGATGCGGACATTTTTCCGTTCTGCGAGAAAACGGCCATCGATAAAGATCTGATTCTGCGCTCCGATTTCCAGCGGCTGGCCCGGGAGGGCACCGGGGATTGCGGCAGGAAGGCCGCAGAGGGCGATCATTCTTACGCTACGAGTCAGGATATGACTGCTCTTCAGACGGTTCTTCATGACGATGAGACGGGTGAATGGGTTGAGTCGACAGCTGACCAGGTATTTCGCAGGGTTTGAAACGCCATGAAGCCCGGAAATGGTGCCAAGGTTCAACTGGCGGAGCGGGAGGGATTCGAACCCTCGATACCCTTTTGGAGTATACTCCCTTAGCAGGGGAGCGCTTTCAACCACTCAGCCACCGCTCCGTTAGTCGAATTGAATTGGGAAATGTGGAGAAAGGGAAACCACAGGGAGGGATGTTCGTCAATGGCGGGGAAAGAGAGGAACTGAATTTTCGTGTCATCTCGAAAGTCTGGATTATGTAGGGGTGTGCCCGGTTGTGCCCAGTTGTGCCCATTGCTTTTCGTGATTATGATCTTTTCCGGATCAGTGACCAGCTGTGGTCTATCGGGAAATCGCGATAACAAGGAGGGGAAGGAAGCCAAGGGTGAGGCCATGGCGAAGGGGCAGGACGAAGGGAAGGACCAGACCGACCAGAAGGGCGATCCTGCCTCGTTTCGGGTTGTGGGGGAGATCGTCTCGGTGCACCCGGCGGAGAAGTTTGTTCTTATCAAGCGGTATGTTCAGGGTGGGGGATTCGGAAAGGGCACCCTCATTGCATCGGTGAGTCCGGGAGGGGTGACTTGTTCATTGGCCCTGACGGGGGAACGGCTGGGTCGCTACTACGCGGCAGATATCCAGGAAGGGAGGCCCTCAAAGGGCGATGTGGTGGTCGTCCGACAGCTTCCCGAGGGGTCAGCGCCTTCCGTAACGTCGGCGCCAGCAGCTACCTAGTGGCAAAATATTGCTTCGCAGGGAAGATTGGCATTGAGTCGTTTTTTTAAAAATACCACAATTTCAGGAGTTTAAGGGACCTTGAAAGCCAATGAGAACCGGAATTCCTACATTTTTTTAATTCCACCCTTGAAAAGTTTACAAAAATTGGAATAACCTACTCCCGTAGCTGCTGGGCACCCAAACCTACCTAATCCCAACACAGTCGAACAGTCATGAAATCAAGCACAGCCAACCAATCAAGAGGTGCAGTCCAAGCGGATGCCGATCGTCTTGCGGACTTCGTCCTCTTTACGCAGCGCTCCTGCATCCTGAACCTCTCGAACGAGCTCAATCGCGGTAACATCTCCTTCCCGCAGTTCTTCCTGCTCGCCTACCTTTCCAGCGAGGATTATCTGACCATGTCGGATATCGCCAAGAAGATGGGCCACTCCACTGCCGCAGCCACTGGTCTTGTTGATCGACTGGAGAAGCTTGGTTACGTTGAGCGCGTCCACGCTGCCGAAGACCGTCGTAAGATCATGGTCCGCATCACGCACAAGGGCACGGAGCTTGTGGCCCACATGCGCAAGGAGATCGCGGCCAACCTCGCCGACATCATGTCTGAGATGGACGAGGAAGAGGCTGAGACGCTTGATCATGCACGGCGCGCCGTGACTCCTCGTTAAGGACACAATTTTCCATCACTTGTGCCAGGGAAACTTGGCACGGTGCAGACGCCCTCGTTATGGTAGATCCCATGACGGGGGCGCTTTCTTTCCTGGACCGGGTTCTGGCAGTTCCGGGAGTGGAGGCCAGCTTTATCCCACGGATTCCTGGGATCCCCCTGACCGACGACAAGTGGTCAGCCCTGAGGGACCTGGAACCGGCTCATCGAGAGGCAGTCGGCCGTCTGGGTTTTGGGTGGGAGGACTTGTGGAGAGCAGAGCAGGTCCATGGTGATGCGGTGGCGCTGGTGCCGATGGAAGGAGTGGAGAATCGGGTTGTAGACGAGACGGATGGATTGCTGACGGGTGGGAGGAAAGGGGTTCTGCTCGGAATTTACGTGGCCGATTGTGCGGCGGTTTACCTTTGTGATCGTCGGACCGGGGCGCTGGCCCTGGTGCACTCAGGGATGAAGGGGACGGAGCGGGCAATCGTTGTGCGGGCCCTGGAGCAGATGGCAGCGGAATACGGATCGCAGGCAGGCGACATCGAGGCGGCCATCTCTCCGTGTATCCGGCCTCCCCGCTACGAAGTGGATTTCGCCTCGCGCATTGCAGAGCAATTGCGGGGGGCAGGAGTGCCTTCGGAGCAGGTGGTCATGAGCGGGGTGTGCACCGGGGAGAACGTGAAGGAATTCTACTCTTATCGTGTGGAGCGGGGAAAGACGGGACGAATGCTGGCCCTCCTGGGACGGAGAGTGGAGAATGAGGGACGCTCATGACAGTGATCGCTCCAGCGAAGCTTAACCTGGCCCTCCGCATCCACGGGAAGCGGGAGGACGGGTTCCACGAGCTGGAGACCCTCATGGTTCCGTTGAAGGGGCTGGCCGACCGGTTGGAGTTCAAGCCTGCCGAGGCATATGCCCTGGAGACAGTTGGAGCGGAAGTGGGCCCGGTTGAGGACAACCTGGTGACGAAGGCGCTACAGCTGTTCGAACAGCGAACCGGGACCTGCTGCCCTTATCAGATCACACTGGAGAAGCGAATTCCGCCGGGGGCTGGTCTTGGTGGTGGAAGTAGTGACGCCGCGGCGGTCCTGCAGACGTTGAACAAACTGGAAGAGGCGGGCCTGGGTAAGGAAGATCTCGAGGAGATGGCTGCACAGCTTGGGTCGGATGTGCCCTTCTTCCTGCGTGAGGGAGCATGCTGGTGCCGGGGGAGAGGAGAGATCCTGGAAGAGACAGCGGTGGAGGAACTGGAGGTGCTCCTCCTCAAGCCGGCCTTCGGGGTCGATACGGTAGATGCCTATCAGCGCTGGGCGGATTCGGAGGAGCTCCCTTATGTGCTCTACGAGTCACAGGAGGTTGCCGGTCTCGGGATGTGCAACGACCTGGAGCGGGCGGTCTTTGCCAAGTTTCCTTTCCTGGCTGAGGTGAAGATGTGGTTGCTGGAGCAGTTTGAGGTCAGGGCTGCCCTGATGAGCGGTTCGGGGGCCACTGTGTTTGCAGTCCTAGAGGATGCAGCAGCCGCTGGCGGGTTGGCAGAGCGTGCCATGAAGGAGCTGGACCCGAAATTCTGGTGGTGGTTGGGACGCACGGGGTAGTGCGCAGGGCAGGGGATCACTTCCCGATGACCAGGCTGTAAATGGTGGTATCGGCAGGGATGTCCTCAAGATCCGCGGCGGCGGGCCGCAGCCCCTTGTCCTCATCATGGAGGAACAGGATGATGGCATCCTCTCCGTTGACTTCGTGGAAGTGCTCGAGGGTGAACACCTCAGTCAGGAGTGTCTTCTTGATGACGCCGTCGCGGAAGGCAAGGTTCTGGAGGTTCTGGAAGGTGGGTTCCTCGCTGAAGCAGATGCGCCCCCGGCGGTGAGAGGCGACAGCGGTGGAGGGGTGAGCGTCCTTGTCGCCGGGTGCGATTTGCCAGACATTTGCCTTTCCGAAGATATGAGCAAATTCGTGGGTGGCCAGGGAGTTGATCTCGTCATTGGGAGTGCCTGCGACGAGATGCCTGATCCCCGGAAACTCGAGATTGTCCTCAACATGCTCGGAGAGAATATTAGCGCGAATGGCGTGGAGGCCGTCCATGCGGGCGGCCGCGATATTTCCGTAGCGGGTATCGAGCAGCATGACGGAGTGACCGTCATTGTGCAGAGCAGATGCGATCCTGCGTGCCCAGATATCCGCGCCAGCGAAGAGGATCCCGTCTGCATTCCTGCTGGCGAGGCCAAGGTGGAAGGCGAAGGGTCGGGCAATGAGACCGTAGACAAAAACGGTACCAATGATGATGAGGAAGACGACGGGGACCATCTCTTTGGCCTGTTGCGCGATAGCGTCATCGATTTTTCCTTGGTGAGCAGCGTGAGCGAATTCGATGGCGAAAACCGAGGTGACGGCGGCGGCGACAATGCCCCGCGGTGCGAGGGCAGCGAGGAAAGAACGTTCGCGGTTTTCAATGTTCCCCGAGCCAAGGCAGGAGAGATAAACGGAAACAGGTCGCACGAGCAGGACCAGGGCACCGAGGAAGGCCAGACTGGGAAGGGCGACGTTGGAGAGGTCGGTGGGTGCGATGCGTCCGGACAGGAGAATGAAGAGAAGGGAAATGATCAGGACTCGGAGGTTCTCCTTGAATTCGAGAATGTTGCGAACGGAGACCGATTTCTGGTTGGCGAGAGCGATCCCAAGGACGGTGACGGTCAGGAGGCCGGATTCTTTCTGGATGGCGTTGGAGACGGCGAAGGCGACTGCCACTACCGCCAGAAGGAAAACGCTTTCCAGGAAGTCCGGAATGTAATGCCGCTTGAGAAGAAACTCGATGACCTTGGCAAGCAGAACAGCGAGGACAATGCCCACCAACAGGGTCTTCAGGAGGGCGAGGGCGATCGCGCCACCAGCCGATTGTAATTCACCGGCGAGGGCGACCTGGAACACCAGAACGGCCAGGATTGCCCCGATGGGGTCGACCACGATTCCCTCCCACTTCACGATCGAGGCGATCTTGCGGGTTGGTTTGATCACGCGGAGGAGAGGTCCGACCACGGTAGGCCCGGTCACCACCAGGATAGCTCCGAGAAGGGCGGCCACTCTCCAGTTCCATTGGAAGATCCACGCTGCACTGATACTGGCGAGCGCAAAACTGAGGACGACACCCAGCGAGCAGAGGCGCAGGACAGGAGCTCCAGCCTGTTTCAATTCCGAGAACTTCAGGGTGAGTCCACCCTCGAAAAGAATGATTGCGACAAAGAGTCCGACGATAGCGAGGAGGGTGTCGGTTTCTCCCCCGAGGTAATCATCGATGCGTGCTCCGGTGGAGAGCGACAGGCCGAAGCCAAAAGCGAGGAGAATGAGGATGGAGGGGATCCTGAGGCGCCAGGCCAGCCATTGCGCGAGGATTCCCAGGGCAAGGACGAGGGCGAGGTAGGCAATTGGTGGCACGGGCGGGATTGTGCATGACCGGTCCGCGTCAGAGAATTCCTAAACGTCGGCATCTGGATAATCCCGAACCGCCCCCATATGTGCATGGCGGGGCCGAATCTTCCCAATTTGGACAGTTCATGGTTTTCATGGGAGGCGGTAGAGGTCACCAATGGGCAGTGCGGAACAGCTTCTATCAGGAATTCGATGTCGAGAGACTCTCGGGAGCTGTGGCTGTGGAGGGCGATTTCCGGAGCCCTTTCCAGATTGACCGGGACCGGATCCTTCACACTCCCGCCTTCCGGAGGCTCCAGAACAAGACACAGGTGTTCTGGAGCGGGGAGTACGATTTTTACCGCACGCGCCTGACACACTCGCTGGAGGTGGCCCAGATAGGGCGATCCATATGCGCGTGGCTCCAGGCCTCGACCGAGGACTTCTCGCCGGATCACACCATTGACGGGGATCTGGTGGAAGCAGTGTGTCTTTCCCACGACCTGGGCCATCCCCCCTTCGGCCATGCGGGGGAACGTTCCTTGAACCACTTCATGGCACCTTACGGTGGGTTTGAGGGTAACGCACAGACCCTGCGTCTGCTCACCGAACGCATTTTCTCGCAGCGCAGGACGGGGATGGATCCCTCGCGGGCCTTTCTTGACGGGGTTCTCAAATACAAGTCGCTGTGGGGCGAACTCGGACAAGCCGGGGGCAAGGCCCCCGCGAATCACTTCGTTTACGACGAGCAGAACCGTTATGTCCAATGGGCCCTGGGAGAACGGGAGTTTCCGGCGGAACTTGCTCCCGGCAGGGAACGGGACGGGTTCAAGTCCGTGGAATGCCAGGTCATGGACTGGGCCGATGATACAGCCTACTCGCTCAACGATCTGGCTGACAGTGTGCGGGCGGGTTTCCTGACGGAAGAATCGGTGCGATTGTGGGCGGAGAAGCGAGAGGTCGAAATAGGGGCAGAGGATTCACTGGGAGATCTCATCCGTGCGATCAACCGTGGTCGCATTGATTCCTTCGTGGGACATCGTATTGGGCTCTACGTCAAGGCAGCGAGGGTGGAGGAGGATCGGAATTTTCTCAGTGGAGAGAGCAACCGTTACCGCTATCGCATCGTGGTTGACGAGGCCACGCAGGCGGAAAGCGAAATATTTAAGAAGTTGGCTTTTGAGGTGGTTTTTCTCTCACCCCAGCTCAAGCAACTTGAGCACAAGGGAAGCCTCATGTTGCGCCGACTCTGGGAGCTCTACCATCGCCGTTACGTTGAGGGTGAGGCGATCGACGGCCAGTTTTTCCAGTTGCTTCCTGCGGAGCATGCGGGAGAAATTGAAAGGGTCGAAACGGTTGGTGAACGGGCGCGCCTGGTCTGTGACTTTCTGGCTGGAATGACCGATGGCTACGCGGTGCGCATGTACCAGAGATTGTTTTCGCCGGGATTTGGATCGATCGGGGATCTGGTTAGCTGAGGGCAGAACAGCAAAACGCCCCGGCTCGGTAAGAGCGCGGGGCGATTTTAAAAAGCTTTACGCGTAAAAGCTTTGGGAATGAGGGTTCTTTAACCCTTGTCCTTGGACAGCTTCCAGTCCTTACAGACGAAGCGCTTGGCCGTTTTTCCGAGGGCCTTGACAACATCTTCCTTGCTGATGCCTTCTCCGGCCACCACGGTGACGGATTGAGTCTTGGTCTTTTTATCGGCCTTGATCTCGATAGTCTTGAAGCCTGCGAGTTTCTTGAGCGACGAACTGACGCTCTTCTTACAACCGGCTCAAGTGACACCCGTGAAGGTGGCCTCGTATTTGACGTCCGCACCATAGGCGACGCCCAACAGCATAACCGCCAGGAAGGCGATGAGGTGGTGTACTTTCATTGTTCTAGAACAGATGGGGTTGGCCATCCGCGCGGAATCATACGTGGGGAAACGTAAATCTCAATCGCATGTTGGAATTCCCTGCATTTACCTGAATTAATGATAACTAACTCATTATAAGAGCCTTAAGAATTTACATGAGAAACGGTGAAGAAGATTCTTTGTCGGATTACGGGTTTTTGGAGGGGGTTGGGCCATCAAATGGTCCAGGTGCCAGGGCTGGGGCGGGGCAGGAATTCAACGGTAGGTTCGGAGCCAGGCGGCGAGATCAGCAATGTCCTGGGCGGTGAGGCCGAGGGTTACGGGATCGTACATGAGAGAACGCTTGAAGTCCCTGCGGTCTTCAATGCGCTCCCTNGGGATGAGCTGGGTGAGGCCGCCAGCGGACTGGATAACGACCGGGGGCGAATCATCCCTGCCAAGATCGCTGTTGTTGAAGGCGATCCCATGGATGAGGCTGCCATCCTTGAGGACAATCTCGGTGCCCTTGTAGCCGTGGGAGATCTCGGCGGAGGGATTGGCGATGGCACGGATGATGACCTCCCGCTCCTGGTTGCGAGCCCATCCCCTGAGGTTGGGTCCATAGTCGTTTCCCTGTTCGCCGACCTGGTGACAGAGGATGCAGCGGGCGGCCGCGGTCCTGCCCCGGGAGGGGTCTCCCTTCAGTTTGAGGATCTTCTCGACAGCAGGGGCGGGTCCCGGAGGTTCCGGCACGGGGGCCGCACTGATCACGATAGATTCCGGATCATAGATGCCCTGGTTTTTGAGTCCCTTGGCGAGATCGTATTTGGCCCATTCACCAGCGGCATTGCGCAGGAGCCAGGCGGTGGCCTCGCCCTTGACCGGGGATCCCTCGGAGGCCAGCTCAAGCATTACCCGGGCGGCCCGGGCGTTGTCGATAAAGGCGATGGATTCGACTGCGAATTTCCGTTGATCAAGGGAGAGGGAGAGATCGGTGGCCCGGGCCTTGAGATTGTCGAGCGGGGCTGCTCCCCACAGGCGCCAGGTCAGGCGGGCAAAACTTTCGGGCCATTCGGAGGGGGGGCCGGGCTGTAATTCCTTGTGGATAGCGGTCCATATCACGCTCTCTTGGTTCGCGGCCCCGAGGCCGATGGCTTCCACCGAATTCTTGTCGGTGGTATCGCAGCGCCGGGCGAGTTCCACGAAGATGTCAGCCGTTTTTGCAGCGGGGAGGTCGCGCAGGGAAAGGGCGATTTCCCGGCGGACTTGCGGGGAGGGATCGCGCGCGAGGTGGCGGGCGTGGGGCACCATGTCGTGGCCGGCCCGGCGCAGGGCTCGGTAGGCGAGGACACGGTGCTGGGAGCGCTTGTCTTCCAGCAGGGCGAGGCAGGTTGCAAGGCCCTTGTCCCCGAGATAGGGCAGGAGCCAGACAGCCCGGGCGGCGATCCACTGGTTCTGGTCTTGGAGTAATTCCGTCACCGCGGGGAAGGCCCGGGCGCCCGCGGCCCGGAGGCCTCGGAATCCAAGGTAGCGGACGTTGACCGCGGGGCTGCGTAGTGCGGTGAGCTGGCCTGCGATGGTGGTGAGGTCGACCGATGGAATGACTGGCTTGAAGTTACGCGGAGCGATCCGATAGATGGTGCCGGAGAAGGAGCTGTCCATGTGACCGGAGCCTCCCACCCGTGGGTCAAACCAGTCACAGAAGTAGATGGCACCGTCGGGTCCCACCGTCACGTCGCTGGGGCGGAAAAAGCTGGGGGCCACCTTGTCGATGTTGTTGTTTTTCGGGCCTCCTCCCACGAAGTCGGATCCGTCGTATTCCTTGCTCGGGTTGCTGGTGAGAAAGTCAAAGCGCTTGAGATCAAAGGTCCCGGCCTTCGGCTGCGGCTGGTAGCCGAGGATGGTGTTGAGGCCGGTGTCGCAGCTCAGAAGGGTGCCGTTCCATTTTTCGTCGAGGGCGCCGTTCTCGTAGAAGGTGATGCCGGTGGGGGCGCCGCCCCCGTAGACGTCCCCGGCATCCATGGTGCCCGGGTCATCCTGCCGCCAGTGGATGCGGGCGTAGGACTGGCCGGGTCGGCGTACGGCCTTGTTGCGCTGCCTGCCATCGCGCGTGAAGTAACCAGCGCAGCCATACTCAAGGGCAAAGGAGGTGCGGCAGCCCCGGGGGTCGTCGTTGTCATTCTGGAACATGTCCCCGAAGGAGGTGAGGATCTGTTCGTATGTGTTGCGTAATCCGTGGCTGACGATCTCGACTCCGGACCCGTCGGGGTTCATGCGGACTGCAAATCCCGAGATCCAGACATGCCCGTCCCCGGAGGTCTTGCCGGTGGTGGAAAGATGGTCCGCCGGCCAGTTTGGTCCCCGGCTGCCGTAGGTGCCCCCGAGGTAGAAGGTCCGGTCCGACTTGTCGGTGAAGACCGCGCCGCAGTTGCCATTGTTAAAATAGAATTTTCCCTCCGGTCCAGCGACGAGGGAGTGCAGGCCGTGATCGTGGTTGATGGCATTGAAGCCGGTGAGAATGACCTCCCGCTTGTCGACTGCCGGGTCGAATTTAAGGTCGCGGTTGACGTCGGTATAGGCGAGGAGGTCCGGAGGCTGGGAGACGTAGATCACATTGTCGAACACGGCGACTCCGAGGGGGGCGATGAAACCGGTCTCCTGGACGAAGGTGTGGGAACGATCACACTTTCCGTCCCCATTGGTATCCTGCAGGACTACGATCCGGTCGCCGGCGGGTCTCTGTCCCTTGTTGCCACGATAGTTGACCCCCTCCGCGACCCAGACCCGGCCGGCGTGGTCGATGTCCATGTTGGTGGGGTTGTAGAGTTGGGGGGTGGTGGCCCAGACGGTGACCTCGAGGGAGGGGTCGATCTTGAACATCCCGGGCGGGATGGCCCTGGGGGGCTTCCCGGGCTTCCAGTCGTCGGCGATGAGGACAGAGCAGGTCGCAAGGAGGGGAAGGATGAAGAGAGGAAAGTGGTTCATCGGGCGACTCTCACGTGCTGAGCAGATGCTGCATGGCAGGGGAGCGAGTGCAAGTGAAGCGTGCGGTCCTCACGATCGCGCTCCTGAACGTGTGATTGACCGATCGGGCGGCGCAGCGTGTCCCGCCAGGCTGGTGATCACGATGAAAAGAAACGACAGGCGGGTGACGCTCATGGGTTGGCCAAATGCTGCACGGCAGGGGTTTCAAGATTAAGGGAACCCTTCGGGTGTCCTGCCTCCCATGCCCGGAGGATTCTGCACAGGAGAGAAGATCTGTTCCTTGTTATTGAGGCTCCCGGGAAAATGGGGCAGTAGAGGAACCTCACTTGGACGTGGCATGGGTAAGATCCGCACTTTTCATTATTTCCGGCCACTGGAACGCGACCGGAGGGAGTTCCATCCGGATGAACCCCTGCGCTTTGATGATTTCGAGGTCAGGGCCATTGATCGTTTCAGGGACGATCTTGAACTCCTCGTGATCCCCGTGCGAAACCTCGGGAGAATTCATGAGATCCTGGGGGAGCTTGATCTCCATGCCTCCCAGGAGTTTTTCGACCGGGAGTGCAGGGAGGTGATTTCTGTCCCGGAGAAGCACGTTAATGAGCAGACGGGGAAGGGACAGGTGACCTTCAAGGTTCATTTCAAGAATCTTCCGCGGTCCCTCGCTTCAATCAATGGGCGGGCCCTGGTTGTCCTCTGTCTTCATCCGTTGCCGGGACGGGATGAGGAGGGAAAACGGAATTACAGGATTGCAGGGTATGCCCACGTGAATTGTTTCGATTACCTGGACCGTTCTGCCGACAGGATTCTTCCAGCCTACTACTACAATCTCCTGCGCATCAGCGGATACCAGGAAGGAGGGAAAGCGGTTTACCGGCAATGCGGCATGTTCGGGACCATCTTCTCCATTTTCGACAAGTTGACCGGTATCAACGGGGTCAATGTGGGATATGCCAATTTCGGCAGGGACAACCGGGGAATGCAGCGATCGATGAATACCCTCTCGCGATTGTTCGGGAAAGGCTACCGCAGGTTTCCGGTGGATTCCTATATCAAGGTCAATCGACTCTACCGAAGCAGGAGATGGGGGACAAAGCTGGTGGACATTTCCGGGGATGAGGAGCGCATCAGGGAGTTCCATGAGAAGAATCTTCAGCTCAGGAACAAATTTCTCCTCCATCAGTATCCCACCTACAGCTCCTTTATGGAGATGTTCAATAGCGTCAGGGCCTACAGTCCGACGAGTCGGATCTACATGTTGCCGGGACAGGACGGCGAGATGCTTTCCGCGGCCCTGGCGATGAACTGGGGGGATTACTTTGAACTGACTCTTGAGAAGCCGAGGGGGTTCTTCAGGCTCATTGCCTCCCTGAAGCTCACGGACCGGATCCTATGGCCCACGAACTCGGTCGGAGGCAGCAATGATGTCGCGAGGCTCTGGAAGGGTTTGGCCTATCTCTATCAAACAGGACATAAGGTCCACCTCTCTCTCATGATGGCGCAACCGGGGGATCCTTTTGCCAGTCTCAAGCGCAGCCTGCTTCGTGACCCATTTGTCTATTTCACCATGTATAACAGGGTCGGGGAGTATGAGTCACTGGAGAGCGCGTGCAGGCTGGATGACGGAAGTGTTCCCATTTTCACGGAGACACCACTGACCTGAGGTCCGTTATATGGGGATTGGCTTCGAAATCATTACGGCCTCGTCGCCCGGTGTAGAATTGAATACATCCCGTGGGGAGACAGCCGTTGAGCTGCCTGACTGCCTTTTGAGCTCTGATCCAATGACGAGAATATCCTTTAGCCTGGGCTCTTTCCCCTGCACGAAGAAAGCTGGCGGGTGTTTCCGTAGAACAGCTACACGAGTAATTAAGGAGCATGCTATTTCCTTCTGACAGCCCCAGGAGCACCATGACCCTGTCTTCCCTGTGGAGAAGGGGAGTGCGCGTGCTCTTTGTCATCACGGCGATCCTTCCGGTCCTGGCCTTCCCCCTGTTGGGGAACGAGGGGCCTTGGCATATGCCGGTGGAGGGATTTGTTGCACCTGCTTCCGGGGAACACCCGCGTCTGCTCTTTCGGCGCAGCGATCTACCCGCCCTCCGCTCCAAGGCGAAAACCCCGGAAGGGCAGGCCATTCTCAAGCGCTTGCGCACGTTGTTAGATGGTGCGCGCGGTGAGACGATGACAACCGTGTTCCGTCCGGGCAAGGGGGTCGACGAAAAGTGGAGGGAAGAGCATCTGGCCAAACCGGGAGTCTATACCTTCAGCCATGCGGCGGGATACGGTCTTCTCTACCAGTTGACCGGGGAGCGGAAATACGCTGACCATGGCCGACTCTGCTTTGAAAAGGCGCTTGAGGGCGTGCCGGACCGGGATGGGCGTTACGGGTTCCGCACCCCGGGAGGCCCCCTGCGGGCAGGGCCGTCACTGGGGTGGTATGCAGTGGGCTACGATCTCTGCTACGACGGTTGGGACGAGGCAACCCGTGAGAAGTTCGGGCGAGCGATAGAGAAGTACTCGGAAGCCAGTTCCACTACCCGGGAACGCATTACTTCCGATCTGGAGGTTCTTGCCAACGGCACAAGATACATTGGACCCTACTTCCGCCGGAAGCGGGGAACCCCGCCAGGGAGTAATCATTTCGGGATGCAGGTGGGTGGGGCCTCTCTCGCCTTGCTCGCCATCTCCGGAGAAAAATGGGCCGACCAGCAGCGGGTGGACCGTCTCCTTGCCTCTGCGGAGAAGAGCATGATCCGCAACCTGACCGAAGGGTTCGGTGATGGCGGGTTCTTTGCGGAAGGGGACGGCACGGGATCGATGTCTTCCCAGATCGCCTTTCTTTCCGCCCTGCAGGCCTGGCGAAATGCCGCGGGAAGGGATTTCATCAACGTGGCCCGGCCCAATGCACGCATGCTCAGCCTCAAGTGGACCTACCAGACCGTCGTCCGTGGGGGAAAGCCCGATTTCTGGCCGGTTCGAGGCAAGTACCAGCAGAATGTCTGGTCCCGGCAGGGACTGAGTGGAGCCGGCTACTTCGCGATGGGATTCGGAGCGGTCAGGGAAGGGGACCGGTCAGCCATGAAATGGTATTATGATCGCTTCCTGGCTGCTGCCGATGCAGCGGCAGGGCATCCCTGTGATACCGCAAGCTGGTATCCGCACCTCGCGGTGTGCGCCTTCGTGAACTGGCCGACTGCAGCCGAAGCAAAAAACCCCGTACACGTCCTGCCCCATTGCTACCGCGATTCAAAGTGGGGCTACTATCTCTGGCGCAACCGATGGAAAGACGACAATGATACCGTGATTTCCGTCCTCCTCGATCGGACGGAAGGATTCGGAGGCTACCTGTTCAGCGAGCCTGACAAGGCGATCCACCTGAACTCGATGGGCCGGCACCTGCGATGGGGCAGGGCAGTGACGGGACCCCCGAGGCACTGGTGGATTTCCCCGGGGAGTCGCTCCAGTTCCTTGACCATGGCGGATGGAACCTGTCTGGCGGTCGACTTCACCGGGGCGAGCGGATCCGATGTGATGCTGGTGACCACCGGTCCAGCGGAGGGAACCACCGTCAACCTGGGCGCTACTTCGCTCACCTTCTACTTTCCGACGAGCAATCCCCCGGTGCTGGTGGTGGAGGGCAAGAGGGTCCTCGTCGGCAAGCAGCGGATCGGTCTGGAGCAAGGCAACCTCGTTCTTGAGGTTGTTGACTAGTGGCGGGCAACGAGGGAGGGAACCCTGGTGCTCCGGCCTTTCGTCACTTTGAACTTTCCTCCTTCTTGTGGCCCCGTTTCTGGGAGAGGAGCCACTTGTAGAATTCCGGGTTGTTGTAGGTGCGGGTCCAGGAGTCGTGTCCGACCCCGGGATAGACCGTGAATTTGATGGTGGCCCCACCCTCCTCAAGCACCTTGATGGTCTTCTGCTGGTCCGCAAGCCGCACCACGTTGTCGCGGTCTCCGTGAAAGGCCCAGACCGGGAGATTGGCGAAGGCCTTCTGGAGATCCTCCTTGTCCGCAATACGATTTCCGTGACCACAGATCGGGGCCGCCGCGGCGAAGTAGCCCGGGTGGCGGCTCACGATCTGATAGGTCCCGAAACCACCCATACTCAAGCCAGTGATATAGATCCGGTCGGGATCGATCCGCCCGAGCCGTTTCTTCTCGAAATCCACGATGTTCTTCACCTTGTCGATGGGGCCCTCGGGATGCCACCAGAAGGACTTGGCACTGCCTCTGCCCTTCCGCCCGTCATTCGGGCACTGTGGAGCGATCATGATGAAGGGAAAGTGCTTCCCCTTTGTAATCAGCTTGGGGGGGCCGTGTACAAGCACGCGGTCGAGGTTGTTGCCCCGCTCGCCCATGCCGTGCAGGAAGATGACGACTGGCAGCTTGTCTTTGTTGGTCGCGTGCTCCTTAGGCAGATAGAGCCAGTAGGGGATCAGGTTGTCCTGCTTGGGAGAGACCTGGATCATTTTTCCAGCCTCTGGCTGGGCGGCGAAGGATCCCAGGGGGGCCAGGAGTATTCCTGCCAGGGCGATGGCTGCACGGGTCATGTTCTTCATGAGACCGCAGGGTTCGAGGCGAGGACACCTTCGTCAAGTCCCGGGTGGACTGGGTGGTCCGGGAATGGGGCAGGAAAAGGCCCGTTCAGGAGAAAACCGGCAGGACCGATCCATCGCACATGGGAAGGGGTCGGTCTTCAATGTCGTGGATCCTGCGATCCGGGGGGATGCCGAGACAGTGGAAGATACTGGCGTGCAGGTCCGCCGGGGTAGCGGCTGCACTGGCGGGGAAGGCACCACTCTTGTCAGAGGTTCCGTAGAGGAGGCCTTCGCTCACCCCGGCCCCGGCCAGGGCCACGGTATAGACACTGGGATAGTGGTCTCGGCCGCCCGCGCCATTGACCTTGGGAGTGCGTCCGAATTCGGTCAGCAAGACCACGAGGGTGTCATCGATTCGCCCGCTTTCGTGCAGGTCGTCGAGCAGGGCGGACAAGCCCTGGTCCAAGGGTGGCAGCATCTGCTTCTTCAGGCGGTTGTAGCCGTCCGCGTGAGTGTCGAAGTGGGCTCCCGCGCTGCCGTTCAGGTCTCCCGCCGCGGCATAGACCGTAACGAGGGGAACCCCGGCCCCGGTCAACCGCCGGGCAGTGAGCAGGCTCTGTCCCAGGACGTGAGATCCGTAACGGCGATGCTGGCGCCCGGGTTCGTCATCAACCTTGAAGGCCTGTCGGGTTTCTTCATCAAGAAGCATGTCGAAGACCCGTTGCTGGTAGTGCTCAAGGGGTTCGGTGGGCTGGGCGCTACCAGAAAGTCTGGTCAGAAGGTTCCTGCGGTCCGCGAGACGTTGCTCGTTCACGCCCTCGATGAAGTCAAAGGAGAGATGGCCGGAGACCGGGGATTTTCCGTCATAGGGCGTGCCCTGGTCGGGCTTCATGATCACCGGGTCATACTTCATTCCCAGGAACCCCGCATGCTGCCCATTGGCCCAGCCGCCGTCATAGATCGGATAGGGAAGGGCCACGTTGCCGGGGAGCTTGCTCTCCGGGTCGTGCCGGGCATGGGCCACCATGGAACCGATGCTGGGCCAGTCCTTGCGGGTCCGGGGCCAGTTCTTGTCGGGTTTCTGCGGCGCATGTCCGGTGAGGTTCCAGTAGGCAGCGGAACGGTGCGAGGGGGCATCGTGGTGCATGCTTCGGATGAGGGTCATCCGGTGGACCTGCTTGGAGAGCAGGGGCAAATGCTCGCAGACATGGTAGCCCGGGATGGTGGTGGGAATGGACCCGAAGGCGCTCTTGATATTGCTGCCGGCCCCGGGCTTGAGGTCAAAGGTATCGATGTGGCTCAGTCCTCCCCAGGCGAAGACTACGATGCAACTACGGGCCTTGCCGAAACCCTTCACCCCTGGAGCTGTCGTCGCGTTGGCGGCCTTGGACAGGGAGAGGTAGGCGGGCAGGCCGAGGCCCAGCGCGCCCGCGCGGAGGAGGTCGCGACGGGTTGGAGGAGAACCGGGAACGCGTGGTCTGGAGGATCGGAATCTACTCATGGCAACTTCTCAGCCAGCGGGCATGAGACTCATCAACATACGGCGGAAGGATCTCATAGTATGAGCTGGCGGATAAGCGGAAAATTCGAAATTAGTCGTTTCAACAGGTGGCAATTGACCTGGGATTGATCCAGAGTGGGGGGGCGATGCTCCCGGAAACGAAACGCCTTGAACTTTCCGCGCTGCGGTTTGCCATGGCGGGCGCGGTTGCCATGTTGTGGCTGACGGGTGGATGCGAGAACGATTCCCCCGCTGGACCTGGTGAGGGGGAAGGGCGCGGGAAGGAGGAACAGGGCCGGGCGCCATTGGGCGATGAAACAATTGATCTGTTTCCGCGGAGGATCGACCGTCCTGACAGGATCGCAGATGCAGGCGGGGTGGTCCGGAGACAGGTGACGGATCTCAATCTGCCCACGTCCGGCGAGCGCAGCGCGATCGAGCGGGAGGCCGAAAAGCTGTATCCGGGAGAGGACTGGAAGAGCGAGCAATTGAGCAACCGGACGATGGAACGGCTTGGATGGTTGACGCGCCCACCGAAGGCGATCGAATTCGCGCAGCTGGCTGCTCCGGGATTCAAGTGCGGTCCCCTCCGTCCGTCCGGGCTTGAAGTGGTCTTCGGGAGCGGGCGGCTCACCGTCTACCGGCCCGCTCGTGGATCGGAGAACGCCGTGAGCGGGTTGCGAGGTGGCGCGGCACTGGAGGCGGCCCTTGCCACCCTGGGCGCTCTCTTTGAACCGGTGGGAATGGAACTGGCGATCAAGGCGACGGGCATCGAGTTGCCGATGCCGGACGATGGGGAACAGCCTTCCCCGGAATTCCGGACGCGGGCCCTGGTGGAGGTCAGCGGCTCCTTGGCGCAATCCCCGGGTCGGGCCCAACTGCAGGCGGAGTGGGTCTGCACCTGGAGCATGCCTGGAACGGAGGAGGATGCTCCCCGGTTGCTGGGACTGGAAGTGGAGCGCTACCAGGAGAGCCACCTTGCGGCCGGGCCGGGTCATGCCCCGACCCTGTTCGTGGACGCCACCGCGGAAGCCATGGGGAAGACCCCGTCCTTTGGTCCCCAGTTTCTCTTTGGAGCGGAATACTGGGCCAAACGGTTGCCGCGGACGGTTGATTATTTCCTGACCGGACACCAGGGCCTCGCCGTCGGAGATGTCGACGGCGATGGACTGGAAGACCTCTACCTCTGTGACGGTGGGGGGATGCCCAACCGGCTCTTCCTGCAGAATCCGGACGGGACGGTCCGTGATGCCTCCGCTGCGGCCGGAGTGGACTTTTTCGAGAGTTCGCGGAGTGCGCTCCTGCTCGATCTCGACAACGATGGTGACCAGGACCTCGTGGTGGCCACTATCACGATCATCGTGTTTGCCGAGAATAATGGCAGGGGGATCTTCACCATGCGGGGCGGTCACCTGGGAGCTCCCTACCCCACCTCGATCTCAGCTGCTGATTACGACAACGACGGCGACCTTGATCTCTACGCCTGCGTCTACGAGGGAGATGCCAATGGCGCGGGCACCCGTGGGATCGTAGGGCACACCCCGGTTCCGTTCAACGATGCCGAGAATGGCGGCCGCAACATCCTCCTCGAAAACCTGGGGGACTTCCGCTTTGCCGATGTGACCGGGCGGACCGGGCTCGAGATGAACAACACGCGATGGAGCTTCGCCGCATCGTGGGAGGATTATGACCGGGATGGGGATGCGGACCTCTATGTGGCGAATGACTTCGGGCGCAATTGCCTCTATCGAAACGATCGTGGCGCGGACGGACGACCGCACTTCACCGAGATCGCGGGCCGGGCCGGGGTGGAGGATACCGCGGCGGGCATGTCAGTGGCGTGGGGCGATTACAACCGGGATGGTCGCGCGGACCTGTATGTCGGGAATATGTTCTCCTCGGCCGGAAACAGGATCAGTTACCAGCGGAATTTCGGCTCCGGGCAGAGCGCTTCCGCGGTTTCCGGAATGCAGCGCATGGTCCGCGGCAATTCACTCTTCGCAGGCAATGCCGACTCCGCCGGCTTTGCTGATGTGAGCGAGACGGCAGGGGTGACGATGGGTCGCTGGGCCTGGAGCTCCGCCTTTGCCGATCTGAACAACGACGGCTGGGAGGATATCGTTGTCGCGAACGGCATGATGACGGCAGACCGGGAGGATGACTTGTGAAGTTTCTTCTGGCGGCAGGTCGTGTCGCCCTCACCGACTGGCGCAGAGGATCAGGGCCGCATGGGACCCTATCTCCTCGCATGGTCGACCATCATGGACCTCGTTGCGAAAGGACACTCCTGGAGCGGAAACGAGCGCAATTGCGCCTACCTGAATGAGGGAGGCGGACGGTTTGCGAATATTTCCCACCTCAGCGGACTGGATGCGCGGGACGATGGTCGCGCCATCGCGTTAGTGGATTGGGACCAGGACGGTGATCTCGATCTCTGGTTCCGTAACCGCTCCGCGCCCCGGGTGCGTCTGAAGCTGAACCGCCATCGACCGGACGCGAGTCAGGGCAGTTACGTGGCGGTCCGGCTGCGCGGGACAAAGGCCAACCGCGACGGGGTGGGGGCCGTGGTGGAGGTTGTCCTGGAAGAGAATGGGAAAACGGCATCTGATGGCCGGCGCCTGGTGAAGTCGCTACGAGCCGGTGATCTATTCCTCTCCCAGTCGAGCAAGTGGCTTCACTTCGGTCTCGGTGCGGAGGACCGGATCCGAGAGATCGTGGTCCTGTGGCCCGGTGGAAGGAAGGAGTTGTTCAAGGCGGTGAAAGGGGGCGGACGCTACCTCCTGCAGGAGGGGAGAGGAACTGCCCGGAGGCGTCCGGCCCGCGAGGGTCCGGAGATCCTGGCGGTCTCCTCGCGCGGGGCCGGCCCAGACTCTCCCGTGCTTCCCGACCAGGCCTCGCCGGGGGCACGGATCCGGTTGCCCTCACCGATTCCGTTACCATTTGTGGCGTGGCGTGACCAGACGGGCCAGCCGCGCTCCCTCCTTCCCGTCCCGGGCGGTGGCCTGCGGCTGCTCGTTCTCTGGTCCAGTTCGTGTCCGCACTGGGGCGGGGAGTTGTCCAACCTGGTGGAGGGCGGGGGGGCCCTGCGGGCCGCGGGACTCGATGTGCTGGCCCTCTCTACCGATGGCTTCGATGAAAACGGCCAGGTCGCCGATACCTCACGGGTCTATAACGAGATCGATGCGGTGGGCTTTCCCTTCGGATGGGGATTCATCGACCAATTGTCCCTCGACCGGATCCAGCACGTGCAGACCGCGCTCTTTGACCGTGCGGTGTCACCTTCCGTTCCCTTGAGCATCCTGCTGGATGCGGAAGGCAACGCCCTCGCCCTTTACCGGGGGCCGCGGAAGGTGGAACACATCATCGAGGACGCCCACGCGCTTGCGAAGCTGGACCGGGAGGAACGGCTGCATCTGGCGCTTCCCCTCGCGGGTCGATGGTTCACCAAGCCACTGAGTGCCGGACAGATTGCTGAATTCATGGCGCGCGAATTCGACACGCGGCATCCGGAGCAGGCGCTCCACTATCTTCAGCGGGCGGTGGCGCTGGCCGAGACTCCGGAGGAACGGGCCATCCTGGTGCGGGATCTTAGCAAGCAACACCACTTCCTGGCGCGCCGCTACCGGGAGGAGGAACCGCAGAAGGCAGTCTCTCACTTTGAGGCCGCTCTCGAGAATGCCGCTGAACCGGTCGTCATCTACGACGATTACGCGAGGATGCTGTGTCAGTACGGCAGGCTGGATGAAGCGGAAGTGCTCTTTCGCAAGGCGCTGGCCCTCGATCCGGAACTCGCCGTCGGCCGGGAAGGACTCGAACTCGTCGAAAGACTCAGGGCGGAACAGGAGAAGCGCTAGAAGCCGTCTTTCCGCTCGTCAGGATGGGACGTTCGATTCAGGGTTCCGGCGATGAAGTGTGCCCATCGCGGACCGGTTGTCTCTGCCGCCCTGGCCGCTGCAGCCCTGGGTTGGGGCGTCGTTGTCGCCGGGGAACTTCAGCCCGGATCCTTTCATGAGGTGTGGGAGGAAGAGGTGCCGGTGATGGGGCATCTTGCGGTTGCGATGGACGGCACAGTGCTGGTGTTCAAGGAGGAGCGGACGCGCAAGCGGGTCGAAGTGAAGCGCAGCGGGGACGGGGGCGGGACCTGGAATGATCCCATCGTGGTGGGGGAGCGGGTCCGGATCGGGACTGACATGTCCGACGGTGGCCGTTACAAGGGAGAGCACGTGGGTTGGAGTGAACTGGGGAATGTGTGTGTGGACGAAACGTCCGGTGACATCATGGTCTTTGCGATGGGGTTGGCGCCGAGCCGGACCCTCTACCGGAGCAGGGACCACGGGAAGACCTGGCAGACCGAGAAGACCCTGATCAAGCCCGACCGGAACGGCTGGCTGGCTACGACCTATTGCTGTGATCCCGGGATCACCCTCCGTCATGGAAAGAAGAAGGGGCGGCTCCTCATGCCATCCCAGGTCTTTGTCGGGTCCGTGAACGAGGATGGAGCCCGGACCTACCTGAACAAGGGCCAGGGGCGCAAGTATTTCGCCAAGCGATACAGCAACGCTCTACACAGCGACGATGGTGGCAGGACCTGGACGCCGAGTGCCCCGTTCCCGATGCTGGGAGGATCGGAACCGGGCCTGCTCGAATTGAAGGACGGCAGCATTTATTACAATTCCCGGACGCACGTCCGGCCGGGCAACAAGCTGGTGGGTAAAAGCCTCGACGGGGGAGAAACGTGGGTGGAGGGACGGGAGGACGATGAACTCTTCGACGGTCCGCCCGATGTCTACGGGTGCAAGGGAGCCCTCGCGCGTCTCACTCTCGAGGGCCGCGAGATCCTGCTCTTCAGTTCACCGGGACGAAAGGACCGGCGGGACGATATAACGGTGCGAGTGAGCTTCGACGGGGGGAAGAGTTGGCCGGTTCGGCGTCTCGTGAGGGAAGGGCCGGGCAATTACACCTGGCTGGCGGTGGGTCGGGAGGGCACGCCGAGCGAAGGATTCATCTACCTGCTCTCCAACAAGGACTGGATGGCCCGCTTCAACTTGGCCTGGGTGATGGAGGACCGGGAGCAGAAGTAGCGCCAGCCCCCTGAATTTCATTGGATCCGGGCCCTCCTTGGTAGGGTCGAGGGCGGTTGTTGGCCCTGTGGAGGTAGCTGTGGCACGGCCTGCGGACGAGGACTGAACCCCTGTTTTTCAGTTCGTTTGGGGATTGATTGGCACCGAAAGGCGGGACGGTTGACCGCTCTCCTGAAAATCCGGCCCACGCAGTCCGGTTGGCAGAGATAGATACAAAAAATCTATCATGATCGCAAAAAAACTATTCAACCGTTCCTGCGCCATCCTCATTGGGAGCGCTTCCCTGGCAATTGGCCAAATCGACCCCGATGTCATCGTGGTTGAGCCGGTTGACCTCGAAACGTTCCCCAATCCGTTCTTTCCCGATATCCCGGGGAATCCTGATATCCCGGTGATCCCTGATATCCCGATTAAACCCAATTTTGATTACGGGGATGCCCCGGATGCCAGTTATCCGACCCTGCTTATCAACGATGGGGCCCGTCACTTTGTCCTGCCCCACCCGGACGGTTTCGTCCTGAAACTCGGCCCCAGCATTGACACCGAACTGGACGGCCAACCCACTGCCTTCGCCTCGGGAGACGATGCCCTGGGTCCGCATGACGACGAAGACGGGGTCATCTTCCTGGGTCCGCTGCAGCCGGGTCTGCCGGCCGAGATTGAGGTGGAAGCCTCGGGAGATGGTCGGCTCGATGTCTGGGCCGACTTCAACCTGAATGGGAGCTGGATGGATCCCGGTGAGCAGATCTTTGTCAGTGAGCCTCTCGGCCCGGGAATCAACCTCCTGAACTTCGGGGTCCCGGCCGCAGCGGTCCCGGGAGACACCTTTCTCCGCTTCCGTTTCAGTTCCCATGGAGGGTTGTCACCGGTGGGCACGGCTCAGGACGGGGAAGTTGAGGATTACATCGTCAAGATTGAAGATGGTCCCAATCCCAATCCGAATGATCAAGCCGACTGGGGAGATGCCCCTCAGGACTATCCGGTTTTGGCCGCGGCCAACGGGGCCCACCACTTCCTCAGCAATAAGCTCATGCTTGGAACCGCGGTTGATCCGGAGGTTAACGGACAGCCCAGCATCAATGCGATGAGGGATGACATCGATTCCGCGATTGATGACGAGGACGGCATCACCTTCACCTCCTCGATCTCTCCCGGATCCAACGCCATCATCGAGGCCGTTTCCACCATGCCCGGACGCCTTGATGCCTGGGTTGACTTCAACCAGGACGGGGACTGGAACGATCCCGGCGAGCAGGTATTGGTCAGTGAGCCGGTCGTGGCCGGTGCCAACAACCTCAGCTTCCTCGTTCCCAACTCAGCCTTCACCGGGGCAACCTTCGCCCGCTTTCGCCTCAGCTCAGGAGGATCCCTCAGTCCCGAGGGCGGGGCTTCCGATGGCGAGGTGGAGGATTACCGGATCGGTATCGAACAGGGAAACCCCAATGGCGAACTCGACTGGGGAGATGCTCCCGACAAGCCCTATCCCACCCTTGCGGTGAACAACGGAGCGGTTCACCGCATTGCCAACGGTCTCTTTCTCGGGTCAACAATTGATCATGAAGCCGATGGGCAGCCGGACCCGCTGGCCCTCGGGGATGACAATGACGGTAACGACGATGATGACGGGGTGTTCTTTTCCTCCCTGCAGCAGGGCACTACTGCCCACGTCGTCATCGTGGCCTCCACCAAGGGCTATATCAACGCCTGGATCGACTTTGACCTGAGTGGAAGCTGGGACCTCGGGGAGCAGATCATCCTGAACTCTGTCGTTGTGGCTGGACCCAACCTCTTCAGCTTCGTGGTGCCCTCGTCCTCAGTGGTGGGACGAACCGCGGCCCGCATCCGGTTCAACTCGACGGGAGGCCTCGGGCCGACCGGCTACGCCCCGGACGGGGAGGTCGAGGACTACTTCGTGGGAATCAAGAAGGGAAATGGCGGCGATGTTGACTGGGGTGATGCCCGGGACCCGAGCTTCCCGACCCTGGCCGCCAGCAACGGGGCCTCCCACCAGATCGACGATCTCTTCCTCGGCCAACTGGTCGATCCTGAGCCGGACGGCCAGCCCAGTGCGTGGGCCCTCGGTGACGACAGCGATGGCAGTGATGACGAGGATGGAATCATCTTCCTGACTCCCATGATCTCAGGATCGTATGCGCTGGTGCGGGTCCTACCGACCATGACCGGGATCCTCGATGCCTGGATCGACTTTGACGGAGATGGCACCTGGGCTCAGCCTAATAATCGCATCTTCAACAGTCAGACTGTGAATCCAGGGCAGGTGCTGGCCTTCAAGGTGCCGAAGATCAAGAAGCCGCTCAAGACTACGGCCCGGTTCCGACTGAGTCATGGAGGTTCCTTCTACACGGGTCACCAGGTTGGAGGTGAGGTGGAGGATTACCAAGTGAAGATTGGTAAGATGTGGAAATGGACGCTGAACCCGAAGCTCCCCGACATGCTCATCCTGAACTGGGAGAACCAGCGGGGTATGAGCTACCTCATTCAAAGCAGCACGAGTCCTCAGGAGTGGATCCATGAGAATCTCGGCGCGCACGAGGTTCCCCGGGTCGACGAACTCTTTCCCACCGGCTTGGCTTGGGAAGAGGCGCTACTGGAATCCCCGATGATGGACATGGACTTCTATTTCGAGTGGGGTGACGAAATCATCTGCACGTCCTCGGCTCGTGTGCCAATTAACCGCTCGAAAAAGATGACACTCTTCAGGGTGATCGCTGTTCCGGAATAACCCGACGGAATCCCCCTGGCATATTGTCCTGCTGACAAAGCCCGGTCCTGACGAGGGCCGGGCTTTCTGCCCCCTGGAGGTTCTGTCTTCCGGGGTTCCTTACTCCGGTTGTTTCGGCGGGGACTTTTCAGCTTCCCGGGGCCACAGGGAGGCGAGGGTGTCCTTGACGATCCTCTCGGTGCCGACCGCGGGGGGACCAAGGTGTTCAGTGTAGACCTGGCCTCCCCAGTTGGGAAGGCGGCCGGCCTCGTAGCCGCCCTTCGATCCCAGGGCAAGGGCCTCGTCGACTGCGATGTAACCCTGGTAGCCGTTGGTGAAGGCAAAGGTCATGGTTCTCCTGAAGGGCGCCTCCTTGTCGATCCAGAGTTCGTACTGGCAGAACATCTCGTGGGGCATGGTGGTGAGGCACCATTCGCTGCCGAACATCACGGCATGGGCATCGAAGCGGCGGGCTGGCGGCTTCTCGCCCTGCTTGAGGAGGTCCTCGATCCGGCGGAGCTGTTTCATCCGGCCCGGCTTGTCCTTCTGGAGGTCCATCATCTCCGCGAGGAGTTCGCGGCCCGGGAGGGGGGCGGAGGGCAGTTTGACGGTCGCGGACTTGATGGTGAATCCCGTGGCCTTGATCGGTTCACTCGTCTCGATGGCCTTGAGGGCGGCTTCTCCAAGGCGATGGCCCGCTTCCTCGGCCTTTCCGTGGGTGGAGCGCAGGGGAAACCCGTTGATGTTGCCACCACAGCCCTGGCCGAAGACGGTGATGACGTCCTTGCCGAGGGTTTCCCGGATCCGCTTTCCGGCTGCGCCCGGGAAATCCGCGCTGGTGAGCTTGCTGGTGTGCGGGACGATGACGGGGTGGGCGGCATGCTCGAAGAGGACGGCGAAGGGTTTGCCGGTCCGGGTGCTGTCAGCCACGAGGACGTTGACCCACGGAACGGACGGACCCTTGCGGTTGACCCCCATGAAGACGTGCCCGTTGTCGGTATTGACCAGTCGCCGGTTGAAGCCAACCTGGACCCCGGCCCGGCCGGCGCGGAGGGAGACCGGCTCGGCCTGCTTCCTGGCTCCCTCGACGACTGCGATGATGGCATCAAGGGTGCGGTCGTTCCACTCTGAGTCAGAATCGTTGGAAATCCTGGTCCGGCCGCGGGGACCGAGGGCCGCGGAGGCATGGGTGTGGCTGAAGTTGAGGAGGGTGTGGGTGACGCCGCACTTCTCCCGGATCTCCGCCCGCAACTGGTCACAGGTCTCGAAGCTGGCCATGATGAGGTCGAGTCCCACGATAGCGACTGCGTTTCCGGCCTCGTCCTCGAGGTAGAGGCAGCGTGCGAAGAGGGGATCGCGCACCCCGATGCTCTTGCGGAAGTAGTGCTGGATCTCGAGCCCGGCAGCGGGGGTGATTTCCCGTTCCGCGGCCCCGGCCCGGATCCCGCCCTGGCTGGGCAGGGGGGCAAGAATGGCGGTGCAGAGGGAGAGGTGGAGGAAGAGGAATGACCGGGCGTTCATGATGGTCTCTGATGTGGAAATTCCATGATTCCAGTTGGGGTCTGGGCGGGCGAGAGCAAACATGGGAATTCCCGTGTCGGGCGCTACTGAAGGGGTCGACCGAAAAGGCGAACGGAGGTCCTTTGGATTGATCCGGGGGGGAAGCCAGTGCAACTTCGGCCTGTGCCCGACCTGGCGAGAGAGACGTTGCAGGGAGCCTTCGGGTTCGAGGAGTTCCTGGAGGGGCAGGCCGAGATCGTGGAGGAGATCCTCGCGTCGCGGGATGGACTGGTGGTGATGCCGACAGGG
>JAKVCR010000067.1 GCA_022448985.1 Roseibacillus sp.
TCCCAGAACGTCACCGGCTTCAATCCCGCCGTTCCGGAAGCGGGCGACTTGTGGAACGAAGAGGTCCAGGAAGGCTGGTGGAGCGGCTTGGTCGGGCCCGGCAAGGCCATCGACACCGACAACTATTTCGTGGTGTGCTTCAACCTGCTCGGAGGTTGCTACGGCTCCACCGGACCAGCCTCGCCCGATCCGCAAACCGGGGCGCCCTATGGTTCCTCCTTCCCCCACCTCTCCATCTCGGACCAGGCCACGGTGGCTGGCCTTCTCCTCGATCACCTTGGCATCGACCGCCTCCACGCCGTGGCCGGTCCCTCCGTCGGTGGACTTGCCGCCCTCACCTTCGCCACCAATTTTCCGGAACGGGTGCACACCATCCTCTCGGTAGCGAGTGGCATAAGAACGACCGTCCTCAACCGCCTGATCCTCTTCGAACAGATCCTGGCTATCGAGAACGACCCTCATTTCCACGGCGGGGATTACTACGAACGGGAGCATCCCGATCTCGGCCTGGTCCTCGCCCGCATGATCTCCCACAAGACCTTCGTCCACCTCGATGCCATCGAGCGCCGGGCCCGGCGTGACGTCATTCAGCAGGGCGATTCGCTCTCATGGTACCAGGTGCGCGACCAGTTCCAGAGCTACATGCTCTACCAGGGCAAGAAGTTCGTGCAGCGCTTTGATGCCAATACCTACCTGCGCATTATCGACATGTGGTCGCGCTATGATGCCGTCCGGGAGGGCGATGCCGAAAACTATCGCGAACTCCTCACCCGCTGCAAGGAGGCCGGCCACCGCTTCCTGGTCTTCTCCATCGACTCCGACTTCTGTTTCTATCCCGAGGAACAGAGCGAACTTGTCCTCGAGCTCGAAAAGGCCGGCCTGGAGCCGGTTCATATCACGGTCCACTCCGACCGGGGCCACGACTCCTTCCTGCTCGAGCCCGCTCTCTACGCCCCGCACATTCACTACGCTCTGCGGGATTGAAGGCCCTGCGTGGGAACCCTGGCAGCGGATCCGGAATCACCCCTTACCCGGCAAGCCGCTTCCTCCCCGCTGTCGGAGGGCCTCAAAGAGACACACCCCGGTGGCCACGCTCACGTTCAGGCACTCCACCTGCCCCCGCATCGGAATCTGCACGAGGAAGTCGCACCTCTCCTCCGTCAAGCGGCGCAATCCCGGTCCCTCCGCCCCCATTACGATCCCCAGCGGCCCCTTCAGGTCGACTTCATAGAGACTCTCTCCGCCACGCTCCGATGTTCCCACCAGCCAGATCCCGGCGTCCTTCAACTCGTCCATCGTCCTCGCCAGGTTAGTCACCCGCATGAAGCGCACGTGATCGGCCGCTCCCACTGAAATCCGGCGCACCACCTCGGTGATTCCCACCGCACGATCCCTGGGCGCAATCACAAGATCGACCCCGGCCCCGTCGGCACTTCGCAGGATCGCGCCCAGGTTGTGTGGATCCTGCACCCCGTCGAGGATCAGGACAAACGGGCATTCACTCCCCGCCAGGATCTCACGAAGATCCCCTTCCGGCGTAGTCCGATGGCTGCTCCGCTCCGCGGTATGCGGGTTGGGTCGTCCTCCGGATCTGGGCTTCTGCCGTGGCATCAAGTCAACAGTCGCTTGCCATCAGCCAGCATCCTGAGTGACCGATGACCGCTGACCGATGACTTTTACCTTCCCCCTCAGGAGGCCGTCTCCATATCCGGCTGGGGTTCTTCCTCTTCCACCTGTGGTTCGGGCTCTTCCACCGTGAACTCGATATCGACGTCCCGGTGAGTATCGAATCCCGTTCCAGCCGGGATGAGGTGTCCCATGATGACGTTCTCCTTGAATCCATTCAGGTAATCGATCTTTCCAAGGGTAGCCGCATCGGTAAGGACCCTGGTGGTATCCTGGAAGGAGGCCGCCGAGATGAAGGACTCGGTCTCGAGGGAAGCCTTGGTGATGCCAAGGAGGACGGGCTCGGCTTCCGCCGGCTTGCCCCCCTGCTCGATCATCTCCTCGTTCACCCTCTTGAAGGTCATGCGCTCCACCTGGTCCCCCCAGAGGAAGTTGGTGTCACCAGGATCGCTGATTTTCACCTTACGCAACATCTGCCGGATAATGATCTCGATATGCTTGTCGTTGATCTCCACACCCTGGGCACGGTAGACCGACTGCACTTCGTTGACGAGGTGGGCCTGGAGTTCCTGCCTTCCGCAGGCCTCGAGGAGATCCTCGGGGGCAACCGGACCCTCGGTGATCTGTTCGCCACGGGCGATGGAGTCACCCTCCGCTACGATCATATGGCGCCCCATGGGCACGAGGTGATCTGCCGACTCGCCGGTCTCCTCGTCTGTAACAATGACTTTCTTCTTCCCGCGTACGTTGGGACCGAAGGAGATCACCCCGTCGATCTTGGCGATCACACAGGCATCCTTGGGACGACGCGCCTCAAAGAGTTCGGCAACCCTCGGGAGACCACCGGTGATATCCCTGGTCTTAGCCACCTTCCGCGGCGTCCGCGCCAGCAGTGCCCCAGCCGTGATCTTCTGCTTCTCCTTCACGGAAAGGTGCGCTCCCACCGGGATTGAGTAACTCGCGAGAACCTCACCAGAACCTGGATCGGTGATTACAACCTGCGGGTGAAGGTCTTCCTTGTGCTCCGTCACGGTCATCCCCTTCTTTCCGGTCTCCTTGTCGGTCTCGGTCTGCACCGTGATGCCGGGAATCATGTCGCGGAACTCGATCGCTCCGGCCTTCTCGGTGATAATGGGTACACTATGCGGATCCCAGGTCGCAATCTGGTCGCCTTTCCCCACCTCGGAACCGTCTTTCACGGAAATGATAGAACCAATCACAATCTTGTGTGACTCAAGTTCGAGACCGTTCTTGTCACGAATCGAGATGTTCCCGTTCTTGTTGAGAACCACGAAATTGCCCTCGGTGTCCTCCACCACGCGAAGATCCACAAAGTGCACGACCCCCTTGGAACGCGATTCAATGAAGGGTTGCTTGTTGACACCAACCGCCACCCCGCCGGAGTGGAACGTCCGCATCGTCAGCTGCGTCCCGGGCTCCCCGATCGACTGGGCCGCAATGATACCCACTGCTTCGCCAATCTTGGTGACATTGCCCGTTGCCAGGTTCAACCCGTAGCAGGCCTGGCAGCAGCCACGCTTTGATTCACAGGTCAGCGCCGAGCGAATCTTGAGGCGCTCGTGTCCGATGTCCTCGATGCGATTGGCCTTTTCCTCGTCAATCAACTCATTGATCTTCACAATGACCTCCTCGCTCACTGGATCGACCACCTGCTCGCAGGAGACCCGCCCGTAAATACGAGTCGAAAGCGGAGCCGATTCCTCGTCCCCGGAATAGATGGTTTCCACATGCAGCCCCTGCACTGTCCCACAGTCCGGCTCGGTCACGATCACGTCCTGGGATACGTCCACCAGCTTGCGCGTCATGTAGCCTGAATCCGCGGTCTTGAGGGCCGTGTCGGCCAGGCCCTTCCGGGCCCCGTGGGTGGAAATGAAGTACTCCAGTACCGAGAGGCCCTCGCGGAAGTTCGAGGTGATGGGACGCTCGATGATCTCCCCGGACGGCTTGGCCATCAGGCCGCGCATTCCGGAAAGCTGCTTGATCTGGTTCTTGTTCCCCCGGGCTCCGGAATCCACCATCATGAAGAGGGGGTTGGCCATCTCTTCGCCCTCGTTGAACTCCAGCTTGCGGAAGAGGACATTGGCAATGTTGTCCGTGGCACGGGTCCAGATGTCGACCACCTTCTGGTAGCGCTCACCGTCGGTGATGATCCCGTTCCGGTAGTGCTTGGAGACCTTTTCAATCTCGGTGTAGGCTTTCTTGATCTCGGACTCCTTCTCCTGGGGAATGACCATGTCCACGATCCCGATCGAGCACCCGGAACGGGTCGCTTCCTGGAACCCGAGGTCCTTCAGACTGTCGAGGGTCTTGACTGTCCCGGCCTGGCCGGCCACCTGGTAGCAGCGCCAGATGATGTCGCCCATCTCCTTCTTGCTCACCGTCTGGTTGATGAAGCCCAGGCCTTCGGGCCAGATCTCATTGAAGCGCACGCGCCCCGGGGAGGTCACCAGCATCTTGTTCTCGTTGTCGCCGAAAATGGTATCCTTCTCATAGTCCGGGTTACGGAGGCGGATCCATCCGTGATAGCTCACCTTGCGGGACGCCAGGGCGTATTCCACCTCGGTCGGGTTCTCGAACATCGGGATGGCCTCCTCTTCCCCCGGCTGCGAGTTGGGACGGGTATAGGTGAGGTAGTAGGTTCCCAGGATGATGTCCTGCGATGGCGTGGTGATGGGACGACCGCTGGCAGGAGAGAAGATGTTGTTGGGTGCCAGCATGAGCTGCCGCGCTTCCATCTGGGCCTCCACCGAGAGCGGAACGTGCACCGCCATCTGGTCGCCGTCAAAGTCCGCGTTGTAGGCAGAGCAGGTGAGCGGATGCAACCGGATGGCCGATCCCTCGATGAGAACCGGCTCGAAGGCCTGGATCGACAGACGGTGCAGGGTGGGCGCGCGGTTCAGCAGCACCGGATGTCCCCGGGTCACCTCCTCCAGGATATCCCACACATCGGTGGTCTTGCGATCGATCATCTTCTTGGCCGAACGAACCGTGTGACAGTGTCCCAGTTCCTTGAGCCGACGGATGATGAAAGGTTCGAAAAGGGCGAGGGCCATCTTCTTGGGCAGGCCACACTGGTGCAACTTGAGCTCCGGACCGATCACGATAACGGAACGGCCCGAGTAATCCACCCGCTTGCCCAGCAGGTTCTGGCGGAAGCGGCCACCCTTCCCCTTGAGCATGTCCGAGAGCGACTTGAGGGGACGGTTTCCGGCGCCGGTCACGGCCCGGCCGTGACGCCCGTTGTCGAAAAGAGCATCTACTGCCTCCTGCAGCATCCGCTTCTCGTTGCGAATGATAACCTCCGGGGTCTTGAGCTGGAGCAGATTCTTGAGACGATTGTTCCGGTTAATGACCCGGCGATAGAGATCGTTCAGGTCCGAGGTCGCAAAGCGGCCCCCTTCCAGCGGAACGAGAGGGCGCAAGTCCGGCGGAATCACCGGTAAAACCGTCATGACCATCCACTCAGGACGCGTGGTGGAGTCCCTGAATCCCTGGGCCAGCTTGAGGCGCTTGGCCAGCTTCTTGCGGGTCTGCTTGGAGCGGGTGTTCTCCATGGCCTCCTCAAGCTCCACGATGATCTCATCCAGAACGCACTGGCTGAGAAGATCACGGATCGCTTCCGCTCCCATCGCGGCCCGGAAGCTATCCTCGCCGTAGTCCTCCTCCGCATCACGAAGTTTGGACTCCGGGAGCAATTGACCACGCTCCAGCGGGGTCTTACCCGGGTCCGTGACCATGTAGTCCTCGTAGTAGATCACCCGTTCAAGATCGCGCGCACTCATGTCCAGCATGAGGCCTATGCGACTCGGCATGCACTTGTAGAACCAGATGTGGGTCACGGGAACCGCGAGTTCGATGTGGCCCATCCGTTCACGGCGCACGCGGGAAAGAGTCACCTCCACCCCGCAACGGTCACAGATCACACCCTTGTGCTTGATGCGCTTGTACTTTCCGCAGGCGCACTCCCAGTCCCGGGTCGGTCCGAAGATTCGCTCGCAGAAGAGCCCCCCCTTCTCGGGCTTGAAGGTCCGGTAATTAATAGTCTCCGGATTCTTAACCTCTCCCCGGCTCCACGACCGGATTACGTCCGGGGAAGAGACCGTGATGGAAACCTGATCAAAGGCTTCTGGCTTTTCGTCGACCCCGTAGAGTTCACGCAGATTGGTTTCAACACTCATGATTTCGTAAAATTTCTGGTTTCAGGTTTAGCCCCGGGGTTCAGATGGTGAGGTCGTCGAGATTGAAGTCTCCGCCCTCCGCTACCTGGGCACCACGGCGACCAGGCCGCACATCAAGTCCGAGCGACTGCATTTCCTTGATCAACACATTGAAGGACTCCGGCGTCCCGGCCTCCAGGGTGTTATCGCCCTTGACGATTGCCTCGTAAATACGGGTACGCCCCTGCACATCGTCGGACTTCACGGTAAGAAGCTCCTGCAACGTGTAGGCCGCCCCGTAGGCTTCCAAAGCCCAGACCTCCATCTCCCCGAAACGCTGACCACCGTACTGTGCCTTTCCTCCCAGCGGCTGCTGGGTAACCAGGCTGTAGGGACCAACCGCGCGGGCGTGAATCTTATCGGCGACCAGGTGCCCAAGCTTGAGCATGTAGATCTGGCCAACAACGACCGGCTGGTGAAAGGCCTCCCCGGTCCGGCCGTCGTAGAGCGTGCTCTTACCTCCGGTCGACCCGTCCTTGCCATCCCCGATCCAGGTGAATCCGGGACTGACTGGCTCATCGGGTTTTCGTTCACGGGCCTTCTCTGTGCCATCTCCCACCATCTTGGTGCCATCCACCTTCTTGGCCTCCGACATGTATTCCCAGATCTTGTCTTCCGGAATTCCATCGAAAATGGGGGTTGCCACCGTGAACCCGAGAGCCTTGGCCGCCACTCCAAGGTGAGTCTCAAGCACCTGGCCCACATTCATCCGCGAGGGCACGCCAAGCGGGTTGAGGCAGATGTCGACGGGGGTTCCGTCATTGAGATAGGGCATGTCCATCTCCGGCACAATAACCGCCACCACGCCCTTGTTACCGTGGCGCCCGGCCATCTTGTCACCCACCGACAGTTTCCGTTTGGCGCTCACGAAGACCTTCACCTCCTTGATTACACCAGGATCAATTTCGTCCCCACTCTCGATCTGGTCGAGGCGGCGTTCCCGATCGGAATCCAGTTCGCCGAAGCGACCTTCAAAGGAACTGATGATCTCAAGGATCTTGTTCCGGATCGGACTCGGGTCGATCTCAATATGATCGTAGACCGCAGCCAGCTTGCGCAGAAGCGTCTTGGTGATCTTCCGATTGGCCGGGATAATAATCTCGCCACTCTGGGCATTGACAACATCGAGGGGAATCTTCTCCCCGAGAAGGATATCAGACAGCTTCTCGGTCAGTTGATCGGTGAGCTGGTCCTTTTTCTTCTTGTAGTCGTCATTAATTTTCTTGAGCTGCTTCTTCATTTCGGCCGGATTGACATCCTCCGCCCGTGGCCGGCGCACTCCGTGCGTGGAGATCCGGATATCCTGCACAATCCCGGTGCACCCGGAAGGAACCCGCAGGGAAGTGTCCTTCACATCTGCAGCCTTCTCCCCGAAGATTGCACGCAGGAGACGCTCTTCCGGAGCAAGTTCCGTTTCGCTCTTGGGGGTGATCTTGCCCACCAGAATGTCGCCGGGTCTCACCTCCGCCCCGACACGCACGATCCCGTCGTGATCGAGGTTCTTGAGGGCCTCTTCACCCACATTCGGGATGTCCCGGGTTATCTCCTCCGGACCGAGCTTGGTATCCCGGGCCGCCACTTCGAACTCACTGATGTGGATGGACGTATACACATCCTCTTTCACCAGGCGCTCGGAAATCACGATGGCGTCCTCGAAGTTGTAGCCGTTCCAGGGCATGAAGGCCACCAATACGTTCCGGCCGAGCGCGAGCTCCCCGTCCTCGGTATTGGGCCCATCCGCAATAATCTGACCGTTCTTGATCTTGTCGCCGGAACTCACCAGGGGCTTCTGGTTGATGCAGGTGCCTGCATTCGAACGCATGAACTTGCGCAGCGGATAGACGTAGATTCCCTTCTCAGGCTTGGTCTTCACTGACTCAGGATCACTGAGAAAGCGCTCGTCCGATACCGGCAACTCCCCGTCCTTGGTGGTCACGAGATACTCCGCGGTGGCTGCAGCCACCACGCCATCGCCTTCGGCCACTATCACCGAACGTGAATCACGGGCGGCCTTCTCCTCCAGCCCCGTGCCTACGAAGGGCGCCTCAGAAACAAGGAGCGGAACGCCCTGGCGCTGCATATTGGAGCCCATGAGGGCGCGGTTGGCATCGTCGTGCTCCAGGAAGGGAATCATTCCCGCTGCCACGGAGACAAGCTGCTTGGGCGAAACATCCATGTAGTTCACCTTCTCGGGATCCATCTCCAGGAACTCTCCCCGCTCACGCGCGGTCACGCGCTTGTTCACGAAGGTTCCGTCCTTATTGATAGGATTATTGGCCTGCGCGATGATGAAGGTCTCCTCCTGGTCAGCGGTCACATACTCAATCTGGTTACTGACCTTGCCTTTCCTCACCTTGCGATAGGGCGTTTCAATAAATCCAAATTCATTGATCCTCGCGTAGGTGCACATCGAATTAATGAGTCCGATATTCGGCCCTTCCGGGGTCTCGATGGGACAGATCCGACCATAGTGCGAGGGGTGCACGTCCCGCACCTCGAAACCGGCCCGGTCGCGGGTGAGGCCACCCGGCCCAAGGGCCGAGAGACGTCGCTTGTGGGTGAGTTCCGCCAACGGATTGGTCTGGTCCATGAACTGGCTCAGCTGACTCCGTCCAAAGAAGTCGCGCACCACGGCGCTAAGGGCCTTCGGGTTGATGAGTTTCTGCGGGGTCATCCCCTCGATGTTCACATCGAAAAGGGTCATCCGTTCCTTGACCAGGCGCTCGGTACGGGCCAGGCCAACCCGGCACTGGTTAGCCAGGAGTTCGCCCACCGCACGCACGCGGCGGCTGCCCAGGTGATCAATATCGTCAATCGTTCCATCTCCCTTCTTGAGGTTGAGGAGATACTTGACCGCCGCAAGGAAGTCCTCGGCAACCATGATCCGCTCGGAGGAATCAACGTCGATCTTGAGCTTCTGGTTGATCTTGTAGCGACCCACCCGGGTCAGGTCATACTTCTTCGGGTCAAAGAAGAGACGCTTGAGAAGGGCCCGCGCGTTGGCGGCGGTGGGAGGATCACCGGGCCGCAATTTCTTGTAGATGTCCTTGAGGGCGCTCTCCTCATCTTCCGCGGGATCCTTGCGGAGGGACTTGAGAAGAATCTCGTCCTCACGGGAATCAACTACCTCGATAGTCTTGATCTTCAGGGCCAGAAGCTGGCGCACCACCCCGATCGTCAGGGGATCATAGGCCCGGGCTACCACCAGGTCCCCGTCCGTGATGTCCTCAAAGAGAACCATGGGGCTGAGCTCTTCCTCGTCCATCGACTCGCTGAGCTTCAGCTTCTTGACCTTGTAGAACTGCTCGATCAGATCGCGCTCGCTCGGATAATTAAGAGCCCGCAGGAAGGTGGTGGCCAGGAACTTGCGACGACGGCGACGGCGATCGAGATAGACGTAGAGCAGGTCATTGGTGTCAAACTGCACCTCCAACCAGGACCCGCGATCCGGGATGATCCTGAAG
>JAKVCR010000068.1 GCA_022448985.1 Roseibacillus sp.
CTGCCGAATTCCTCGGGACGGAGGTTTGAGGCCACCAGGGCGTAATTCGGCCACATGATGACATAGAGGTGTTTTTCGATCTCGCTGATGCGGGCATTGTTCCCCTTCGGCCTGCAGTGTCAAGAGGGTGGCGAGATTGGTTGTTGGGGGATGGCAAAAATGACGCTATTGCTGAATCCGTCCTGATTAATTTGATGTGCCACCGCATGAGCCGTGTTCTGACGATTGTTCCCTGTATCGCCGCAGCCCTGTCCGGGGCGCTGGCATCAGCCCACAAAACCGGGGAGCAGGCGCCTGCTGAAGTCGAAACATCGCAGGCGCGGCACACACCCACGGTAAGACTGATCGAGCAATCCCTCCCTTCTGTAGCCTCGATTCAAATCCTGCAGGCCCGGGATGCCCCGGGAGTTTTCAACATGGCGGTCGGGAGCGCCTCGGTTATTCACGAGGATGGTTATCTCCTCACCAACGAGCACGTGTTGTTCCGGATGCACCAGGGAGAGGTGCTCCTGTGGGATCGCCCGCAGTTGCCCTTCCGGATCATCGCGAAGATGAGTTCCGAGGACCTGGCGGTGATCAAGGTGGAGGCTGGAGAGCCTCTCAAGCCGTTGCCAATGGGCAGGAGCGATGACCTGATGCTGGGGGAACCGGTGCTCATCATCGGGAATCCGGGTGGGCTCATTCACTCGGTTTCGACGGGAATTGTCAGTGGGCTCAACCGCTCAACCGCACTGGGGGGAGCTTTCCTGCCCCGGATGGTTCAGACCAGTGCCGCAGTGAGCGGGGGAAACTCGGGCGGTCCGCTCATTAATGCGCTTGGCGAGCAGATCGGAGTTGTCACTTCCAAGAAGCTCGACGGGGAGAATATCAATTTCGCCATCACGGCAGATCGCGTGCGGGAGATGTTTCCGGCCCTGGTCTCGGCAGAGTTGCGTTATGGGTTTGCGCTGGGAGTGGAGGTAGACATGTACGCCTCGTCCGGAAAGGTGAAGGAAGTGAGGGGGGATTCCCCGGCCGCGAAAGCCGGGATCGAACCGGGAGATGTCATTACCCAGCTGGCGGGAAAGGATATTCGTCACGGAATCGATTTTCACCTCGCCCTCATCGAGCGGAAGCCTGGCGAGCGACTGAAGGTCCAATTGAAGCGAGGAGAGGAGGAGGTCTTAGCGGAGGTGGAACTGGGGGTGCTGGAACTTCTGGAACCGGTAGCCGAGGACGGGATGAAGAATGGTCTGCGGTTTGAAGGGTTTGAAGGGGAGTGGGATGCCCTTCCAGATTTTGACAAGCTGGAGGCAGTTGCGAGCGGTGAGGTGGAAGTTCCTACCGAGGAAGCCTACAAGTCGGCGAATAGTGAGCACTACGGCCTGCGCTTCCGTGGTTTCCTCAAGGTGCCGAGGGAAGGGCTTTATACTCTCGCTACTACTTCTGACGACGGCAGCCGGCTCACGATCGGGGAGCAGGTGGTCGTGAATAATGACGGTCTCCATGGGGTTCTTAAAAGGGGAGGCTTGATGCGCCTGAAACAGGGACTCCATCCCGTGGAAGTGACGTTCTTTGAGCAGGGGGGTGGGGAGAAGCTGGAGGTTTCCTGGGAAGGCCCGGATCTTCCTGCCCAGGTTATTCCGAAGGAAGCCTGGTTCTGGAAAGAGTAATCCGGCCTGTCTGTTTACCGTCGTCCTGTGGAGTCAACTCTTCGAGATTGATTCGTCGAGATTCAGGATAAGGGAGCAGAGAGCGGAAAAGGCGGCCAGCTCAGCGCTGTCCAGGGCAGGATCCGGTTTGCGGGCCCCTCCTCCGTTCAGATAGGCCTTGGCGGCCTCGGGGCTGGCCTTGAATTCCTTGAGGCGGCTATTGAACTCTGCGTGGAGAATGGACAATTCGGCTGGGGAGGGGAGTCGGGAAGTGGAGAGTCGGAAAGCGAAGGCAAGTCGGCTGCGAATGTCAGCACCGCCTTCCTTCATGATGCGTTCAGCAAGGACGCGCGCGGCTTCTACAAACTGGGGGTCGTTAAGGAGGACGAGGGCTTGGAGGGGTGTATTGGTTCGTTCGCGGCGCGTGCGGCAGGCGTTACGGCCGTTGGCCCCGAGAATACGCATGTTGGCAGCCGGGATCTGGCGTTTCCAGTAGGTGTAAAGGCTACGGCGGTACAGGTCGTCCCCGGAGCCCTGCTTGAAGGAGGCGCCAGCTGCGCCGATGGCGTTCCGTCCGAAGAGAACCGCAGGCTGGTAGGGGTGCACCCCGGGTCCCCCCCGCCGATCAACCAGGAGGCCGCTGACAGCGAGGGCATGATCACGAATGAACTCGGCCTGCAGACGTTGGCGTGGAGCACGGGCAAGAAGGCGGTTTCCGGGATCACGCTCAGCAAGCTGGGGTTTGCGGACACTGGACTGTCGGTAGGTGGCGGAGGTGACGATCTTGTGGAGGAGGGCCTTTATGTTCCAATCGGATTGGAGAAAGCTGACAGCAAGGTAATCGAGGAGGGCCTGGTGACTGGGGTGATCACCCTGAGTCCCAAAATCCTCGGATGTTGCTACGATGCCTGTGCCAAAAAGCAATTGCCAGTAGCGGTTGACAGCCACCCGGGCGGGGAGCGGATTGGCAGGATCGGTCATCCACCGGGAGAGACCGAGGCGGTTGGGAGGAAGCTTATCGGAGAAGGGGAAAATGCTGCCGGGTGCAGCGGGATTCACGATTTCACCGGGTTTGTCATACTCACCGCGCATGAGAATGTGTGTCTTGCGGGGGTTGCCCTCATCGGCTGCGACCATGGAGACCACCGCGGACTTTTCGATCTGGGTTTTCTCGCCCTTGAGAGCATCACGCTTCTTGCGAAGTTCTTCAAAACCGGGCCAGATGCCACGGAAGTGTGTGAGGCGCTTGTTCCGCTCCTTGGGAATTTTCTGGTTGGCGGCGGAAGGGTAGTGAGAGGTCACCTGGATCGAGGTATTCGCTCCGGTGATGGTCAGTTTCAGGCGCTCGTCCTTGGCGAGTTGGGTGGGCATCTCAAGGTGGGCTATGGGATCTTCCTGTCCCGGTCCGACTTTCCGCTTGCTGTTGTTATGCAGTTTCAACTCACGTGTGGAGGAGCCGAGGATCTCGCCCCGGACCGACTCGAGCAGGCCCGGGCTTTCGCTTGTGAACCGGATTGCCGCGAGGTCGTTCCGCGGAGGGGGAAGTTCCAACACGATTTCATAAGTGTTTACGGTATGCTTCGGATCTGGGGCCTCCGGGTTGTGAGTGACCACGGTGCGGAAGGGGGCATCCCCAATCCGGTTCTCGACAACGGCCTTTCGGTTGGCGTCCAGGACAGTGATGGAGGCGTTATCGAGGCGCTCCGGGCAACAGTCATTGCGGTTGTAGACCACAATGTGGTCGATTGGCGTGTCATGCCCGAGGTCAAGTTCCCACCAGGCGTCCTGTTGTTCGCTGGAGCAGGAACAGGAACCGAAGGAGCCGTCGGCCTTGCCGTCGATTGCCTTGGCTGCCGGGGCATTGTGCGCGGTGCTGGACTGCCGGGCTTCTCCTGCGAGGGCAACGTTCTGTTGTGAGGAATAGACCTCGACTTCGGAGAGGGTGAGGTAGCCCTTGTGGCCCTTGGGCAGGGAAATTCGCACGAAACGTCCCCGGATCTTTGAGTCGGGCAGGTCGGAGTTCTGCTCTCCCGTTGTTTTCGGATGGGAACTTGAAATGACCCTGGGGGAGGTCCAGGTCACCGGTTGATCCAGGATCTCGACCCACTCGGTGAAGGCTTCCTCTAACCCGGGGGGAGTGGTCAGCAGGGTTTTCTCAACGGCTGCTAACTCGGTGCTTATTTCCCCAAGTCTCTTTTCCTGCCCGAGTCTCGGTAGCTTGATGGTGGGGGAGGTGGCTCCCTTGGTGTTGCCGCGGCCAACCAAGCTGTTGAAGAATGCCGCCAGTTCGTAGTATTCCCGCTGGGTCATGGGGTCGAACTTGTGCTTATGGCACTGGGCACACTCCATGGTGAGGCCAAGAAACGCAGTGGAAGTGGTGTTGACGCGGTCTACGAGGTACTTGATGCGGTAGTCCTCATCGATGATGCCGCCCTCGTTGGAAGTGGGATTGTTGCGGAGAAATCCAGTAGCCACCTTTTGCTGGATGGTGGCTTCAGGAAGCAGGTCACCTGCCAGTTGCCAGGTAATGAAATCGCGGTAAGGCAGGTTGTTATTGAAAGCAGTCACCACCCAGTCCCGCCAGGCGTAGATGATGCGAGGATGATCCTCGAAGAGACCGTCCGTATCCCCGTAGCGTGCCACGTCGAGCCACTCGAGAGCCATGCGCTCTCCGAATGCCGGAGAGGCGAGGAGGCGATTGATCGCCTTCTCGTAGGCGCTATCGGATTGATCGGAGAGAAAGTCGTCGAGTTCCCCGATGGTAGGGGGCAACCCGGTAAGATCCAACGTAACCCGACGCAGGAGTTGAGCCCGGGAAGCAGGAGGCGAAGGCTTCAGGCCATGCTGAGCAAGGGTCTCGAGAATAAAGTGGTCGATCTCGTTGCGCGGCCATGGATGGTCTGCCACAGGAGGGGGTGGGATGGATTTTGGCGGAAGGAAGGCCCAGTGCCGTTCCCATTTTGCTCCCTGGGCGATCCATCTTCGGATCTGGGCAATTTCATCGGGAGAAACCGTGAGCTTTGAAGCGCGTGGAGGCATGACTTCGTCCGGATCACTGTGGGTGAGACGCTGCATGACTTCGCTCTCTTCCGGTTTTCCCGGCACAATGGCGGTCACTCCACTGCTTAAGGCGGTCTTGGCGTTCTCCTCAAGGTCGAGGCGCAGGTCGGCCTTGCGGGTGGCGGAGTCGGGTCCGTGGCAGGAGAAGCAGCGGTCCGCGAGAATCGGACGGATGTGCTTGTTGAATGAGATATCGTTCGCCTCAAGTACTCCACAGCCACCAGAAACTGTGGCGGCGAGAACCAGCGATGAGATCGGGTGTTTCATCAGGCAAGGATGGGTTTGACGACTTTGCCATGAACATCAGTGAGACGGAAGCGGCGTCCCTGGTGCCTGAAGGTGAGTCGCTCATGGTCGATGCCCATCAACTGCATGATCGTGGCCTGCCAGTCATGTACGTGGACGGGGTCCTTGACGATATTATATCCGAAGGGGTCAGTTTCCCCGTAAGTCATCCCGCCCTTGATGCCGCCTCCCGCCATCCAGTATGTGAAGCATCGTGGATGATGATCCCGGCCGTTGGCGGCCTTTCCTGCGCCTCCTTGTGAGTAGGTGGTGCGCCCGAACTCCCCACCCCATACGACCAGGGTCTCGTCGAGCATTCCCCGCTGCTTGAGATCGGTAACCAGTGCAGCGCAAGCCTGGTCGGTGTCATTGCACTGCTTAGGCAGGGCCCCGATGAGCCCTCCGTGCTGATCCCAGCCGCGGTGGTAGAGTTGCACGAAGCGGACCCCGCGTTCAGCGAGTCGGCGGGCAAGCAGGCAATTGGCGGCAAACTTGCCCGGTTTCTGACACTCCGGTCCGTAGAGGTCGAGGATGGTCCTTGGTTCATTGCTGATATCAGTGGCCTCGGGCACGGACATCTGCATGCGAAAGGACATTTCGTACTGCGCAATACGAGTAGCAATCTCCGGATCGCCAAAGGCATCGAACTGGATCCTGTTGAGGGCTTCCATGCGTTCGATCATCCGCTTTCGGGCGGCCACGGATTCGCCAGGCCGGCTGTTAAGATAAAGAACCGGGGTTTTTCCACCCCGCAACTGCACGCCCTGGTGCACGCCGGGCAGGAATCCGTTGCTCCAGAGCTTGGTGTAGACTGGTTGGCTGCCGGGGCGGCCGGTTCCATTGGAGATGAGGACACAGAATGCCGGGAGGTTTGTATTGTCGGTGCCTAATCCATAGCTCATCCAGGAGCCCATGCTGGGACGGCCTGGCTGTTGGTGGCCCGTCTGGAAGAAGGTTACGCCCGGATCATGATTGATGGCCTCCGTGTGCATCGACTTCACGAAGCAGAGGTCGTCGGCAATTCTGGCGGTATGAGGCAGGATCTCGCTGATCCAAGCGCCACCTTCCCCATGCTGCTTGAATTCCCAGTTGGACCGGGCGACCGGGAAGGAGCTCTGCCCGGAGGTCATTCCGGTCAGGCGTTGCGTTTTCTCGATGAAGCCCTCCTTGCTCCAGGTCTTGGACTTGGCATCGAATTTCTTGAATAGTTCCTTGCCGTGATGATCGGCCAGTTGGGGCTTGTAGTCGAACAGGTCCTGCTGGGAGGGAGCCCCATTCATGAAAAGAAAGATGATCCTCTTGGCCTTGGGAGCGAATTGCCTCCCGCCGGTATCGGCCAGTCCGGTCGCAAAGGCTTCAGGAGCCAGTAATGATCCGAGGGCCAGTGAACCGATGCCGGTCGATCCGCGGCGCAGGAGTTGGCGCCGGGTGATAACATGCTTGTAGAGGTCGCAGGGCTCGCACTCCAGATTCATTGAGAAGCACGATAGCGGTCTATCGAGACCACGCAATCACGCGTTCAATTGACATGAGAAACCGCAATTCCGGGTTTCAGCTGGAGAGGCGAGCCATCGCGGGCGACCCGCATCACTGGGCCTTGGGAAGGGTTAGCGGTTTTTGCAGCAGTCGTTGCCCGGGGTTAGGGAAGGGGTTGGACCATGGTGGCACGCAGTCTCATGAAAAGGGTGTCTTCCGTGTCCACAAGGAGATCAGATTTGTAGGTCACAAGAGAGGTCCCGTCATGGTTACCCGTTTCGGAGAGGAGAGAGGCCTCCGAGCTCCAGGTAATTAGATCGCGGGAGACTTCTACCTCATAGTGCACATCATGAGCGAAGAGGTGGCGTTGGAACGTGAAGATCAGGGAGTTGCCATCGCGCTGTGCCGAGATCAGACCGGGACCGTCGGTGGGATCTCCATCGGCACTTCCCATTGCATGTTCAAGGAAGGCAGAAAGTCCGTCGCGATCATCATCGGAAAGGGGATCCAGGCCGCTGAAGGTCCGGGCGCTGGAAGATCCCGGGGAGCCTCCCAGTCGCCAGTTTGAGGGGACGCCATGCCCCAGTGGATCAAGCGGGTCATTGGCAGCATTGTCGGTAGTATGTGCTAGCTCAAGGCTGAAGCCATTGGCATCGGCACCTTCGGGCCAGGGTGGATTGTTGTCGTAGACGAAGTCATGGATGGGAAAGGCGCCCAAGGCCAGCTTGATACGTTCACCGTCATTTTCGAGACGGCCCTCGTCCTCATTGTAGTACTCGCCGACAACTGGAAGGTCGGAACCATATTGCGCTTCAAAGGCGGCGATATTTCTGACCACGAGGAGGTATTCGCCAGGATTGATGAGGGTGCCGGCGGGAAAATCAAAGTCGATGCCCTTGGTGAAGCGCACATTGGTGAGATCGAGAGGAGTGGGTCCGATATTACGCAATTCCACGTATTCGACATCATCGGGTCCCGTTGGGTTGTACATGATTTCGCTAATAACGAGGCCCTGTTGATGAGCGGTGGCGAAGGGATCAGCAGCCACGAATTCGATTGGTGCGGACCAATGGCTCCAGCGACCGGTGCTGTCCATGTGTCGCACGCGGGCGCGATAGGTCTTGCCCCCGCGCACGGCCGAGGCAGGGGGTGTGATGACGGGTGTGAATGTTTCGAGTGCGCTGCTTTCCCAGGTGGCCGTCCATTCAAAGGGGAAGGCGACATTGCTTCCCCGGACGTAGGGCGCATGCTCCGCGATACGGTATTCCATGGCCTCGAAATTGCCGGAGCTGTCCGAAAAGGCTGATGATTCAAAGCGCAAGCCATTAGCGGGGTGGCCCTCTTCACTGAGGTCGGTGATGGTGGGGGTGGCCGGGATGGCAGGATCGGCCCCCAGTTCATCAAGGTAGGCGTCGCGACCCTCGCGACCGGAGGTCCCATTATCGCGGGAATTTGAAGCCATCGTGCCGCTGCTGCCCCCGGTCCAGGTTCCTCCTGTGAAGGCGAAGGCTTTCATGTCGCGGGTGCGTAGACGAATGTCGCCATCGTTCTGGGAACCGGCTGACGATGGTGCGTTGGTCCAGCGAAGACGGTCGGCTTGATGAAAGCTGATCACGCGGTCCTGGAGCATGTCGATGAGACCGTTAATCTGGTCCTGCTGCCACACGAGGTCCCGGATCTCGCGGACCACGTTGCGGTATTCCATATTGAATTCCGTCCGGTTTCCCATGGCATACTTGCAGAAATCCTCCCCGCCATTCCAGTTTGGTCCCCAACTGGTATCAGAGTCCCAGGGCAGCACTTGAAGGAGCCCAAAACGCGAGCGGTCGGGTTTGAAGTAGTAGGCCCGGTTCTTGAGGTGCTCGGCGGTGTTGGGTTGGACATCGTAGTGTCGGACTGCGTCGACGATGGCATGGTAGTGATACCAGGAATCCCAGTCGACATGGCCACGCAACCAGTCGTCGCTCTTGTTTGGCCGCAGATTGAATATGATGTTTTCATAGTCAGAACCGTCGCGGATACCCCGGGGGGCCTGGTAACGAATGACGTCGAGGCCTTCGGTGAGGCCGGACTTGAGTTTGTAAAGGTTGCCTTCCTCGAGGTCATGACTCTTGAGGAAGCGGCGATCGTAGTCCTCCATTGCGAGGAGGAATCCGTAGAAATCCCCGTGGTACTGGTCCGGGGCCTCCGCGGAGTCCTTGATGACACGGAAATGGAACCAGTGGGTGTGGGGGGAGGGAGTGCCGGTGGTGTTCCAGAGAATGGCGTTAGCTGCTTCGTAGAGGCCGAAATTTGTGCCCCCCCGGGCGTGCATCTTGTGGGAGTTCAGGGTGCGCCACCTGGTGGGATAGGGATTACCCCACATGTCATGAAACTGGACGTGGTTTCCCCGGTTGAAGCGGAAGCGAAAACTGCGCTTGCCCCGGTTGGAGTAACGCGCGTTTCTCTGGCGAAGACGGTAACTTATGTTGTCGTAGGCAATTCCGTTGTAAACGAAGGTGCCGCCCCAGTTGAAGGCACTGCGGGCGTCGTAGCTGTTGCGGGGGATCTGGTTGGAGTCGTAGGCCACGCATTGATCGTAGTCGGTCTCGGTGGTGAGCAGGTGGTAGGCGGGGAGGGTATTGAGGATGGTCTCCGCGGAGTAGGTGCGGGTGGTGGTGACGTAATCCGGAATTCCATCGTAGATGAAACAGGCGAAATTCAGGGATTCGTCATCAAAGAAGGGTGCGGTGACAGAGGCGCCCCCGGTGTCATTGACCGTGATGCGGTAGCGGATAAGGGTGCGATTGGCGTAGTCGGTTGCCGGAATGGTGGCGGTGAAGATATCATCGCCCGCGACTGCGTCGTCCCCGAGTCCGTCATCATTCATTGAGATGGTGAACCAGTTGCGCAGATAGGCGGGATTGGTCTGGCGAGGTCCATTAGGATTGCTGAGAAGCTGGGAATGGGACTTGGCGAGAAAAGCCGGGACGTATCGTCCGGGACGAATGAGGGCATACTCCAGATTCACCCCGCCGATACCATCAGGATCGGTGACCTTGGCGGTGATGACGGTATCCTCGGAATTGGCTGGTTGTTGCGGAAGGTGCCGAACCTGGCGAATGTTGGGTGGCGCCACGGAACTGAAGACACTGTTGACGAGGCCGGGAGTAGGGGGGCTGAGGGAGCCGTTGGTGTTTGAGCTGCGCCAGGAGCTGCCCAGGTTGTTGTCGAGACTGGGGTTGATGAGCTCCATGGAGCTTCCCTCACCATCGGCTGCGATGGGCCAGGGGAAGTCGATGTCGAAGTTCACCCGGTCGATGCGCTCGCCGGAATCATTGACGAGGTCGATGGTCTCGCCCTCTCCACTCAGGCCTCCGGTGTAAGGCCCGAGGATGGGAAGGTCGAGTGGAGGGCCGTTTGGCGGCCTCGAGAATTCTGCGCGGAGGGTGGTCGGATTTTCGGCTACCGCAACGTAGTCGTCCACCCCGAGCAGGGTGTTATCAGGAAAGGTGAACTCAACTCCCCCGGTGAGCTGCCAGCCGGAAAGATTAACGAGATCGGGGCCGGGATTGTAGATCTCGACGAACTCGTTGGCGATGTAGTTGACGTCGTTATTGTAGTGGATCTCATTGATGACCGGAGCGGCGGAAAGGATTCCGGTCGTTGCAAGGAAGATGCCCGGGAGGGCAGGGCGGACGCGAGCGAATGGGGGAGAGGGCACGGGAGTCGCGGATGGGGTTGTAACCGATTCTTGGATTATTCGGCCGTGTAGTACCTGTATGCCCTGCCTGCGGGTGCTGCAACGCAAAAGCCGG
>JAKVCR010000069.1 GCA_022448985.1 Roseibacillus sp.
GTTGCGGACCAGCCTGCGGCCCCTCATGAGTGACGGGGAAATCGTTGGGAAATTTCATACCGACTTTGCGGATAATGAGCAGGATGCGAAGTGGCGTGATGCAGTGAAGGGTGAGCGAGGCCGGACGGGCTTCTTTGTGATAAGAGCGAATACCTTTGGGCAGACTGGAAAGGTGATGGAAGAGTTGCCTCTGGGATCTGATCTGGGAGACCTCAAGGCGGTTCTGCTCAAGGCCAATGCTTCATTCGCCAAGACGGAAAAACGCAAGGTCTACCGTGAGCACGTTGCAGAGGGCCGCAGGGAGAGGGTTTACTTTGAAAACGGGATGCCCTACGGCGAAGACCGTGATGCCGATGGCGTGATCGATCACCGCGGAGGACGGGGAGCCCGACCGGGAGGTGAGCGTCGCGGCCCTCCCTCTGGACGTCGTGGTCCGCCCCGGGGTGAGCGTCGACCAGGACGGCCACCGGAGCGGCCCCGGTCTCGTCCGGGCGGGATCGAATGAATTAGGAAGACGGCCGGGGAAGGAGAGACGTTCTCACGCTCCCGGCCAGGTGTCGGAAAGTCGGTAGCCAGTGGGCCAGGGATCCTCCGGATCCAGGGTATGGCGGGTTGTCCCGGTGATCCAGGCCCGACCCGAGATCCGCGGATGGATGGCGGGAATATCCCCCACAGTGGCGACGGCATCGATGCCGCAGAGGAATTCCGACCCGATCAGGGAACGGGCACGATAGGTGTCGCCAAGGTTCATGATGCCCTTCCGGTGAAGAACTGCCATGCGCGCCGAGCAGCCTGTCCCGGTGGGGCAGCGGTCGATCTTGCCGGGACGGATGGCCACCGCATTCGGGCCGGTCAGGGTATTGCCCTCGCGTTCGAGAGGTCCCGCGAACTGACAGAAGGACAGGTGGCCCCATTCCGGGTTTTCCGGATGAACGAATCCCAGTTGTTCATTCGCGGCGGCCACGATTTTCATTCCCAGGCCGGTGAGCTCCCATGCTTCGCTGCCGGCAAGATCAAGGTCAAGGTCCTGCGCTTCCACAATCACGAAGCTGTCCCCCCCATAGGCGGTATCCACCCGGAGGGTTGGCATCCCTGCGACCTCAAGGGGCACCTCCAACCGGGCCGCGAAGGAGGGCACGTTGCTAATGGTGATACGTTCGGCCTTGCCGTTACGGCACTGGGCCCGAACTTCAATCAGTCCACCCGGGGCCTCAAGGACGAGGCTGGTTTCCGGTTCGGTCATGGGAATGATTCCCTGCTCGAGGAGGACCGTGGCGACGCAGATGGAATTTGATCCCGACATGGGGGGCGTATCAGCCGGTTCCATGATGAGAAACCCCATGTCGGCTTCGGGGTGCTGCGCTGGGACGAGGAGGTTGACGTGTCGGAAAACTCCTCCCCTCGGCTCGTTGAGAACGAAGTTGCGCAGCGACTGGTCCTGCTCAAGAAAGGTGCGTTGTTCCCAGAGGGTTCGGCCCGGGGGCGGATCGACGCCGCCCACGATGACGTCACCGACTTCTCCCTCGGCGTGACAGTTGACGATCTCGACTGTTTCCGGGGTAGACATCTTCCGGCGGGGCGGATGGAAATTTTGATTCGTCAGGAGCCGGATCCCGGAGTGATGGGAGCTTTCACAGGTTTTTCCCTGAAGCCCCCGACCGGCCAGAGTTCAAGGCGGCGGATAAAGCACTCGGCCCACTCGTTCTGAATTCCGATGAACCCGGCAGCCGGGCTGGCGTCGCGGCCTTCGTTCACGAGAATCCCATTGAGCAGGATCCGGTAGGAAGTTCCGTCGCAGATGACTTCCATGCGGCTCCATTCTCCCACCGGGTTGTCGACGTCTTTACTGCCGCGGAATCCCTTTACGTCCTTCCAGTCCGGATCACGATCCTTCCAACGGATGCTGGCTACTGACTTGCCCGTGGGCGGAAATGTCATGGGGATTCCACCTTTTTTCCAGCGGGGGCCCTTGGGGGTCTTCTCTACCTCGCAGGTCAGGCGGGTAGGGATTAGTTTCCCTTCCTTCGTCTTNCCTTGCAGCACATTGATGTCTCCCATCGAACCTTCCAGCATCTGGGCCTGAATACAGGAAATCCANGCGCCCCCGAAGGCCCCATCAGGTCCGTGGCTGTGAAGAAGCAGCCCGCAGTCTCGGGCACGGTCGGCGCGCTTTGACCACGTCTTCTCGCCCCACTTGTACTCGAGGACGAGGTGATAGTCCCGGTAGGCTTCCCTGGTCCGGAAGTAGCCGAAGCCCTTCCCGGTGACCTGGAGAATGCCGTTCTTTATCACGGCGACGTCCGCGCGCCTGGTACTGAGGGAATTCTTTTCACTGAGGTGAAAGACCCAGTTTTTGAAGGCAGGGTCGGCCAGAAGATCGATCTTGTCCTCGGGGGCCTCGGCAGCAGAGAGGGAAAGGGTCGCGGTAATGGTGAATGCGGCAGTCAGGAACGGCAGGCAGGCGTGCATGGTCAGAAGTTCTAGGGAAGTGCTTATGCCAGGGCAAGCACCGGGCTCCGCGGAGCCGGAAGATTCACACTGACAAGGGAGGAGTGACCCTCTAACCAATAGGGAATGAAACTGCCCACCTTTCTTGCAGTCGCGGCGGCGACCTTTTTCTGTGCCCTGGCCCAGGCCGGGGAACGCCATCTCTTCATCCTCTCGGGCCAGAGCAACATGCAGGGCCTCAAGGAGAAGACTTCCGTTCTCCCCGAGCTGAAGAAACTCCTGCCCGGGGCGGACATCCAGCACGTCAAGTTCGCGCGGGGAGGCCAGCCCATTCGCAAGTGGGTGAAAACTTGGGATGAGATCGCCAGGAAGAACAAGCTCACCCAGCAGTTCAACGATCCCGCGGAATTCTACGATGTGGTGCTCAAGCAGGCGAAGGCCAGCATTGCGGAAGGCAAGCCGGATAGCATCACCTTCTTGTGGATGCAGGGAGAACGAGATGGCAAGACCGGTCTTGCCGCAGCCTACGAGGAGAGCATGAAGACTCTGATTGCGAACCTGCGCAAGGACCTGCAAGCCCCCGGGATGAATTTTGTCATCGGTCGTCTTTGCGACCATCTCAATCACGACCAGTGGAATGCAGTGCGCGATGCTCAGGTCAAGGTGGCTAACGATGACCCGCGGGGGGCATGGGCTGATACCGATGATACCAACGACAAGGAACGGGACGGCCGAAAGTGGAACGACCTCCACTACACCAAGGAAGGCTACGATCTCTTCGGTCGCCGGCTCGCCCGCCAGGCCGTGAAACTGATTAAGGGCGAGAAGCCTGATCCCAAGGGGCGACCGGAGTAGGGCGATGAGGAGGGAGGATCGTAACAGGCGGCTGGGGGAATCGTTTCGTCAGGCGAGCCGCGAGACGGTGGTCATTGTCATCGCCTGGCTGGTGTTCATGGCCTGGACTGCGGTGGCGTGTTCGCTGGGCTGGAGTGGGGAGAAGGGCGAGGAAGTGGTCACCGTGATGGGAATGCCGCGCTGGGTGTTTCTGGGCGTCGCGCTTCCCTGGATCGCGGCCTGCGGGTTCACCTTCTGGTTCACCATGTTTTTCATGAAGGACACGGACCTGGATCCCGATCGGAGCGAGGAGGAAGAGGGAGCTCTGGCCGGGACGGAACAGGAGGGATCATGATCATCCTTGCAGAGGCTACCAGTGGGGGTTCGAACGCGGCTCTCGTGTCGTTCCTCGTATATGTCCTGATTGTGTTCGTGATTGCCTTCGTGGCCGGGCGGGTGGGCCGCGGGAAGCCCTTTGTGGGCGAGTACTACCTGGGGGGGCGTAATTTCGGGATGTGGGCCTTTGCCCTCACCTATGCGGCCACCCTTGCCAGCGGAGGCAGCTTCATGGGATTTCCGGCCCTGATCTATACCCATGGATGGACGCTGGCGTGGTGGATCTGCGGCTACATGGTGGTGCCCCTGGTGGCGATGGGTCTTTTTGCCAAGCGGCTCAACCAGATCGGCCGCATCGCAGGAGCGATCACTATTCCCGAACTCCTGCGCAAGCGCTTTGCCAGCAATCCGGTGGGTAACACCGCGACCCTGCTTCTTCTCTTCTTCATGTTTTTTTATCTCCTGGCCCAGTTCAAGGCGGGTGCAGTCATCATGCAGACCCTCTTCGGGGAGGTCCGGATTTACGAGGACGTGGTCTCAGTGGTAGCGGGATTCACTAAGAATATCTTCTGGGTGAACCAGGCCGATCCACATTACCTCGTCTGCCTGGGAATCTTCGGGATCGCGGTGGTGGCCTACACCACCTACGGCGGGTTTCGCGCGGTGGTGTGGACCGATGTCCTGCAGGGGTTGGTCATGCTCATCGGGGTGCTCATCCTGCTGGGAATGACACTTTCGCTGGTAGGCGGCCTCGATCGCGCTACCGGGAAGTTGGCCGAGCAGATTCCCCCTGAGTATGCCAAGGTGCGGCTGGAGGCTGGGAACGAGGAGGAGACTGAAAAGTTGAAAAAGGGCGACTGGATCAGGTCGGTCGACGGGGAGCTCCTGTGTCTTGCCGAGAAGCCGGGGAAGCCCCCCTCTTCGGACCGGTTGGAGGCCAAGGTCCTCCTGGTTACCTTTGCGGAACACAGGGAGCAGCTTGCAGGCAGGGTTACGAGCCCGGTGTCGGGAAGCCTCATCGAGGGCTCGCGTAAGCCCTACCGGACGGGTGCGGGAGAGAAGGGCATCTATCTCTCTCCGCACGGCCCCAGCCTTGATAGTGTCCACGGGTTTCTCCCGGTCATGCTCGCCCTCAGCTTTTTCGCCTTCTGGAATTTCTCCGGGGCCGGCCAACCGAGTTACATGGTTCGGCAGATGGCCTTTCGAGACACGGTGGTGTTGCGCCGCTCCATTCTGTTCGTGGCCATCTTCTTTACCCTGATCTACCTCCCTCTGATCGTCATCTTCACGAGCGCCCGCATCATCCTGCCGGGGATGGAGGTGGAGGCTGACCGGATCATGCCGGAGATGGCCCGGGTAGTGACTGAACAGGCGGGGGTCCCATGGTTGGCGGGCATCTTGGTGGCCGCGCCCTTTGCCGCCATTATGTCGAGCGTGGACAGCTTCCTCCTTCTCGTTTCCTCAGGAGTTGTGCGTGACGTCTACCAACAGAAGAAAAAAGGCGTGGTTTCGGAGAAGACAATTGCGCGGTTGAGCCGCCTGACCACCGTGGTGGTGGGAGCTCTCGCAGTCATCTTCGCGCTCAACCCGCCCAAGTTCCTGCAGACCCTGATCGTATTCGCTTCCGGTGGCCTGGGGGCTACCTTCCTCGTGCCCGTCATCATGGGCCTCTACTGGAAGCGTATGACCGCTCCGGCGGCAGTGGCAGGCATGATCTGCGGGGGGCTCGTCATGCTGGGCTTTTATCTCATTGGCCTCTTTCTCTTCGGGGAGTTCAAGGAGTTCAACTGGCTGAATGTCCACCCTTTCATCTGGGCCTCGCTGGTCAACCTCATCGTGGTGATCTGGGTGAGCCTGGCGGGAAGGAAACCTGCGCAAGGCCTGATAGAGAAGTACTTCGGAACCTGACCCCGGGGCTGGAATGAATTTCGAGTCGCACCGATGGCCCCAATTGCTAACTTTCAACTTCACCAATGAGCGCTGAAGAAAAACTCAAGGAACTGAATCTCGAATTGCCCGAAGCTCCAAAGCCGATGGGGGTCTACAAGCCGATCGTCTTTGACGGCCACATTGCCTACCTCTCCGGACATGGTCCCCTTAGGACAGATGGGGCCCTCGTAGTGGGCCGGGTCGGGGAGAATATGGACCTGCAGGGAGGCTACGATGCGGCTCGCCATACCGGTCTTGCCATGCTCTCCACCCTCCGGAATGCCCTGGGCAGTCTAGACCGGGTGAAGCGGGTGGTGAAGACCCTCGGGTTCGTCAACTCCGCGGATGACTTCGTAGACCAGCCCAAGGTCATCAACGGGTGCAGTGAGTTGTTTGCCGATGTGTTCGGTCCTGAAATCGGGGTGGGGGCCCGGAGTGCCCTTCCTTCCAATACCCTTCCGGGAGGTATTGCGGTGGAGATAGAAATGATCGTTGAAGTTATTCCGGAATGAAGCCCATCTCCGGCTTGGAGGGGGCTGACCTCGGAAGCGTGCCCTCGCCGTCTCTTCTGGTATGGCCCGACCGGGTGCAGGCCAATATCGACCGCATGGTCGAGTTGTGCGGGGGACCGGATCGGCTTCGGCCGCACGTCAAGACGCACAAGATGGATGCGGTGGTACGCCTCCAGCTAGAAGTGGGGATCGACAAGTTCAAGGCCTCTACCATTGCGGAGGTGGAGATGTGTCTCGCAGCCGGGGTCGAGGACGTCCTCCTGGCCTATCCGGTGGTGGGCCCTAACCAGGACCGCCTTCTCCAGTTAGCCTTGGCCCATTCCCACGCGCGGCTCTCCTTTTTGGTGGATAGCGTGGATGTGCTGCGGGGGATGAACGCACACTGTCTTGCGGCCG
>JAKVCR010000007.1 GCA_022448985.1 Roseibacillus sp.
CATACCCGCAAATCCTCGAGGTGCTCGAGGAACGGCTTCTCAGCGCTGGGATTGGTCTGATCCCGGAGCTGAAACATTTTCTTCAGAAAGAACATCCGCGGGGGCCGATTTGTTTAGGTTGGGAATGCCCGGAGGTCGAGGGTCTTGTGCCGATGAATACGAGGCTGGATTGCGGTTTCCTGCATGGGGAGAGGCCTCCTGCCGGGGGTTGCGGGCCATCCGGACACTCCCGCAAAGGCCTTTTTGTGGTGCCGGGGATAAGAATCGCGGCAAATTTGGCAGAAATTTCCCAAGGCTCGGTGGTTTCCCGGGTCTTAAGGCTCGAAAGGACGGACTCAAGTGGCAGTTTATCTAGCGCAATTCGCCCGGTCGATGGCCCTGGCCTCGGTCATCGTTGTCCCCATGTCCTCGGAACCCTCCAAGCAACCCAAGCCTTCCCTGGCAGAGGTGTTCGAAGCGGAGGAAAGTCCGCTCCTGCGCTATGCCCATGGTCTGGTTGGCCGCCGGGAAGTGGCTGAGGACCTGGTGCAGGACGCCTTCCTGCGTCTTCATCGGCACTGGGACGAAGTCCGACAGCCGCGTGCGTGGCTTTTCCGGTGCGTACGGAACAGGGCCTACAATCACCTCCGCGATCACAAACGTGAGCTGCTAACCGATCCTGTCACCCAGGAGAGTATCGGGGAGGGGCATGCGGCCAACCCGGGACGATCCGGCAGCATGGGGGCAGACCAGAAGGACATGGGGCAGGAGGCTTCCGATGAAGTCCTTGGGAAGCTGGAAGCGGCCGGGATCCTGCACATGCTCATGGGGGATCTCGACGAACGTGACCAGCTCCTCCTCCGGCTCAAGTATTTCGAGGGGCTCAAGTACGAGCAGATCAGCGAGCGCAGCGGCATGAGTGTCGGGAATGTAGGTTATCGGCTGCATCACATCCTCAAGGGACTCGCCGATGACCTGCAGCGGGCCGGAGTGGAAGGAGCGAAAGGATAGGGAAGATGGGTGACGATAACTACAATGATGATCTTCACGGTGGGCTGGATCCCGGGATCGAGGCCCGGGTGGTGGCTCTCGTCCTGGGCGAGGTCTCCGGTTCGGAGGCCGAAGAACTGGAGTGCTTGATGGCTGAGCAGCCACAGCTCCGGGAATTCAAGCAGCGCGTGGAGACCCTTCACGGCCTGCTGGGGGAGACCGTTGGGCCGCAGGATGACGAGGAGTGGAAGTTGTCCCCGGAGCGCAGGGCACAGTTGCAGGAGGCACTTGTGCTGCCAGCTCCTTCGGAGGAGATCCCGGTGGTGGGTCCGGACGCCGCAGAGCTTGCGCGGGAGCGCCGCATTCGCTCGGCCGGGCGGCGCGTGATGTGGTCGGTGGCGGCGTGCTTTGCCCTCACCCTTTTCCTCGTGACCTTCCTGACACAGCCGTGGATGGCCTTTGATGCGGGGGCGGGTAGTGGAGTTGAGGTCAGCGACCAGCTGGCCGCGCCAGACCAGCGAGATAGCCTGTCCCCTGCGGTAGCCCAGCTGGATCTCGAATCCGAATCGCCGGAACTGTCAGCCCTGGTCGCGGAGGACGACAAGTTGAAGGCCAACGAGCCCGCGAAGGGAAGGCGGCTTCGCAGCTTCCCGAGGCCGGGCAAGGCGGAGGAGCTGAAGGTAGAAGAAAAGTTGTTGAGTGAGGATGAGGATGCGGGGGCTGGTGCCCCAGTGGAAGCAGATGGGCTGGCGAGGAAGGCGATTGGAGATTCGGCGGTTGCAGAGCCAGCCCCCGAGCCTCCTGCTCCCTCCGCCGTGGCCGTACCGCTTGCCGGTCAGGGGGGGGGATCCCTGCGAAACGGGGTTCCGGAAAAGAAGGACGACTCCGCGGAGGCCATCCCGGAGGAGAAAGAGGAAGGGGCAACCCGGGAGGTGGCCTTTCTCGGCTTGGGCGTGCTTTTGGGCCTGGTCCTGGGCTTGGCCTTCGGCTTGGGCCTGGGCAGGACCTGGCAACGCCGGGCCCAGTCTTCCCACTGAGCGGGCATCAGTCACCGCCACGCCAGAGATTCAAAATCAAATCGCACATTCATGCCATGGGAACGCGACGAATCGGAAAAAACGCCATTCGTCCCCGGGTGATGGATCGGCAGTTGGTGTTACACTGTGGGTGTTGTGCTTTAGACAATGGACATCAAAATCGCGTTCGGCCCTAGAATTTAAAAAGGCTCTCGATGGAAAAAACCAAACTCAATCGCCGTGTCTTCGCTCAGGTGGCAGGTGCCGGTGCCGCCACCATTGCGCTTGCCAAGTCGCAAGCGGCCGAGCAAGAAAAATCCAAACCAGTCTGGTCGGCCGGAGCGGCAGAAACAGTGGCCGACATCCCGGCCGAAGGCACGTTTTTGATCGGACCGATGCAAAAGAGTGACGGGCAAAACGACCCGCTCTTTATCCGCGCTCTGGTGCTCACCGACGGAGAAACCAAACTTGCGATCGTCTCCAACGACATGTTGGGATTTGATTTCGAGTACAACGACCGGTTGGTTGATGCGATTGCCGAAAAGACCGGCATCCCCAAGCAGCAGATCCTGATCAACTGCAGTCATAACCATAACTCGCCACTGACGATTCCCTGGAGCGAACAGTGGGAAAAAGCCAAAGACAAGCCGTGGCACCAGACGCTGCCCACGCAGTTTGCCGAGGTGGTCGCCGAGGCCGATAGCCGCCTGCAACCGGTCACCGTGCGCTATCGCCGCGAACCGACTCAAATTTCAGTAAACCGCCGCATGCCTGTCGCGCACGGCATGACCATGGCACCGAACCCCGACGGTGACCAGATGCTGTGGGTCGATGCCATTCATCTCAAAACGATTGCAGGAGACAAATCGGTTGGTGTGCTCTACAGCTACGCGGCTCATCCGGTGATCGTCCATTCGGCCAGCCGCAAGATCTCGGCCGACTATCCCGGTTTTGCCTCCGAGCGGATTCGCCAAGCGATGAACGGAGGTAAGGCGCCCCCGGAAGGAGAAACCGGCGGCATTCCCATGTTTATCCAGGGCTGCGGCGGCGACATCAACGGCGCTCCGCTCGCCTCGGGTATCGGCGCAGCGCGGGGTGCGGGCCGCGACTTAGGCTATGCGGTCGTGCGGGCACTGCGGAAAGAACCGCAGCCGCTCGAAGGAAGATTAAGGTTTGCGTATCGCGAAATCGATCTGCCGCTGCAGGACCCTCCATCCGTGGAAAAATGTAAAAAACTGGTTGCCGATCGGCCTCACCATGGACCCTACCGTGAACTGCTGGCGATTGCCGAAGCGGGGAAGCCCCGATTTTTGAAAATGCCCCTGCAGGCCTTTGCCCTGGGCGATGACCTGTGCATTCTGGGCATGGCGCACGAGCCGTTTGCCGCCTATCAATTACAGGGCCAGGAAAAATCGCCGTTTGAGCATACGCTCATTCTCGGTTACACGAACGGATGCGAAAATTATCTGGCGACCGCCGAGGCTTACCGGATGGGCGACCGCGGGGGCTATGAAGCGAGCCCCTTCGGGGCGGCCATGATGTACAAGCACCGGTTGGCATGCAAACCGGAGGTCGAGGCTCAAATGCTCGTGGCGATGAATGAGGTACTCCACGAGGCGCACCGGGCCTGAGGGCGATGATGCGCAGGTGAGCTACTCGTTGTCAGCCACTGGGTTAGTCAGTCACTGGGTCGGTTAGCCATTGGCGCGACGGGTTGCGGAGAAAGGCGATCAGATCGGCCATCGCCTGCGGGTCGATTTTGGTCTCGACTCCCTCGGGCATCAACGAGGTGGCCTTTCTCGGCTTGGGCGTGCTTTTGGGCTTGGTCCTGGGCCTGGCCTTCGGCTTGGGCCTGGGGAGGACCTGGCAACGCCGGGCCCAGTCCTCCCACTGAGCGGCGAGGGCTTTCACCCGTCCGGGCCGTTTGGGGGCCAGGTTCTGCTGTTCGGTGCGGTCGGTTGCCAGGTCGTAAAGCTCCCACTGCCCCTTTTTCCCGAGGCGCACCAGTTTCTCGTCGCCCACCCGGATGGCCGCGTTGCCCTCGTGCTCCCAGAAGAGGGGGCGCCTGGCGAATTCCCCCTTGCCGGTGAGGAGGGGGCGCAGGCTTTGCCCCTCCATGGCGGGAACCGGTCGACCCTTGCGGGTTTTTGGGTAGCTCGCCGCCCCGAGGTCGACACAGGTCGCCATCAGGTCGATGAGGTGGGTGGGGGTGGCGATCCAGTCCTTGCGGGGAGTGATCTGGTCCGGCCAGTGGGCAATGAGGGGCGTGGCAATCCCGCCCTCGTGATTGTAGTGCTTGTACTGGCGGAAGGGGACGTTGTTGAGATGGGCCCAGCACCGGCCGATGAAGACATTGGAATGAGGATCGCCCGGTTTCGTTCCCTCGTAGCGCCCCTTGATACCGGTCTCAGCGTTTCCACCGTTGTCGGAGAGAAACAGGATGAGGGTGTTGTCCAGTTGTTCCCGCTCCTTCAGGGCGGCCACCAGTTTGCCCACGTTCTTGTCGATCTCCTCGATCATGGCGGCGTAGATGGCCATCATGTCGTCGTAGCGCACCTGGTCCTTCTCGCCCAGTGACTTCCAGGCCGGGATCTGCGCGGGACGGGGCTCCGGTTTCCAGCTCGCTTCGATCAGCCCGGACTTCACCTGACGGGAGTGGCGCTCCCGGGCCAGCTGGTCCCAGCCCGAGCGGTACTTGCCACGGTAGCGGGCGATGGTCTTTTCCGGGGCCATACACGGGAAGTGGGGAGCGACATGGGCGAGGTACCAGAAGAAGGGCTTTTTGGCGGCGCGGGCCTCGTCAAGGAAGCGGATCCCCTGCTCGGTCCAGAGATTGGATCCGTACCACGGGGGAGAGAGCCGTGGGTCGTCCCTGGAAATTTCCTTCCCGTTGAAGTACAGTTTGCGGCTCTCCATCCGGCCGGTCTGGTTGGAGAAATGGATCCCACCCAGTTCAAGGTTCAGGCTCCGGAGAAAGCCACGGGCGGTGGGGTTTACCTGGGCCGAGTAGCCCACGTGCCACTTCCCGGTCATGGCAGTGAAGTAGCCGGCCCGGTTCAGGACTTCCGCGATGGTGTGGCACTGTTCGTTGAGCTGTCCACGGTAGCCCGGCGCGCCCTGGTCCGTGGTCATCCAGCCTATTCCGGCCTGGTGGGAGTAGAGCCCGGTCAGGAGCGAGGCCCTGGTGGGGCAGCAGCGGCCCGTGTTGTAGAACTGGGAGAACCGGGTTCCCCTGGCCGCGAGGGCATCGAGATGGGGGGTGGGGATCTCGCTTCCATAACAACCGATGTCCGAGAATCCCATGTCATCCACCATGATGAGGATGATGTTGGGGCGGGTTTCCGCGGTGAGGACCGGGAGGCTGCCGAGCAGAAGGGCAAGGATGGTGGACAGGAGTTTCATTGGGGTGACGGTGCGATGTCAACGTGACCCCCGGGGCCTCTGGGGCACAAGGAAACAGATTTATCCCCGCGCCAGATTCGAACCCGTGGTCCCGGGGAGATCGATCCCCAATCCGGAGTCCTTTTCCTTTCCAACCCGGAATAAATTTCGTATTTCCTGAATATATGCAGAGATTAATCACCAGTGGTCTTACTCTGCTCCTGGCCGGCGTTGCCTTTCCCGCCGCCACCTACCGGACGACCCTGGGCACGGATGACCCGATCCTGACCACCGCGGGCACCCCTCACCCCTACCTCGGGAGCAATCTCGCGCCCGACGCGGAGCTGGCTGATGCGAGCCTCGCTAATGCGGATCTGCGCTGGGCCGATTTGTCCGGGGCGAATCTCCTCAATGCCAACCTCCGGAGAGTGAACCTGAGTTACGCCACGCTGGAAGGCGTAACCGCCCGGTCGATTAACCTCTCCGGGGCCAACCTGACGGACCTGGCCCTCATGTTTGCGATTTTGTCCGAGGCGGACTTGAGTTTCGCGGCTTTTGTTTTCTCGAATGCGCGGGGAGCAGACCTGGAGGGGGCGAACTTTTTCTTCGCGGACCTGGAGGGTAGCGACTTCAGTGGAGCGAACCTGGAGCAGGCTGAATCCCTCGGCTCGACGACGGGGGCCTCCTTTTACAATCGTCGTACCAACTTCGCGGGGACCGGATTTGATCCAGTTGCCGCAGGATGGGTTCTCATTCCAGAAGCAGGCACGGGAGTGCTCGTGTTCCTCGGACTGGGCCCTCTCGTTTTTCGCCGTCGGCGATAGAGGCTCTACAGGGAAGAGCCCGCACGTGATGGTTTAACCCTCTCCCCCTGCGCGTCCGGGGACTGCCGGAATTCGGGATTGCAGGGCGGATCAAAGAGGAAGAATACCCCGGACGCTAGCGCGATATCCTGCGCCCCGGGTGAGTCCGCACTGTTCCGGCCCGGCTCGAAGTGCTCCCCCGCGTTGTCATAGAATACCAGCGGGAATCCTTCATCCGAATCGTCCTTCCCCGAGACCCTGAAGACAAAGGGTTCCGGTCACCGAGTCATCACCATTGTCCACAGAATCCGCAGGGACGAGACTCCTCACGGGAGCCCCTTCCAGCTCCGTCCAGGCGAATATACTGTTGACGTGCCATGCCTTGGCCGGTCCTAAGGTGTTGACTTGTCGCCCGGTTGGATATCGGGTTGTTTACCCAATACGTCTGGCATGGATATCAGTCAAAAACTGTGGCTCGTCGACTGTCTCAATGGGGAGCGCGCGGAGGTTCTGGCCGGGCCTTTCATCGTCGGGGGTGGCGAGACTGCCAATCTCAAGGTCAATGGGCCTGGAACACGGGGGGATCGAATCCTGTTTTCGGTTGATCGCGTTGCGAATGGGTTCCAGATCATGGGGCCGGCGGGGAGCGGGCATATCATTTATGACGGCCAGGAGCAGGCGCTTGCCTCAGTGGAAGACAACGAGGAGCACACTCTCGTGGTGGGGGGGCACCCCTTCACCCTGAGGTGTGGTGATGAATCGTGCCGCGAATGGTTCTCGGGAATCAGGACGGACTCATGGTATCTCCATCAACGGGGTTCCGAGGAGTGGGAGGGCCCGTTCCTGCGCGAGGTGCTGGATACAATCGCAGAGGGGACCCCGGGGCAGGTCATTGTGGCATGCCGGGGAATGGTCCAGATGGGGTTTTACCCGCACCAGATCCGCCAGGCACTGGGGGGAGGATCGAGCGTGACGGAATCCTCGACCACGAGGGTTGTCGCAGAGGATCAGTTCGACGCCTCCGAAATCGATACCGAATATGGCGAGTTCACCTGTCCGGTATGCTGGTTCCGTTTTGGGCGGGGCGATGTCATGAGCATCGCGGTTCATGCCGATCTCCGGGGAGACTCCATGCTGGGGGAAGAACATATGCTCAGGTTCCTGGCCACCCGGTTCAATGACCGGGGGCAACCGCTCGATGCCTTTGGCATGCCGGCACCGGAGCATGCCTGCCCCCACTGTCGCAGGCGTCTCCCGCCCAGTTTTCTGGATGAACCACACCATATCTTTTCGGTGGTGGGGGCTCCTTCCTCGGGAAAATCGTATTACCTGAGCGTGCTGGTCAAGATCCTGCAGTCGACTCTCTTCAAAAGATTTACCGCGACTTTCCGGGACGCTTCGCCCAGTGACAACGTGGTTCTCAATGACATGAAGACCCACCTCTTCTCGGCGAGCACCCCGGAGGATGCCTATCTTGCCAAGACGGAACTGGAGGGAGCTCTCTATGAAACCCTGCCCCGGCAGGGCCGCCAGGTTCGGCTCCCGAAACCCTTTGTCTTCAGGGTCTCGAGGAAGGACGATTCGGATGAAGGATTCTCGCTGGTATTCTATGACAACGCGGGGGAGCACTTCGAGCCGGGCCGAAACAGTGCGGACTCACCCGGGGCGCAGCATATCGCGGTGGCGTCCGGGGTATTCTTCCTCTTTGATCCACTCTACAATCCCGAGTTCCGGCGCAGGATCGAGTCCAAGAGCGATCCCCAGCTGGAGGAGCGGAGAAATGACCAGCAGGACATCATCCTGTCGGAGTCCGAGGTGCGCATGAAGCAGATCCTCGGGCTCACTTCCACCGAGAAGGTGGCCACCCCTCTGGCGGTCATCATAGGAAAGAGTGATTCCTGGATCAGCCTTCTCGGAGACGAACCGCTCCTGCCGGTGCTCGGAGAGCAGGATGGCATGACGCGGGTCCTGGTTTCCAACATCGAGAAGAACTCGGAGCGCATCCGGGAATTCCTCCTCGAGGTCTGTCCCGAGATCGTTGCCAATGCGGAGGGGATGTCCTCCGATACCCGTTTCTTCGCGGCCAGTCCCCTCGGGAATCCCCCTGTGAAGTTCACCGACAGCGACGGGGTCGAGCGGATCGGACCGGATCCCACCAAGTTGGATCCCCAGCGGGTGGAGGATGCCACGCTGTGGGTTCTTTCCAAGATCGCACCAACCTTCTTCCCGGGCGACAAGCCTGCCTGATGCCATGGCCCAGCAACTCATCTACACCAGTGCGCGCAGGCTTCTGCAGGCGGGCCAGTCGGGATTCGGGACCGTGGCGCGCTCCAAGGCCCTGACCGGCCTGACCGTGGGAAGCATCGAGCGGGTGAGCCAGTTCGCGAGCCTGCGGGGATACGATCGCAGTCGGGTCATCCTTGCTCACCGCCGGATCACGGTGGGGAACAACCGGTTTCACCTGCTGAGCTCCATCCGGGATGCAGGTTCGGATTATACGAGCCGGACCAATCACATCGCCCATCATCTCGTGGTAGCCCCGAACGAGGCGGCACGTCTCGGAGCGGCCGGAATCAATCCGGCGGATGTCCTGAACAGTTTTGAATGGTGTCGCTCGTGGGAGGGGGCACCCAAGCTCTATGGACCCGAGGAGGATATCGATCTCATGGCGACGGGGTCTGGTCGTGAGACCGGGAGTCGCCGGGCCTGGGAGGCTGCCACCGGGAACGGACTTCATGCCCGGCTCCTGGCCGACCCGGAGACCCCGCGGACGGGGGTAATTGCCATCCCGGACGGGGTCGAGCCCCTGCCCCTGCTGGCCGAGGCAATCGCGGAGAAGGATGGACAGCACTGGGAGGTGACCTTCACGACCTGTCTCGAGCAGGGGGACGAGCTGTCGGATTTTGACTGGATCATGAGCCCGGCCGCTCTGCTGGGTTCGGTGCAGAGCCGCTGTGGATCGCGAACTTTCCTGCGGGTGGACCAGCCCGGCAGCCTGAAGGTGCCCGCGGAGCGCCAGCGGAAGATTCCCGTCCCCACCGGCGTCGCTTCCTCACAGAGGGCGGTGGTGCCGGAACCCACCCTTTCCGTCCCCGGGAACCAGCCCGTGGCGCAGGCTTCGCTGGTGAGTGCGGAAGGTTCGCGGGATGCCGGGCCGGGCCGGCTTGGGCTGGGGGACTTTGCGAGAGGTCGGCGCCAGCCCAACAGGATCGTGGTCATTCTGGGCGCCGCGGCCGCCGTGGCGGCGCTCCTGCTGGTTGCCGTGCTCCTGCTGAAGCAGGGCGATGGCAACGAGGAAGGGAAGATCACCAATGGAGAGCCAGGAAAGGGGGATCAGCCGGGGGGTGGGCAACCGCCGGTTCATCCCCTCGTGGACCGACTGGGAGAAATGGGGATTGATGACGCCTCAGCGAAGGAGATAGCTGACCGTTTGCCGAAAGAGGAACACCAAAGGGCGTGGAGCAGTTATCTTTTGGCGATAAAGGACCTGCCCGATAAAGAGGATTGGAAACAGCTGGGGAAGATTCCGCCGAAGGGAAAATTACCCGATGATTCGGATCTGGCAGACCTTATCGATGAGAAGAA
>JAKVCR010000070.1 GCA_022448985.1 Roseibacillus sp.
GGCAGGTTTGGCCAGTCCTTTGCGCTCCAGACTTTGCATCACCGAGAGGATGGTGGTGTAGGCGCGGACTTTTCCATCCGGGATATTTTCAAGTACGACAGCTACCGTAGAGGGGCCGACCGAGTACAACACGGAGAGCGCTTGCAGCTCTAGAGCGGAAGGACGGTGCGGATTCAGCATGTTGTATGACTGACCTTGAAACACATATAAAAACGGAAAAGAGACAAAGTGCACAAGATTAACTTTTCTTAAATAGTAGAGCCATTTCTTCCGTAATTTGGGGAAACTTTCTGGCCGAACTATCTAACAGAAGCATTCTCTTGAGGGCCGCACATGAACGGCTCCAAGGAGGAGAAGCACGGTTAAAATGTGATGGGAGTTGATGACGACACCGAAGGACAAAAGTCAGCGGGTGGGATCAACACGGGGCCGGTTGAGTTTTGGATTGATCTTCTGCAAGGTGGACCAGAGTTGCTTCTCAGAGGGATGACCGCTGAAGAGAACGCTCCCATTAACCTTGAGAACGGAGATGGTAGGTAGCTCCAGGACGCGGAGTTTTCGCGCGAGGGATGCCTGCGGGTTATCCACAATCCACTCCCCGATTTTTTTTGCCGGGAGAGCTGCGCGGAACTTCTTGGCTTCGGAGAGCGCTTCGTTTCCAGGTTCAATGAGGACGGAAACGACTGGAATTTTGTGGGTATTTAGTTCTTCCACCATAGCGAGGAAGTCTGGCAGGTGGGCTTCTGACTCGTTGCTCCATGGGGACCAGAAATGAATGATGAGGTGCTCCGATTCCTCTGCGAGCACCTTGAGAGGGACCTTTCTGCTGTCCTCTTGCTTGGTGAAGTTCCGATTGAAGTCGATCTTGAGGTCAGCAAGGGTCTGATCGCGGCGCAGGCGGTCGATGTGGGGGGCAAAGGCGGTGGCCTGACGCGGACTGAGCCAGAAGGCCTCCGTGATGTGGCGCTTGAAGCCTGTGAGATCTCCCTTTTCGAGAGCGCCAAGAGCGTAACAGTATTCAACTATGGAGAAGAATTCCTCCTCTACGCTGAAAATGACGGAGTCGTCGATACGAAAGGAGGCCTTCTGCTCCTTGAGCACCGGGCCGAGAGCAGCCACTGCAGCAAAGTCCTCCTGATCTACCAGAAAAAGAAAGCGGGCTTCCAGAATGGCCTGTTGGGATATCCCTGCTTTCCGAGCAGAAGTGATGGCCTTCTGTAAGGCGTCTTCGTTTTCACACTCGAAGAGAGCCTGAATAAGCTTCTCCTCTTCCGGAGCTGGAGGAGAATCCTGGGCTGATCCGTGCAGGGAGAGGAGGCTCGTCATGAGGGCGAGCCCTGCCGTAAGGAGGCGGGTGGCGGAAGGACGAGTCAATTGTTGCTCGGGATCTGGAGCGTCCGGCCTGTCTGAATGTTTGTTCCGGCAAGCCCATTGGCAGCCTGGATGGCCTCGATGGTTGTGCCGTAATGTTTGGCCAATCCCCATAGCGAATCGCCTTTCACTACAGTGTGTGGGACGGTGTTTCCATCCGGCACAGGTCCAGGAGTGGCACCTGGCAAGGGTGGAATCGGAGCGGGTGCAGGTGGGGCGTTGTGGACGGTAGGTAACGGTTGATAGGGCGCCCCCTCGGCTCCGGCACCGGGAACTCCGAAATCGTTTACCTCTCCGTAGGGGGATGACCCTGCCGTCTGCGCCTCTTTCAATTTCTTGTATTCGGCGTAGTCAGGATCGAATGCGGTGCAGGAGGCGAGCACGATAGACAGTCCAATGGCGGAGTAGTGTGTCATCTTCATGGGCGGGGAGATTAAGCTATTAGTTAAGAAAAACGAAATACATTTTTGCAGTTTTTCTAGCATATGGAACGATGCTGGGAAGCCGCTTTGTTCATTTTTCCAGCCTGAAGAAGTTTTGAACCGTGTTTTCGGTGTGAGTGGAGAATTCCCCGAGCGATTCGGAGCGGGCCTCCGCGATGGACTTGGCGGTGTGCAGGACATGGGCAGGTTCACAGAGCTGACCGCGATACGGGACAGGCGCGAGGTAGGGAGAATCGGTTTCTACCATGAGCTGGCCGGGAGGAGTCATGCGCGCGGCATCGAGAACTTCGTTGGCGTTTTTGAAGGTGGCGATGCCGGTGAAGGAGACGAGGCCACCAAGATTCAGGACGCGTTCGGCCTGGGAAAATGGACCAGGGAAGCAGTGGAAGACGGCCTGTAGCCTTGGAGCGAAGGGCTGGTAGATGGAGAGCGCATCTCTAAAGGAGGCGTCACCCTCCCGGTCGCGGGTGTGAATTACAACATTCAATTCGAGTTCGGCGGCCAGCTCAAAATGCTGCCTCAGAAACTCGCGCTGCCGTTGGTGATAGTCCTCCTCGGTCCATCCCTCAGGAGCCGGGTGATAGTAATCAAGGCCGGTTTCACCGATGGCAACGGCCCTTGGGTGCGTTGCGAAGTCGCGGAGGGCAGGGAAATAATCATCCGGAGTGTCCTGGACGTCACAGGGGTGAATGCCCACGCAGGCGAAGACTTCCGGAAAGTGTTCGGCGAGTTCCAGGTTCCGGGGGATATCCTCGAGGTTGGTGGCCAGGGTGATCACCCGTTCTACCCCGACGGCTCGTGCCCGTTCAAGGAGGGACGGAAGGCCTTCAGCGGAGAATTTGTGGGAAGCCAGATGGCAGTGGCTGTCAGTGAGCATCGGAGGCAGAAGGTCGGAAGCCCCAGCTTATTCCTGCAGGATGGTTTCTCCGCGGTAGAACCAGGCGTAGGGAATGAAGAGGAGAGCGGTGATGAACATCAGGATGGTGAAGAACCAGTAGTAGGAGGCGCCCTCAAGGCGTTCTCCACCGCCGGCAAAGAACGTCCGGCTGAACTCTCCTGCTTCTTCCTCGTCCTGTTCGTCCAGGTAGCCAACCTTTTCCTTGCGGCGCTCAAGCCATGGGCGGTCGGGGCGCAGGGACTCGGTCCAGGACTTTGCCTGCTTCTTCTTTTCCTCCTTCAGTTCGACACGGATTCCCACATCCCATTGCGTCTGTGCCTCCGTATCCGGACCATTGCTGGTAATGCGGGCGGTCTGGCTGTTCTCAAGATGGTAATGAAAAGCGTTCCCCCACTCGTCCTTCAGCCCTTCCAGTTCTCCGGATCCCACTTCGGGGCGAGGTAATCTGGAATCATTCGCCCGGGACCAGGACTCGATTTTTGAGGCTGCTGCTTCGAGTGAGGATTTACTCGGGATTTCGACCTTTGTTTGTCTGCCGAACTTGAGGGAATACACCAGGTCATCTCTTGTTCCGATTTTCCCGTCAGCGCCCGGGTGCGTCTCGGAGGCAGTAGCCTTATGATCCCTGCCCACCGCCACTTCCAGCTGTTTTTGGACCGTCTTTCCAGGCTCCGGAATCTGGATGTAGTGATTCACTCCTGCGGTGAAGAGATTCCCGAGGGCCACGGCGGCAAGGAAGAGGCCGAGGATCATCGACTTCATCGTGCGGGGTGCCTGCGTATAGGAAAATTCGAGGGCCACGATGGAGACGAGGATTTCGGCGGCGGTCAGCAGAAGGTAGGCAAGAATCTGCCACCCGATGTTCGGGCGCTGGCCGGCGTCGATCCATTCCTGAATGGTGGAGCTGAGGACGAAGGCAGCACCCATGAGGAACAGGCCGGCTCCGATTTTTCGCAGGGGGGTCAGTTTTATCACCTTGCCGACTTTAGGGTAGACGAGGAAGGTGAAGAGGGGGATGAGGGTCAGAATCAGGACGGGGTTTACCGCCTGGACCTGCGATTCCAGCCATTCTACCCCGAGGAAGTTTCGATCCATTTCCCGGGCCTGAAATACCCAGCGGGAAGCGGTCTGATCGAAGAGGGCCCAAAACATGGCTACGAAGAGGAAGAGAACGGAGAGCTTGGCCATGGCCTTGAGACCTACTGGGCTGAAGGTCTCCCGGATGAATGTCTTTCCCCCCGGTGGGACGTGGATGAAGCGATCGCGCCCCATCCAGAACACAACGGTGGCGAGGACCATAAGCACTCCGGGCACCCCGAAGGCCAGGTGAGGGCCGTACCACTCCAGGAGCCAGGGGGTGAGCATGGTGGAGAGGAAGGCGCCCAAGTTGATTGACCAGTAAAAGTAATTGAATACCCGGGTGACCAGATGACTGTTAGACTTGCCGAACTGGTCGCCGACATGGGCGGACACACAGGGTTTTATTCCTCCTGATCCCAGTGAGATCAGGACCAATCCGACAACAAACCAGATCACGGCCTCGCCTTGAATTCCCATGAGCGCAAGTGCAGCATGGCCCGCACAGTAAACGATGGAGAGGCGGATAATGGTTTTGTACTTTCCAAAGACGGCATCTGAAATGAAGGCCCCGAGGAGGGGCGTGATGTAGACTGCGAAAGTAAAGAGATGGACCTTTTCAGTGGCCGAGGCCTCACCCATGGCCTGGCCCGGGGTATCATTCATGAGCCAGAGATACTTGGTCATGAAGACCGCCAGGATGGTCTTCATGCCGTAGAAACTAAATCGTTCGGCGGCCTCATTGCCGATGATGTAGGGGATGCCCGGAGGCATGCGGGTCAGTCCGGGATCCGGGGAACTGCGGTATTTCGACATGAGCGGACGGGATTTGGAGCGAGTAGGGTCTAGTTCATCGGACTGGAAGTCGGTGTGCAACCGGAATTGGGAGAATGGAGGGATTCCGTCGAACCGGGGCCTACCAGCGCACGGCCGCAGAGGCCCAGGTCAGGCCGGCCCCGAAGGCGACGAGGACGATATGATCCCCGGGGCCGAACTTGCCGGCACGGTGCGCCTCATCGAGTGCGATGGCGCAGGCTGCGGCAGAGGTGTTTCCGTATTTGTGGAGGTTCACAAAGACCCGTTCCTCGGGAATCTCGATCCGCTTGGTAACGGCCTCGATGATGCGGAGGTTGGCCTGGTGGGGAATGAGAAGCTTGATGTCCTCCGGGTTGAGGCCGGAACGCTCGATGACCGAGTTGGCTGAGTCCCGCATGCGGGTGACGGCTTGCTTGAACACATCGGTGCCGACCATCGCGAGGGTGGCGAGTCGCTGGTCGGCATTTTCGGTAGTGATCGGACAGGCGGAGCCACCCCCGGGGATGTTGAGGAGGTCGGTCTGCCTTCCATCCGTGCCGATGTCGGTGGCCAGGATCTTTCCTTCTCCTTCTTCCGCGCGCTTGAGAACGGCAGATCCGGCGCCGTCCCCGAAGAGGACACAGGTCGCGCGGTCATCCCAGTTCACGAAGGCGGAGAGTTTCTCGGCCCCGAGGATGAGGGCATTCTCAAAGGCTCCATCGGAGATGAGACGCTCGGCGAGCTTCATGGCGTAGAGGAAACCCGAACAGGCTGCCGAGATATCGAAGGCGACCGCGCGATGGGCCCCGAGGTCATTTTGCACGTAGCAGGCCGTGGACGGGGTGAGGGTGTTAGGGGTGATGGTTGCCACGATGATGAGTTGAAGTTCGGAGGCATCCATTCCCGCCTGCTCAAGGGCCTGCCTTGAGGCCTTGACCGCCATGTGCGAGGTAAATTCATCTTCGGCCGCAATGCGGCGCTCCTTGATTCCCGTTCGGGTGGTGATCCACTCATCAGAGGTCTCAACCATGATTTCTAGGTCGGCATTGGTAAGGACCCTTTCGGGGACATAACTCCCTGTGCCCACAATCGCTACAGGTAGCTGCGAGGCCGTTCCGCTCATCGGATTGGAGTGAATGCCAGCTTGTGGGTGTGGGCAAGTCTCGCGTCTCGAAATCTGACCGGAAACCCCGGCATTGATCCCTCGCTGCAGATTGTCGTTATGAGATCGCCTTCATGGCCGCCACGATATGCGGATTGACATCGTGTTGGATGGCTTCCGCCGCAACCCGGATGGCATTCTGAATGGCCAGGGAAGAGGATGAGCCATGGGCGATAATGCAGACCCCATTGACCCCGAGAAGTGGGCTCCCGCCGTAGGTTTCGTAGTTCATGCGGTCCTTCACCGCGCTGAATCCTCCTTTGGCCAGACACGCTCCCGCAATGCGCATGGGGTTGGCGCCCATCGCTTCCCGCATCCATTTCGTCATGGCCTTGGCAGTGGCTCCACAGGTTTTCAGGACCACGTTGCCGACGAATCCGTCGCAGAGGCATACATCCAGCTTGCTCATGAAGAGATCGTAGCCCTCCACATTACCGCGCCAGTCAAAGGTGGCCTTGCCGGAATCCACATGGTCCTGGATGAGAGAGGACGTCTCCTTGGTAAAATCGTTCCCTTTTTCCTCCTCCTCGCCATTGGACATGATCCCGACTGTGGGGTTCTCAACCCGCAGGACATGTCGGGCGTAGACACTGCCCATGATGGCATAACCGAGAAGGTGTCTGGGCTTCGCGCCCGGATTGGCCCCGGCATCGAGGAGGCTGCAGGAGCCGAACTCGTTAGGGAGGGGCGAGGCGATACCGGCACGTTCCACTCCTTCGAGAAGGCGCAGCTTGAGGCTGGAAGCGGCCACCGCCGCCCCGGTGTTTCCTGCGCTGATGACCGCGTCGGCGAGGTCGTCCTTGACGAGGTCGGTGGCGACCGAGATGGAAGACTGCTTCTTGCGCCTGATGGCATTCACCGCTGACTCGGACATTTCGACTACCTCGGGAGCGTGTACGATCTCTACCCGCGAATCGGTCAGGCCGTGTTGGCGACACCCCTGCTTCAGGGTGNCGGCATCACCAACCAGGAAAAGCGTGTCGATCTGGGGGTAGAGTGAAAGGGCGTCGCGAGCGCCCACGAGGCTCACCTCGGGGGCGTGGTCCCCGCCCATTGCATCTAGGGCGATCTTCATGCGGAAAACCGGAAAGCCAGCGAAGTCCGGAACAGGATCTGAGGAGGGCGGAGCGCCCACCCGGCGACTTTACATCACGTCAACGTCGAGGACCTGACGTTCACGATAGAATCCGCAGGAGGGACACACGATGTGACCGGGTGCACGGCTTCCACATTCAGGGCAGGTTTGCAGCAACGGTTTGCGCCAGCGATTGGCGCCCCGGCGCATGCGCTGTTTCATTTTCGACGTTCTGCGTTTGGGCACTGCCATGGCGAAATGGGGCGGTTAGGATTGCTCGTCCGGTTTCTCCAGCGCATCAAGGGCAGCCCATCGGCTGTCACCCTGCGCGGCGGGCGGGACATCTACATCATCCTCCGTGGGGTTGTCCACCGCTAAATAGCGGGGGTCGATATCACAGGGAGCAGGGTCGTCGCCTCCGTCACAGCGTGGATAGGGCGGGAAATTGAGGAGGATCTCCTCCCGCAGGGCGTCCGTGGCGTCGATCTCGTTCCCGGGCCCTATTTCAAGGGAAATGGCAGTCTTGGGGAGGGTAATGGTCTTTTTGAAGAGGGTAAGGGTCCGGACGCACTGGAACTCAAAGGGAGCACTCAGGGAGCCCTGCAGGAGCAATTCGTCGCCGAAACGCTGGGCTTGGAGGCGGAAGGAGAGCGGTCCCAGGGGTTTGGCATCCTCCTCCGGGAGATCAAAGATGGTAGTTGGGAGCTCGTCGTCGAGAAGTTGACCCTCTTCCGGTAACAGGGAGAGATCGATGACGAAGCGTTTCATGACGCGAATAGTAGATTGAATCTTCGGAATGGACGATTGAAATAAGGGCCGTGGAGCGCATTCCCCCCCATGTTCTGCTCGGTGCATACACCGAGGGAGTCTTTCCCATGGCGGAAGGCGGAGAGATTCTCTGGTTCTCGCCTCTCAAGCGTGGGCTCATTCCGCTCGATGACAGTTTTCACATTCCCCACGGGTTGAAGCGGGTAATCAGGCGGCAGCCCTTCGAAGTAAGACGTGACTCGGCCTTTCGCCAGGTGATCGAGGCGTGCGGGGAGCGTGAAGAGACCTGGATCGACGAGGTGATCATCGACAGTTACGTACACCTGCACGAGGTCGGCTTCGCGCATTCGGTGGAGTGTTGGGACGAAGAGGGACTGCAGGGTGGGCTCTACGGGGTGTCCCTGGGGAGGGCCTTCTTTGGAGAATCGATGTTTTCGCGTAAGGACGATGCCAGCAAGGTGGCCCTCGTTCATCTGGTAGAGTGGTTGCGCGAGGAAGACTATCTCCTCCTGGACACCCAGTGGATGACGGATCATCTCCGCCAGTTTGGGGGGGAGGAGATTGCGCGGGAGGACTACTTCATGCGTCTGGACGAGGCGCTCGAAGGAATTTACGAAGAGCAGCCGCAGACGCCACCAGAGGAGCAGCCGTCCCCCTGAGTTCAGCAGCGGGACTGAATCCCCACTCGACGAGGATAGCTTGCATCCTGGCGGCTTTGGCGGTCTCAAAGTCGACCACGGAATCCCCGACAAAGGCGATCTTGGCAGGGGGCAACTCCATTTGTCGTGCAATTTGGAGGGCCCCGGTGGGATCGGGTTTGCGTGGCAGGGACTCCTGTTGGCCGAGAATCATGGCCCAGGGCACCCAGTCGAACATCCGGTCCATGATCTCGACGGTGTAATGATGAGGCTTGTTGGAACAGACTGCGAGGGGAAGGCCTTCCTGGTGGAGGACCTCCAGCATCTCCCGGATGCCGGGGTAAAGATGCGTGCCCCCCTCCAGCGAGGTTTCCTCATAGGCGGTAAAGAAGTCCTGGTGGACCTGCTCCACCAATTCGTCGGTGGGCGTCCCTCCGATCCCGCGTCGCACCAGCATACGGCTGCCGTTGCCCACAAATCCCTTCACTCGGGCGGCGGGATGGGCTGGAAATCCGTGGATGGCGAGGGCCCGGTTGAGACCGGCCGTAATTCCGGGAAGTGAATCGACTAACGTGCCGTCGAGATCGAAGATGGCGGCGCGGATCACGCGGGGGCCTTTAGCAGGACCCTACTGGTAAAGCAATGCTACCAGAGCCTCGTCGCTGAAGGCGGCAGGATCCTCGGCAGCCTGGGAGAGCATCTCCTCCTCGAGAAGAGCATCCAGTTGCGGCACCTGTGACTCCAACGCTTCGCCGGGATGGGGATCGTCCCCCGTTACCTGCTCCGGCTGTTCCGGCTGTTCCGGGCCGACTGCGATGAGAATAGCGACCGCTATGGCAGCGAGGGAGCCAGCGAGAATGGGCCTGGGGGCGAGAAGCGGCTTCCACCAGGGGCGGTGGGTTTCGCTGGAAAGGCGCACTTCCCGCATTACATTGCGCACAAAGAGGGGGTTGGCCTCGGGAGCCTGGGCCTGGTCAACGAGATCCCAAACAGGGTCGTTTTCCCAGTCGTTCTCTGATTCAGGTGCGCTCATGGGCAGGACTTTACAGCCGATTAAACACCTACGGTCAGGAAAAGTTTCATGAATTCAGGGAGAAATCATGCGGATTTGTCGACCTGCGGTGGAAGATTCCGTGAAGCGGGAAAGCCCGCCTCTCCTACTTGTAGTGCTGGGCGAGCTGGTCCCGCACCTTCAGGAGGAGTTTCTTGGTCGCCAGGATGCCGGCCTCCTCGCTGAGCTTGCGGCCTTCGTATTCGATGCCGACGTAGCCGCGATAGCCTGCATCAAGGACGAGCTTGAGGGCCTTCACGTAGTCGGTCCTGCTCTCGTTTCCCTTGGTGTCGAAGTCGTGGCTCTTGGCGCTTACACCCTTGGCGAAGGGCATGAGTTCCTTGATTCCGAGGTAGCGGTCGTAGTTTCCGAAGTTCCCGAAGTCGGGAAGTGAACCGCAGTTGGGCAGGCCCACGTTCTTAAGGACCTTGGAGAGCCACTTTCCGTTGGAAGAGAGCCCGCCATGGTTTTCCACAATGATATTGATCCCGTGGTCCTTTCCGAATTCGGAGAGACTCCGCAGGCCCTTGGTGGTATTCGCGGCCTTTTCGTCGTCGGAGTTTCCCACCCCGTGGGCGTTGACCCGGATGGAATGACATCCCAGGAATTCGGCCGCCTCCACCCACTTCTTGTGATTGTCGATGACCTTCTGGCGCCTGGCTTCCTCCGCTTCTCCCAGGTGCCCTTCCCCGTCGATCATGATGAGGAGGCTTTTTACCCCGAGGTCGTCGCAGCGTTTCCTGAGCTCACCGAGGTAGGCCTTGTCCTTCGCCTTGTCCTTGAAGAACTGATTCACGTACTCCACCGCCGTGATGCCGAACTTCTCCTTGGAAACCCCGGGAAAATCGAGGTTCGTCATTTTTCTGCTGAAGAGCGTCTTGTGCAGCGACCATTCGGCGAGTGAGATATCGAAAAGGGGCTTGCCCTTCTTGTGGTGATCGGCCCGGGCGAGCAGGGGGGCGAGGGCCAGTCCGCTTGCGACGGCACCCTGCCTGAGAAAGAGACGTCTTGAAGTCATGGGGGAAAATAGATCAGGACAATCTTCCCGGAAAAGCTCCAAGTTCCCGTCATCCCAGGAGCCCTCGCTGGTTGGCCGGGTGGCGAAGAGAGCGGGGTGGGAAGATCGGGGGTGTGGTCCCTGGAATCAGGACGAGGCAGGGATTTATTTGCAACTTGCGGGTGGGAGCGGTCTCAAAAGTAAGATACGGCTCCCCCATGAGCATCACGACCGGACGTGGCGATGACGGTTCTACCGACCTCATGTTTGGGAGGCGCTCCGCCAAGACGGATGTGAGAATGGAAGCGATTGGTTCGGTCGACGAACTCAATTGTGCCCTCGGGCTGGCACGGATCGAGGCCGGGAAAGTCCTCGATGAATCCATCGACCGCCTGCAGGGGCACTTGGTCGGACTGATGGGGGAACTGGCAGTTCTCCCCGAGGATGCGACCCGCTACGAGGACTCCGGGCATCCCTCCATCGGGGCGGAGGAAGTGGCGATGGTGGAGAGCCTGGCCAGGAAGTTGGAGAAGGGGGGGATCAGCTTCGACGGGTGGGCCCGCCCGGGTGCCAATGGTAACCGGAGTGGTGCCCAACTCGACTTTGCCCGCACGGTGTGCCGTCGGGCGGAACGCCGCGTACTCGCGCTGGGAGAGGGAGTCCCAAATGACTCCATTCCCCTGTTTCTCAACCGTCTCTCGGATCTTCTCTGGCTTCTCGCCCGCCAGTCAGAGGGAGGAGATTGAAACCGCGCCTGGAAATTGCAGATTGGAATTTCAAATCTGGGGGGTTGGGCTACCGTGCCTCAGTCATGAAAACGTCCGCCATTCTTCTTCTGGTTGTTCTCGCTGGTTCCCTGGCCTCCGCTGCTCCCAAGGTGCGCTGGCCAAGCGATGTCGTGGAGTGGGAGAAGCTCAAGGAAGCGGAGAAGATTGCCCAGGAAGAGGGCAAGGGCTTTGCCTTCATCTTCGTTCCCACCCTCTGGGATGCCAAGGACCTCGCAGTGGCCCGCTCGATCGATGCAACCAACGACGCGATCAGGGCCCTCAAGTTATTCTGCCTGGTGGTGAAGGGTGACTACCAGGAAGTGGTAGATGCTTCGCGGGGCAAGGAAAATGGCGTTCCGAAGGCCCTTGTCACCGGTCTTAGTGCAGCGGGCAACAGCTACCCCCTGGTGGTAGTTCTTGATGGTGAGATGAAGGTCGTTCTCGGGACAACCTCCGGCAACAAGATCCACGCGGAGGGCCGAAAGGTATTTCGCGAGGCCAAGAAGAAGCACCGCGAACTGCAGAAGGAGAAAGAGGAGGAGTAGGCCGCCGATGCGGTTGGGAGGCGACTCTCCCTCCTTCCTGGAAGCGCTTGCGGGGTAATGCGCTGGGCGCTAAAGGATATCGCCGGGTTGATAGGCGGCGGCTTCGGGATGGCGCTCGGCCAAGCTGGTAACGGCCTGCATAAAGGCATCAACCTGGGCGGTAGCAGCGCCGGTGTTGCTCTGTCCGGCCTCAAATACTTTCTGCAGATCGTCACGGGAAAGGGGAATCCGTTCGTCCGTTGCGAGGCGGTCGAGGAGGTCGTTCTGAGGGATTGCGCCCTCGCGTAGTTCCCGGGCCACGGCCAGGGCATGTTCCTTGATGGCGGCATGGGCGGTTTCGCGGCCTGCCCCGGCCTTTACTGCAGCCATCAGGAAGGACGTGCTCAGGAGAAAGGGCATGTAGCGTTCGTTTTCCCTGTCGATGGTCCCGGCGAAGACCTGCATCTGGCTGAGAATGGTGAGAAAGGTTTCGAAGAGTCCGTCTGCCGCGAAGAAGGCATCGGGAAGCATGACGCGCCGGACCACCGAGCAGGAGACGTCGCCCTCGTTCCACTGCGCACCACTCAGGCCCGCTCCCATCGAGAGATAGCCCTGCAGGATGATGTGGAACCCGTTCACCCGCTCGCAGGAACGCGCATTCATCTTGTGGGGCATGGCACTGGATCCGGTTTGGCCCTTCGCGAAGCCTTCCGAGGCCAGTTCGTGGCCTGCCATCAGGCGCAGGGTTGTGCACATCGAGGAGGGTGCGGAGGTGAGCTCAGTCAGGACGGAGACGGTCCGCAGGTCGAGCGAACGGGGATAGACCTGGCCCACGCACACCCAGTCGCCTGGAAGGCCGAGATGGGAGGCGATCCCGCTCTCCAACTCCTTGACTCTGTTGATGTCGCCTCCGAAGAGGGAGAGCTGGTCCATCTGTGTTCCCACCGCGCCCTTCAGGCCGCGCACCGGATAGCTCTCCACGAGTTGTTCGAAGCGCCCGAAGGAATTGATGAGCTCTTCGCCGAACATCGCAAGGCGCTTGCCGAAGGTGGTGGGCTGGGCTGCAACGTTGTGGGTTCTTCCTGCGATGATCACGTCCCGCCACTCATGGGCCCGCCGGGCGAGGGAGGCCAGGCTGGCCACCGCCTTGTCGTGGATGATCCGCAGGGAGGAGAAGACCTGTAGCTGTTCCACGTTCTCGGTGAGATCCCGCGAAGTCATGCCCTTGTGGATCTCCTGATGGCCGGCGAGGTCATTGAATTCCTCAATCCGGGCCTTCACATCGTGGCGGGAGATCCGCTCCCGCTCCTGGATGGAGTCCAGGTTGACCTCTTCCCTGACCTTCTCGTAGTCGGTAATGACCTCTTCGGAGATGGGGAGGCCGAGCTCACGCTGCGCCTTCATGACCGCGATCCAGAAGTCGCGCTCCAGAACGATGCGGCCCTCCGCGGACCAGATCTCCCTCATGGCCGGGGAGGCATAGCGATCGGCGAGGACGTTTGGTATCATGTGAAAGAAAAGAGTTAGCGGAATGCGACCCCGGTAGCAAGCCGCAGGAAGTGACCGAGGGTGAACTGTCAGTCGCTGGGATCCTTCTGCTCCCCGTGGCGCAGGGACTCAGGAGCAGGCCGAGGCAGCCGGCGCTCAGAAGGGTTCCCGCCCGTGGGAACATCGCACTCTGCTATATCGCGGAGTCAGCCTGCGGCGAGGACTTCGTCCAGCTGGGAGATGAGATCATCCCGCAGGGGCCCGGCTTCCCGGGTGAGGAGCCGCTGTTCCTTCTCGTAGGCGCTGCGACCCGCCGCGGTCTCCACCGCGATGGGCTCATAGCCAAACCCGCTGAGGTCATAGGGACTCGCCCGCATGTCGATCTCGCGCGCCTTCAGGGCGAGATGGAAGCATTTCCACAGGAGCTCGCTTGGGACCCAGGGCAACGACTTGGCGGCCCATTTGTAGAGATCCATGTTTGCGTGGATGCAACCCGGTTGCTCGTTGTCCTCGCGGGCCCAGAGATCGGGTTGCAGGTGGTTGAGCAGTTGGGCTTCTGGCGCGAAGAAACGAAAGGCATCAAAGTGGCTGCAGCAGAGCGGCTGGGACCTTACGAGGGTGTCGATCTCCTCCTGGGGCAGGCGCAGGGGGACGGTTTCACGGTGTCGCACCATGGTCCCGCGGTAGACCATGGCCCACTCGTGTAGTCCGTGGCAGGCAAAGTTGGGGGGGCGTGACCGGGTGGCGCGTAGGAGGCGCAGAGTAAAGCCTAACCGCTCCCGGGCCTTCCCTCCGAGCAGGGCCGGCTCCGCATGGCAGGATCCCTTCCCAAAGCGGTAGTAGCGTTCCGGGAACATGCTTCGGGCTTCCACGCAGTCCTCCACCGCTACGCCAAAACCCGGATGCCAGCGCTCCAGCTTTCCAAGCGAGAGCCGGTAGTAAGTGTGCAGGAAGTCATCTACCGGGTGTTTCTCGCCCCGCGCCCTGCGGTCGCGGGTGGGTTGCGTCCAGGTGCGGGCCCTGGCGCGATGGCTGGCCGCGGCCTGCAGCCAGTCCTCTCTTCTGAGCGGGGCCCGGGCGAGGGTGCTCATTTCCCGGCGTTCTTTTCGAGGGAGATCACGGCTTCCCCGAACTTCTCCCCGAGATCGATATATCCCGCGGTGTCGTAGTGCCAGGGATCGGAGTTCTTGTAGGAATCGGTCGAGGTGACCAGGGCGGCCCGGTCGTCCTTTTTCACGAAGGCCGCCTGTGCCTCCCGGACTGCCCCCCCGAATTTCCAGACCTTCCAGTCAGTGATGCGACCGATCACGACCGGAATCTTCTTCCCATCGGCTCCACCAAGGTCCTTACGCAGGAGGTTCATGAGGGTGTTCAGGTTCGACTGGTAGCGTCCGGCTACTTCCTCGGTGCCGGCATCGCTCTCTCCCTGCATCCAGAAGATCCCGGAGGGAACGAGGGTATCCTTCTCACCGTCATCATCCAGGTCCTTGTCCGCGAAGGCATGCCGCAGGGTGGCCTGGAAGTGATCGTACTGGTTGATGCCCTTGCCCTCGCCTTCGCCGCCGCTCCATTCCGGATCCCAGGCTCCAAATCGCTTCTGGGCTTCCGCCTTCGAGTCGATGGCGGTGCCCCCGCGCGAGTACTTGATGAATGCGATGTGGGCGCTGGGATGGTGCTTCTTCAGGGTGCGGGCGAGGGTGAGCTCCACCCCGAAGCGGTCCGAGTAGCTGTGCTTGGATCCGTCGGACTTGAAGTTGCGGCCGTGCCCCGGCTTGAGTTGCATCCAGGCACCGCGGCCATCGGGCTTCTTGCCATCCAGTCCCATGTTGCCGTGAAAGATGTAGACGCCCTCGTAACCCTTGCCTGCCTTCAGATCTTCCGGCAGTTCAGAGACCTTGCCGTAGCCGTCCATATTCGACTGGCCGCCCAGGTAGTAGAGCCGGAATTCCTTTGCGGAGGCAGGGAAAGCGGTCGCGAGAAGAGACAGCAGGGAGAGAAGGATGGTCGTGCGCATGGATTCTCTGTAGCAGACGGAGCCGCGCTGTCGATGCTTGCTCTGCTGCCTGCCGGGGATCAGAGCTCCACCAGTCGCTCGCGATCGAAGAAGGCCTTCCGCCAGCGGGTGATCAGGACATCCCCGAAAAGCCCTGCTGCCTGGAAGGGGTCGTTCCGGACAAATTCCTCTGCGGCGGCCCGGGTCTCCACATCTACGAGGAGAACACCTCCATGGGCTTCGGTCGCTTCGTCATCAAGCATGGCTCCGGCGGCGAGAAGGATCTCCTTGTGCTGGTCGAGGTAGGCCTTGTGAGCGGACTGATGGGATGTGCGCACCTCGGCGTGTCCGGGCTTGTCTCTCGTAATAATGGCAAATGGCATGGTTTTCTTGACGCGGATTTCCGGTCCCCAGGTAGCAGTGCCCTAGTCTCGTGAGATAGGGCTAGAGCGGGGGATGTTCCACTCCGATCTGTTCAAAGATTCCCCGGGGCGCCCCTCCGGGAACCGGATCGGGTCGGATTTCATGGAGGCCCAGGTCGTCGACGAGGTAATAAAAGAAGTGTTCGGGAATGGTCACCTTCCGGCTCGTGGCAGGGTAGGAGTCAAATCCCGGGAAGGCGAGAGTCGCGGTGTGGGTTCCGCCCTGTCGCCACTTCACCCCGATGGCTCCGTTCCCGGCGAGGACCGGGGGATCGTTATCATATGTCCAGTCGGGGAATCCCCGGTAGAGAGCTGCAAGAAAGGAGAGGATCTCACCGGATCCCATGGTGCGGGTGGGAGTGACGAACCGGATGTCCCCGGCGAAGCTGTCCTCGATCTTCGCCAGGTCGTGGCTCCGAAGGCCTTCCATGTAAAGAGCGAGTGGAGGGGGGATTTCCACGGGTGCGGTCATTTCGGCGATTTTTTTCCCAGGCTCAATTCCGGTTCCGTCCAGGGTGAAGTGCGCTGTGCGATGGCGGACCGGACGGCACCAACGCTCTCCTCGCTCACTTCCCCGGCCTGGTTTCCCCAGGCACTGCGCGTGTAGTTCAGGACGTCTGCGATCTGAAGGTCGGTCAGCTGCCCCTCGTGCCCCGGCATCATCCCGTTGTAATGTTTGTCCCCTGCCTTGAGGGGGCCCTGCAATCCTTTCAGGATAATCCGGGTGGGCAGATCCACGGGACCCAGAAGCCTCTTGGAACCGACGAGGGGAGGGAAGGCCTTGGGCAGGCCCTTGCCATCGGGTTGGTGGCAGGCTACGCAGGCAAGGTAGACCTGCTCTCCGCGTTGGGCACTGGGGGAGAGGGAGTCTTGTGGTGGAGAGGGACGAGGAGCGGTCGCGGTCCTGGTGAGTCGCTTGGCCAGGGTGGAGTCCGATTGCAGGGCGAGGAGGCGCAGCCCGTCCGAGATCACCTCCGGATGTTGCCCGATTCGCTGCAGGGTATTCTCGACAATCCTGCCGAGGAGTCCCTCAAGTTTCCGTTCCTGTTTTTCTTCAAGCAGGGCGCGGAAAAACCCTTCCGGGTGGCGGATGACGGCAAGGCGGACAGCATCCGCAAGGTGATTGTTTCCAGCAATAGTAGAGTCCGTGGTGACGAGGTGAAGGAGATCCTCACCAAGCCGTGCACTGGGCGGGGCTTCCACGAGGCGGAGGGCCGCGGCCTTGCGTTCCAGCGGGTCTCGTCTGGCATCCTGGAGGCACTTGAGACTCATGGCCGGCGAGTGGACGACGGCCTGGTTCCTGCCCGTTCTCTCCTCGTTTAATCCAATCCGGTGGGCCATCGCCGCGGCCTGGACGGCATCGAGTTTCCCGTGGTGGGCTGCGAGCACCAGGTGGAAGCGGGCCCGGGGATTGCGGGATTGGTCGGATTTGGCGGCAAGGGTCTTGGAGTCGAGCTTCCCGGCGAGAAGTCGCTGGGCCGTTAAGCGCCAGAAAAGATTGGGATGTTCGAGGGCGGCGAGAGCCTCCTGCCCGGTCCGCAGGCTGGGATAGGGCTCGTCCTGTGTGCCCCGGGGATAGATGCGGTAGATGCGGCCGTGTTCACGGTCCCGGTCGTCTGACCGGAGGGCATTGCCCGGTCCCTTCCGGAAGTGTCCACGGTAGGGATTGTGGTTGCAGATCGGGTTGTACCAATCAGCCATCCAGACCGCCCCATCCGGCCCGACCTCTGCGGCGACCGGGGCCGACCAGGCATCGGCGGAGGCGTAGAGGTTGTGTTCGAAGCCCGTGGTTTCAAAGCGGTCTCCCCGCCGCCTGATCCTTGGTGCGGAGACGAGGTGCATGGGCGGTTCGCAGACCAGGACGCGTTTGTTCCACCAGTCCTCGGGAAAACGGCGGCTGGTGTAGACCGCATGTCCCGCCGCGGAGGAATGCTTCTCTTTCGGGTTGTTCTGGAAGTAGTCGCTCGTGATGGGTGCAAGAAACTCCGGTTCATCGGCCCTTGCTACCTTCTGCCCCTTACGGCCCACCGCTTCAAAGTGGCGGTTTGGAATGGAGAGATACCAGCTCGCATTGCCGTTGGCGGTGGAGCCCACCAGGTCGCCCTCCTCGGTGAAGCCCAGTCCCCAGGTGTTGTTGCTGGTATCCTGCACGATTTCGAAGGCGGACCCATCGGGAAGGAAACGGAAGACCGCCTGGGAGGACTTGTGCTTCCTCCCGTTGATGGTCACGTCCAACCCGCTGTATCCCACCGTGGCATAGATCCATCCGTCGAATCCGTGACGGAGATTAGAAACACAGGCATGCGTGTCGCGCAGGCCGATTCCAGACCAGAGCACTTCCTTCCGGTCGGCCTTTCCGTCCCCGTCTTCATCACGGAGGAGGACCATGTTTGGACCATCGGTCGCAATTGCCCCCCCGGTGACCGGCAGGACGGAGGTGCAGATATTGAGGCCCTCGGCAAAGACGGTGACCGTATCAGCCCGGCCGTCGCGGTCGCGGTCCTCAAGGATCTTGATCCGGTCCTTCGGATTCCCGGTGCCGATCTTGTGGGGATAATCGAAGGCCTCAACCACCCAGCGCCGTCCGCCTTGATCCCAGTTCAGGGCGATGGGATTGACCACCGTGGGCTCGGAGGCGAAGAGACGGATCTCAAATCCCGGAGGAACCTGGGCGAGTTTGAGAGAGTCCTGGGGGGAAAGGGGATTCTGGATCTGGTTGAGGGGGCCGACCGGGTTGTCCGGGTCCCTGGGCGCGGCCGCCGGCCGGTAGCGCAGTTCCGGGAGATCCTCGGGCGCCAGCCAGCTCACCGTGTCGTCCTTGGAGGTCCAGCGGATGGCCCGGTGGAGGAGATCGTGATATTCCGGCAGGTTCCAGCAGCGGTGGTCATGCCCGCTGGCAGTGTAGAAGACCCGTCCCTTGCCGTAGGTCTTGACCCAGGTCCAGGGTTCGTCGTCGCGTTTCTGCAGAATGATCCGGTCCTTGCCGTGGCGCTTGTGTTCGTAAGTCTCATCCCAGCACTCGAAGCCCTTCCATCCCTTCATAATCGGATGGTCCTCGTTCACGATGCGGGCCCGGAAAACGCCCTTTCCGTGCCTCTTGAACTGGGCGCCGAGGAGATCGACATACTCGGGAAAATCCGAGTCCCGGAAACACGCGGCGGCGCAATGCAGGAGCACGCAGCCTCCACCCTTTTTCGCAAAATCGAGCAGGGCCTGGCCCTGGGTCTCCACGTCCAGCTCATACAGGTTGGCGAAGATGAGGAGGACGTCGTACCTGGCCAGGTTCTCCTCGGTGAGTGCCTCGACGGTGTGGGCGTAGGTAATGTTGATCGCCTTCGGACCCAGGGCCTTGCGTAACACCCGGAAGCGGGTCGGGGGATCGTGATTGAAGAGATTCTTGCTGCCGAGGAAGAGAACCTCGATGCGGTGGGGATCCTCCTCCCCGTCAGTTTCGCCGGACTGGCCATGGGACCGCGTGACGAATCCCTTCAGGAGCACCCCGGCGCAAAGTAACAACAAGGCAAGCGGAAGGACACGGGTGATTTGCGCGGGACGGGTCATGGCATTGCGCGGGAGACGTGTCCTTTATAGGTGTTTGCCCTCCCAGGCACCAGCCCATCCCGAGCGGAAAGCGGTGACTTTCAGGAGGCGACCTTCCTTCGCCTTCCCGCTCTCCAGCGCCAGAGGCTCAACCCGACTGGAAAGGCGACCAGCAGGGCCAGCAGAACGAACCCGAGGGCGCGGCCGGGATAGCTGGTCCCGGTGCTCTGTTCATCGCGGACAGTTACTTCGCCGGCTTTCCGGAGGTAGGCCCGGAGCTGGAGCAGGGAGGCCTGGTCCATTCCGGGGGGTGGGGTGGAGATAATAGGCAGGATGGAATCTGCCAGGCCCCACTGTTCCCAGGCCATGAGGTCGCTCACGATCCCCGGGGCCAGCATGGGATGCTGTGCGAGGACCTGTTGGTAGCCTTTTACGATCCGATCCCGCAAATGCACGTGACCCCGGTTTCCGTGTACCGAGAGGGCTCGGAAAATGGCACGGATCTCCGCGGCATCCCGCCGGTTATCGGACAGGTAATTCGCCTCCACAAATTCCAGCGCCGCCTCCGGGTCATTCTCGATCCAGCCTGTCACCCAGGCGGCCAGATGCAGAGTGCGTTTCGATTGTGCGGCGGAGCGCACTTTTCCGGCGATGAGTTGGTGGTCCTGTGGTTCGCCGCCCCGGGCCAGCAGCAGGATATAGAGAGGATGCCATGCAGTCAGCCGGAAGTTTTGCAGGGAGGACCTCAACTCCTCGGGGGAAAGGGCCCCGGCGAATTCCCGGATCTGGTCGTAAGGGGCCCGGGCCACCTCGAGGTGGGCGAGGGTGCGGATCTGCTGGTTGCGGTGGCCGAGATGTCCCGCGAAAAAGGCGGCCCGCTCCTTCGGGTTGGTCTTCCACTGCTCCCCACGTTGCAGGATCTCGTGCACCAGCGGGGTGAAGGTGACATCTGCTGCCCCGACCCGGGCCCATTCCGGCTGGGAGCGTCCCTCGGGGGAGCCGTAGGCACAGATCACCTCCTGGTTCCGGTTGAGGGAGGGGCCGGGCTGGAGAGGGCTCTCAAGGAAGAAATCACGATCCACGCCGGAGGCATCCCCTTTCAGGACCTTTCCGATCCTGAGCCAGTAGGGAGCCCCGGGATCCTCGCGGGCGATGACAATGAGTTCGGATTCAAGAAGGTAATCGGCAGGGGAGGTAGTGGGAACTGGAAGGCAGATGAGGCAGGCATGGGATGGAGGTCCCATCTGCATGAGCAGGAAGAGGAGCGCCAACCAGCGCCTCGGGGCCGGTGGTGTCCGCTTCGAGATCATACGCTTGGGGCTTCCGTTTATTCCCGGGGCCCGACGCCGGTTTTCGGGCAGCCTATCCGGCCTTGCGCAGGGAACTGAGATACTCCACGAGATCGGCCAGTTCGGCAGGTGTCATCAACTGGTGAAGTCCCTGGTACATCAGGGACTGTTTCATCTTGGTCCGGGTCTCGATGTCTCCCTTGGCAACGGTCTGCTTGGCTCCGCCGATCATGGTGATGTTGAGGTTCTCCTCTGTCTCCTCAATGATCCCGACCAGCTTGGTCTTGTTCTTCAGGACCACCTCCCAGCCCTCGAATCCCATGCTGATGCCAGCGTCGGGCTGCAGGATGGCCAGGTAGAGGGCCTTGCGGTCCAGCTTGTCACCGATTTCCGAGAGTCCCGGACCGAAGTTGATTCCCACTCCGCCGGCCTGATGGCAGACGAGACAGGTCTTGGTGGCGAAGAGCAGCTTTCCCCTGGCGGGATCTCCCTTGAGCTTAAGCAGTTCGCTGATGGAAGGGTAATCTGCAACGCCCACGGCAAAGAGGGTCTTGGCCTCCTTCCGGATCTCCGGGTCCCGGGACAGCATGAGGATTTCAGAAGCGGTCTGGCGCAGATCCTTGTCCAGTTCATCGGCCTTGACGATGGCCAGCAGACGGGACTGTTTTTTCGGGTCCTTGCCGTAGAGAGCGGAAAGTGCAGCGGAGCGAATCGCCACGGGCCGGGCTGAATCGGCGATGACTCCAGGCAGTTCTTTCATCAGGGCCGCATCCCCGGAATGCGAAATGGCCTGGGCCGCCCGGGCGGCGGCGGTCTCATCCTTTCCTTTCAGTGCGCTGGTGAGGAGTTCTCCTTTCCCAAGGGTAACCAGCAGCGATGCCGCCTCGGCTCCCGCCGGGGAATCCGCTCGTTCAAGAGCCAGACGCAGGACCCCGGGTGCCTCCTCCTTCAGTTTGAAGCGTTCGATGAGGTCGAGGTAACGCTCCCCGGCCCAGTTGTTCTTCAGGTAACGTTCGACTGCCCCCTGCGCCTTGGTTGATCCTGCCAGGTCGAATCCCTCGATCCTCAGGACCGTTTCCACGATCAGGGCGTCCCTTGACTCATCGCCAAGGGAGGGGGCCGGGAAGGCAAGAACGGCGGTAGCCGCCACCAGGGCGGCAGCGCAGCGACGGGAAGAAGCCATGAGGCAATCCGGGAGTTCCTAGAGGTCGAGGAGGCTTTCAAGAGCCTTGTTCTTCTCCTCACCCTTGTGGAAATCGAAGGAGCGCATGTAGCGCGGAGAGGCGTGATCCTTGAGGGACTTGTCCTTGATGATCCGGGCGAGATACTCCGGGGCCTGCTTGGAGCGAACCCGCCAGACGATATCGCGGCCCCCGTCCGACTTCCAGTTCTTGCCAGCCTTGGCAAGCCAGGCTGCAAACCGTGCGTCGGCATGGAGGTCGGAGCCAATCCCGAGGGCCTCGAGATACCAGCGATCCTCCCCGGTGTGCTGGAGGGCCAGTTCAGCCCAGAGCTCGTTAGCTGCTTTTGACCCGTCAAAGCGCAGGGCGATACTGGCCTCCCGCCGTACCGCCGGGGACTTGTCCTTGACCACTTTCGTCACGGTGTCGATCAGGTTGAGCTCAAGCTGGCGCGCCA
>JAKVCR010000071.1 GCA_022448985.1 Roseibacillus sp.
GTTAGACCCACCTCCATCCTCCTCTTCCTGGCCGCAGCCGCCCCGGCGGTCTACGGCCAGCCAAAGATCGAGTTCAATCGCGACATCCGCCCTATCCTGGCTGAGAACTGCTTTGCCTGCCATGGCCCCGATCCCGGCGCGCGCAAGGCCGATATGCGCCTCGATACCGAGGCGGGATTCTTTGCGGAGCGGAAGGATGCTCCACCCGTGGTGATCAAGGGTAACCCCGAGGAGAGCGAGCTCTATCAGCGACTCATCACTGAGGATGCGGACGACATCATGCCGCCTCCCAAGAGCCACAAGAAGCTCAGCCCTGAGCAGATCTCCCTGGTCAGGACCTGGATCAGCGAGAACGCCCCGTGGCAGGCGCACTGGTCCCTCCGCAGTCCCGTCCGGCCCGGAGTGCCAACTCCAAAGAAGGCCGACTGGTCGAGGAATGCTGTTGACCGCTTTCTCCTCGCGAAGCTTGAGGAGGAGGGCCTCACCCCGGCCCCGGATGCCAATCCGCATGTTCTCGCCCGGCGACTCGCCCTGGATCTGACAGGTCTTCCTCCAGCTCCCGAAGTTGCCTCCGGGTTCATTGCCAATCCGAATGAGGACACCTACCTCAAGCTCATCGACACTCTCCTGTCCTCACCGCGTTACGGGGAGCATCGTGCCCGTTACTGGCTTGATGCGGCGCGCTACGGCGACACGCACGGCCTGCACTTTGACAACTACCGTGAGATGTATCCCTATCGTGACTGGGTGGTGAAGGCCTTCAACCAGAACCTGCCCTACGACAAATTCACCATCTGGCAACTGGCCGGAGACCTTCTTCCCGAGCCCTCCCTTGATCAGCTTATCGCCACCGGCTTCCAACGCTGTAACATCACCACCAACGAGGGGGGGACAATCGCGGAGGAAAACCTCGCCATCTATGCAGCTGACCGCGTGCAGACCTTCGGCTGGGTCTACCTCGGCCTGACCACCAACTGTGCCCAGTGCCACGATCACAAGTTTGATCCCTTCACCACGCAGGACTACTACGCGATGGCAGCCTTCTTCCGGAACACCACCCAGGGTGCAATGGACGGCAATTCCTCCGACGGCCGCGGGCCGGTCATCAAGGTTCCCTTCAACGAGGACCGGGAGAAAAGGGAAGCGCTCGACAAGGAGGTCGCGGAGGCCCAGGCCCGGCTTGAAAACAGGCGTAGCGAAGCAAAACCCGACTTTGAAAAGTGGGCTGCCACCGCCAACCCGGATCAGTTGGCCGAAGCCCAGCCCCGGGAGGGCCTTCTCGTCCATCTCCCGCTCAACGAAGGACTGGGCGACAAGGTGAAAGGCACGATCAAGGGAGAGGAAAAAACCTTCAAATCCAAGGGCTTCCTCACCTGGGATCCCAAGGGCAAGATTGGTCCCGCTCCCCGCATCAAGCGTGGCCGCACCTTTGACCTCGGTGACCTCGCCAGCTTCAAGGTCAACCAGGCCTTCAGCTACGGTGCCTGGATCCGTTCCGCACGTGGCATTAATGGCGCAGTCTTCGCTCGTATGGATACGGCCAGGAAACACCGTGGATGGGATCTCTGGCAACAGGGCGCACACTTCGGGGCCCATCTCGTCGACAACTATCCGGACAACGCCTTCAAGGTCGTCACCCAGAAAGCGGTCCTCAAATTCGGCCAGTGGAACCACGTCTTTGTCACCTACGATGGAAGCGGCAAGGTCGAGGGACTCCGCCTCTATCACAATGGAGTCGAGCAGGCCAAGAGCGTGGAGAGTGGCTCCCTCAAGCCGAATGCCGACATCTCGTCCGGGACCCCTCTGAAGATCGGACAGCGAAGCGCAGGAGAGTTCTTCGAAGACGGCTTCCTGCAGGACATGCGCATCTACGAACGCACCCTCTCCGCCGGCGAGATCAAGGCTCTCGCCGACTCCGGACCCCTCCGCGCCATCCTGGCAACCGCCGCCCAGGACCGCAGTGCCGAACAAACCAAGGTCCTCTTTGAGAATTTCCTCTACACCCGCGACCAGCAGTTCTCAGCCCTTACCGAAACAATCGCCAAGCTGAAGTCCCAGCGCCAGGGGCTCAACGGCCGCGCGGCCATCACCCACGTCCAGAAGGAGAAGCCCGGCATGGCCATGGCTGATATCCTGATGCGAGGACAATACGACAAGAAGGGTGACCAGATGAAAGCCAACACCCCTTCCGCCCTGCCCCCCCTGCCCGACGATGCCCCACGCAACCGTCTCGGACTGGCCCGGTGGGTGGTATCCCCCGAGAACCCTCTCACCACCCGCGTAACCGTCAACCGGCTCTGGCAGGAAATCTTCGGGCAGGGGATCGTAGTGACCTCGGAAGACTTCGGCATCATGGGAATGCCTCCCACTCATCCCGAATTACTCGACTGGCTGGCGGTGGAGTTCCGTGAATCGGGATGGGACGTGAAGAAGTTCATGAAACTTCTGGTCACCAGCCGCGCCTACCGGCAGGCCGCGATCACCACTCCGGAAAAACGCGAAAAGGATGAAGACAACCGCTTCCTGAGCCGGGGACCGCGCTTCCGCATGGATGCGGAAATGGTACGTGACTACGCCCTCGCAGCCAGCGGCCTTCTCTCCACCTCCATGGGTGGTCCCGGGGTCCGACCCTATCAACCCGGGAACATCTGGAACGTCGTTGGTCTGCCCGGCGGCAACACCCGCAATTACAAGCAGGATACCGGCGAGAAACTCTATCGCCGCACACTCTACAACTTCTGGAAACGCATGGCTCATCCCCCCAACATGGAGGCCTTCAATGCGCCCAGCCGTGAGGTCTGCACCGTGCGCCGCGAACGCACCAACACACCCCTGCAGGCTTTGGTCACCATGAACGACCCCCAGTTTGTGGAAGCTGCCCGTGCCCTCGCCCAGCGCGCCCTGCGGGCAGCGTCCGGCGAAGACTCCGCCACTCTGGACTACATCGCCCGGCGGACTCTCTGCCGTCCTCTCAAGCCCCGCGAAATCACCATCCTACAGGCCTGCCTCGCCGACCACACCGCTCACTACAAGGATAACCTCACCGATGCCAAGTCCCTCCTCAAGGTGGGCGAAAGCACAGCCGATCCAACCCTCGATCCCCGCAAACTCGCAGCCTGGACCATGCTGTGCAACCAGGTGCTCAACCTCGATGAAGTGCTGACCAAGTAAGAGCTGCACCTGCCCGGGGACAGGACAAGCCCCCGACTTCCAGACCAACCAGAACGACCCATGAATCTCTTCCACGAATACCTTCAGGCCCAATCCCGGCGCTACTTCCTCTCGCAGGGAAAGAACGTCCTGGGCGGTGCAGCCCTGGCCTCCCTGCTTGGACGGTCGATGAGCGGAGAGGCTAATGCCGCTGGTGCCGTCAAGACCCACTTCGCTCCCAAGGCCAAGCGTGTGATCTACCTCCACATGGTAGGCGGTCCCGCACAGATGGATCTCTTCGACTACAAGCCGGTCATGCAGAAGTGGTATGACAAGGACCTTCCCGACACCGTGCGAATGGGCCAGCGCCTGACCACCATGACAAGTGGGCAGAAGCGATTCCCGATCGCTCCTTCCAAATACAAGTTTGCCCAGAAGGGGCAGTGCGGGATGTGGATGAACGATGAACTGCTCCCCAATCTGCATCAGTGTGCCGATGACATCTGCTGGATGCGAAGCCTTCATACCGAGGCCATCAACCACGAACCGGCCATCGCGGCCATGCAGACCGGCAACCAGATCACCGGGCGGCCTTGTCTCGGATCATGGGCCTCCTACGGCCTGGGCTCCATGAATGAAGACCTCCCCGCTTTCGTGGTCATGGTGGCCACTCCCAGTAACCGTGAACAGGAACAGGCAATCTCTTCCCGCCTGTGGTCCAGCGGCTATATCTCAGGGGAGCACGCCGGTGTCTCCTTCCGGAGCAAGGGCGACCCCATCCTCTATATCAATAACCCTGACGGCGTCCCCGACGCGATCCGGCAGCGCACCATCAAGGGCATTAACGAAATGAATGAGCTGACCTACAAGGAACTCGGTGACCCCGAGACCTTCACCCGCATCAGGCAATATGAGATGGCCGCCCGCATGCAGGCCAGCATGCCTGAGCTTACTGATCTCAGCAAGGAACCCAAACGCACCTTCGAACTTTATGGTGAGGAAGCCAAAAAACCGGGAAGCTTCGCCAACGTCGCGCTCATGGCTCGGCGACTCGCTGAAAGAAATGTCCGTTTCATCCAGGTCTATCACAATAACTGGGATCACCACGGCAACGTGAATGGCCGCATGCCGTCCCAGTGCAAGGACGTGGACCGCCCCTGCTATGCCCTTATCAACGACCTCAAGGAGCGGGGCATGTTCGAGGACACCCTCATCATCTGGGGTGGGGAATTCGGACGTACCATCTACAGCCAGGGCGGGCTCAGTAAGACGAACTACGGCCGCGATCACCATCCACGTTGCTTCACGATGTGGATGGCGGGCGGCGGAAGCAAGGGCGGTGCCATCTACGGGGAAACCGACGACTTCAGCTATAACATCGTCAAGGATCCCCTCCACATCCGCGATTTCCACGCCACCATCCTCCACCTCCTCGGCTACGATCACGAAAGGTTCACCGTGAAATACCAAGGCCTCGATCAACGCCTTACCGGGGTAGAGAACGCCAAGGTGGTAAAGGAACTCCTTGCCTGACCGCGGCTCTTCTTCAGCGTCCCCGCGTCCTTCTGACCTCGATATTAATCACGTAAAAGGACAACCATTTAACGTATGATCGACGGCCTGCATAAAACAGCACGGTTCATCGTTATCATTTGTTTCATGGTATTTCTACCGGCCTCCTCAGGTGACGAGTCGGCCCCCTCTGGCATTCACTGGGCATTTGTGAAGCCCCAACGGCCATCGGCGCCGCCGATTTCAAACACCAAGTGGCCACGCAGTGACATCGACCGGTTTGTGTTGAAGAAAATCGAGGACTCCGGTCTGCAGCCTTCGGTCGAGACGGGTGCGCGCACGTTGATACGGCGTCTGCATTTTGACCTCACCGGGTTGCCCCCCACACCGGAAGAAATTTCGGCATTCGAGAACGATTCAAAGGCCGACCCTGATTCCGCCCTTGAGAAGCTGGTGGACCGGCTATTGGACAGCCCGCATTTTGGTGAAAAATGGGCGCGCTGGTGGATGGACCTGGCGCATTACGGTGACAGCGACGGCTACCTGACCGATCAGTTGCGCCCCGTGGCGTGGCGTTGGCGGCAGTGGGTGGTGGAAGCCTTCAACCGCAACCTGCCATTTGACCAGTTCACAATCGAGCAACTCGCTGGCGACCTGTTGCCCGGGGCAACCACCCAGCAGCGCATCGCCACCGGTTTTCTGCGCAACACGCTCAGTAACAGGGAAGGCGGTGCAGACCTTGAGGAATTCCGCGTGCTCCAGGTGAAGGATCGCACCAGCACCCTCGGGACCGTCTGGCTCGGACTCACCCTCCAGTGCGCCGAGTGCCACGATCACAAGCATGACCCCTTCCCTCAGGAGGAATTCTACCGCCTCTACGCCTTCTTCAACAACGCCGACGAACTCAACATCAACGCACCGCTGCCCGCCGAATCCGGGAAATACGCACCGGCCAAAATAGCGTACGACAGAAAACGTCAGGAATTATTGGAGCCCGTCTCGGACAGTCTCGACGCGCTGCAGAAACGCTGGGAGGCCAAGCTGCTGGACACGGAGAACAACCCGGGACGCGACCATCACTGGGATCGCGAACTGGAACTGCTGGGCTTGATCTGGGGCGGCAATCTTGGCGAAGGACAGCTTGAGGGATTGAATATCCTCTACAAACCCTGGACCCAGCGCACGCCAACTGAGAGTGACCGCTTGCAGGATTATTTTCTGCGGAAGGGATCCCGGATCGACGAAAAAAAATTCAAGGAGCTGCGAATCGATGAACTCGTGGAGCAGCTTGGGGAATTGGAAACGGACCTCCCGCCCATCACCCGCGCGCCCACGATCGTCGAGCATCACGTCTACCGCCCCACACACCTGCATACCCGCGGCAATTTCCGGAGCCCGGGCAAGGAGATGCAGCCAGCCACGCCGGGAGTGCTACATCCGCTGGAGTCCCAGGGCACACCCAACCGCCTGGCACTGGCGCGCTGGGTGATTTCCGTGGACAACCCGCTGGCCGCGCGCGTGGTCGTCAACCGCTTGTGGCAGGAGATTTTCGGACGGGCCCTGGTCATTACACCGGATGACTTCGGCATCCGTGGCGCGCGTCCCTCGCACCCCGGACTGCTCGACTGGCTCGCTACGGAATTCATCCGGCGGGATTGGGATACGAAGGCCATGCTCAGATTGATGGTCACTTCGGCCACATACCGCCAGTCTGCGTCCCTTACCCCTGCATCGCTTGACCGCGACCCGGACAATATCCTGCTCACCCGTTACACCCGGCAGCGACTCTCCGCGGAATTAGTCCGCGACAATGCTCTGGCGGTCAGCGGATTGCTCAATCGCAAGGTCGGCGGACCAAGCGTCCGGCCTCCGCAACCTGAAAGCGTCATCAAGGAAAGCTTCAGCGGGAAATGGGAGGTGAGTGAGGGGCCCGACCGTCACCGGCGCGGACTTTACACCTTTATCCAGCGCTCCGCGCCCTTCGCGCAGTATGTCACCTTTGATTTTCCGGACAATACGCGACCCTGTACCCGGCGCATCCACTCAAATACCCCATTGCAGGCACTCTCCCTGCTCAATGACCCGGTCTTCTTCGAGGCCGCCCAGGGCCTGGCTGCGCGCCTGCTGCAAGAGGGCAACCCGTCCACCCATGAACGCCTTTACCGGGCCTTTCTCCTCTGCCTCGCCCGCGCCCCATTGCCATCGGAGACAACGCGGTTGGAAAAATACCTCGCTGCACAAACCGACATTTTAAGGAATGCCCCCGGGGAGGCGAGCGCAATGGCTGGTGAACCGATCGAGGGTGTCCCCCCGCCTGTACAGGCTGCGTGGGTGGGTGTCGCCAGCATATTGCTGAACCTCGATGAGTTCGTGACCAAACAATGACCATGGACAGGAACACCCTTGGGCAGATTCAATCACGCCGACGATTTCTTGAGCAAACCGCCTGTGGCCTGGGCGGCATGGCACTATGGCAACTGATGGCCGATGACACCGGTCTGAAGGCGCATTTTGCACCGCGGGCAAGGAATGTCATTTTCCTCTTCATGCCCGGCGGGCCCTCGCAGCTCGACCTCCTGGACCCCAAGCCAGCCATGAAAGAACATCATGGCCAACCCGTGCCCGGGCACATGCTGGAAAACCTTGATGATGGGCTCATCCGCGGCTCTGCGCGTGTCTTTGCCAGTCCGCGCACATTCAAGCAGCACGGCCAGAGCGGCATGCCATTTTCGGACTACCTGCCACATCTTGGCAGGATTGCCGATGACATCTGCCTCGTTCGCTCGATGCATACCAACGTGCCCAACCACACGCCCGGCCAGCTGCTGATGAACTGTGGTCAGCAGATTTTCGGACATCCCAGCATGGGTTCGTGGGTGACCTACGGACTGGGCAGCGAAAACCGCAACCTGCCGGGATTCGTGGTGATGACCTCCAACTCCGGCAGCGGCATTGACGCCGGCACCGCCAACTGGTCCAACGGTTTCCTGCCCCCCGAATACCGGGGCGTTACCTTTCGTGCCTCGGGCGATCCGGTGTTGAACCTGTCCAATCCCACCGGCATCAGCGCTACCTCGCAACGCGCGCGACTCGACGCCATGCACGACCTGAACCGGCTGCAATTGGCAACCACTGGCGATCCAGAGATCGCCTCACGCATGGCTTCCTACGAGATGGCTTTTCGGATGCAAAGCGCCGCGCCAGAGCTCTTGGATTTTTCTGGCGAGACCAAGGCCACCCGCGAAATGTATGGCCTCGATAACGACGTCACCAGGGCCTTTGGCACCAACTGTCTCCTGGCACGACGGATGATTGAGCGCGGGGTCCGCTTTGTGCAGCTATACCACTCGACCTGGGATGACCACTCAAACCTGAATACAAAGCTGAAAGAGAACTGCGACATGACTGATCGCGGAACGGCCGCACTGGTGCTGGACCTGAAACAACGCGGCCTTCTCGACGATACCCTGGTGATCTGGGGTGGTGAATTTGGCCGAACACCCATGAACGAGGTGCGTCGCGGCAACACGCCTGGCAAGGAGGGCCGCGATCATCATCCGTTTGCGTTCTCCATGTGGCTGGCGGGCGGGGGCGTGAAGACGGGGCACATCGTCGGCGAGACAGACGAGCTGGGCTACCACATTACCCGCAATCCCATCCATGTCCACGACCTCCAGGCCACCATCCTCCACTGCCTCGGCCTGGACCACAAAAGGCTCACCGTGAAACACCAGGGCCTTGATCACCGTCTCACCGGGGTGGAGAAGGCCAGGGTGGCAAAGGAGATCCTTGCCTGACCGCGCAACTCAGCGGCTCTTCTTCGCACCCTGCGAACGAGCAGCACCTACGCTGGTCGCTGGCTCCAGTTCTGCCAGCTCCAGCTCCGCCAGTTTCAGGGGTTCCGAGGGCTCCAGTTTCGCAGGGACGATGGGAGCAGAAGACTCCAGCTTAGCGAGGGCTAGCCTGGTGAGAGCTTCCTCGCGTGCAACCACCGGATCCACTCCCCGCTCTACTGCGTAGCGTTGCAGGATTTCCATTGCCCGGTCCGCCCGCTCTTCTGCTGCGAGAGACTGCTGGGCCTCCTTCTCATCCCACCGGAAGCGCTCCTGCCACTCGTCGGGCAGATCGCCATGATGTAACCGCGCTGTCCCGGAGGAATGACGAATCTCCAGGCCTACCTCGGTTACACGCCTGATCACCACCTCACGATAGGTCATACCATGACGCATACGCAGCTCGGGATGCCGCTCACCTTTCGCAGCAAGCCACACCCACCGAACATACTCCCTCCGATAATCCTCCGCCCGATCCGACTGCATGCGGATCTCACGTTCAAGAGCCCCCAGCTTCTCAGTCTCAAGCTTGCCTTGCGTGGCACTTGCGAGGACCGTGTCGAGATCGGCGCGCAATTCTGCAAAACGCGTCTCAATCCCCTCCACCGGCTCAAGCGACTCAAAGTGCTGGGAGAGTGCCTTCACAAATTCTGACTGGGCTATCAGCTCCTTCTCTCCAGAGGAAGAACTCGCCGGGAGATCCCCGCCAGCGCACGGGAGGGACAGTGCCACAAGCACTCCCTGGATCCACGCACCCCGTCCCTTCATGGTGACCAAGATACCCCCCAACGAAAGCCAGAGCAAGAGTACCAACCACTCAATCTTCCTGTATAGCAGCCTCCAAGACGAGACGGATTCCAGTTCAAAAAACTCATGCGCAATGTGTTACGCGATCAAGGCACTCGCCCCGGAACGTTCAGACACCGGCCGCCAAAAACTGATCCCGCCCCCCGACGGCAGAAAAAATGACCCGGTATCATCCCTGGCCATGCGTTACAAAATCGGCCTCGTCGAGCGCCCTGGAAATCCGCTTCTCACTCACCCGCCCTTCGCGCGGCTGGCTCGGGGCAAACTGCGTCAGGCGCAACTCCTCCAGCATCCATCCGATCTTCCAGAACCGCACCGCCTCCGGAAACTCCATCCACCGCGCTATCCACCGTTGCCACAGGGGCATAAGGCGTTCCCGCTTTTCCTCGTCGCGCAGGAGCGGCTGACTCTCGAGACGGGCAATACGCTCTTCAATCCCGAAGAAGTAGCGCTGGTAACGCTTCATCCGGGGGAACCCGGCCTTCCATGCAAAGCCCGCCTGCCACAACCAGGAAATTTCCTCATCAAGGTCCTCCACCACTGCACCAAGATGACGATCCTTGCGATTTCTCTCCATCCAGTCCGAGACCCGGCGGTAACTCTCCACCGCTTCCTCCAATCCTTCACACACAACCTGCGCACACTCAAAAAGTCGTCCTTTCCCCTCCACCGAGTCCTTCGCAAATTCCTCCCCCGAACGTGCCCTCGCTCCCATCGCTCCCTCCACCGCGGAACGTAACAGATCATCCACCAGGCCACCACTTGCACTCAAGACCGACGCATAGAGCCGGGAAGCAGGCCCCAATGGGAACTTTCGTCGCACAAAATCGACATGCTCGTACTGTTCGAGAAGAAAAAGACGCACACAGCCCGCCCGGTGGCTTTCCTCTGCTTCTTCTTCCTCCAGGAAAGCCCGCATCCCAACAGTATTCCCCTCGTCCACCAGACCGGGATAGACCGATCTACCGTCTGCACCCGGTGTGGAGGATGCGACCTGAACTGGCACCTCCCCGAAACTCCACACCTCTCCCCCGGTCATTTCCCATTCCAGATTAGCCGCCTCTTCCCTTCTCTCTCTCAGAATCCCGGCCAAGCGATCCCTGATAACGCGCACGTCCTCTCCCAGGGCCAGCTCCTCGCCCCCTTCACCATAAACGCGTAACTTGGGACGCAGCTGCAGGGGCAACCGCTCCGAATCAAAGTGACTTCCTTCTATGACATGCCCGGAGCGCTCAGAGAGAAACTCCGCCAAAGCAGCCGTGAGTTCGCAGCGGGGGTCCCAACCCTCCCAAAGAGCAAGAAAGGCGGCCAGCGCCTCCCCGATGGGAAAACAGGCCTGCCGCTGCCACTTGGGGAGAGAACGCATAAGCAACTCCACACGTTCCTCCAGGATTCCGGGCACCCCCCAGCTGATGAGATGGACCGGAAAAAGAGCAAGTTCGTCAATCCCGATCTCAAAGGTGATCCCGTCATCAAGGGCCCCGGGATCGCTGCGATAGGCCACCCGGTAACTCTCATCTCCATGCAACACGTAATCCGGAAAAAGAGCCAACTCTCCTGCAATCTCCTCCCACACCACATCGGTAAGGCGAATCATCAAACGCTCTTCATTACGATCGACCAGGCGCCAGCGATGGAAGGCTTTCGCGGTGGAGATCTCGGCCGGGATGCGCTCAAAGAAAAAATCAAAAGCTCCTTCCTCCGACCAGAGCCCTCCCACCCGGCGCAACTTGTGTTCGGCTCGTTCCACTTCACCCTTCACGGCCTGCAGCTCATCCTTGTAATCACAACGCGAGCGTATGCCCTCTCCCAGAATGGCATCCCGGATGAACACCTCGTGCGCAGCCTTGGGGTCGACCCGTCCAAAATGGACCCGCCGTTCAGGAATGAGAGTCAGGCCCCCGCACTCCACGGTTTCGATTCCGTAAACTGCACCCTGCTGTTCGTCCCATGAGGGTGAGTGAAAGCGGCTCTTGCACAATTGCGGGGCAACCTCTTCCACCCAGAGCGGAGAAATGGCAGCCACCTTGCGGGCCCACAGGCGTGAGGTCTCCACCAGGTCGAAGCCCAACACCCATTCCGGCCTCTTCTTTCCAAAAAGACCCGAACCTGGAAAGACCGCAAAGTTGCGATTTCCGGTAGACCGGTAGCAGCGCTTCTCCTTCTCCCAAAGACCGATCTGCCGGGGCATCCCAGCCAGGATGGATTTGTGAATTTCGTCTACATCTCCCCACTCGTGACGTTCCCCGGGGAGTGCCCGTGGACGTTGCCCATACTGTTCGCGCAGAACCCGGCCCAGCTCCCTGGCCACCTGGTCCCATTCCAGGATGCGGCGGACGTTGAGGAACTTCCTTTCACAGAAACGCCGGAGCTGATTCCGCTGCCAGCGTTGGTTGTCCTTTCGGAACTCGCGCAGGGAGTGCCAGATATTGAGAAGGCTCATGAAGTCCGAGTCCGGCTCCTCAAAGGACGAATGCGCCTCATCTGCCTGGCTCTCCTTCTCCGGCGGACGCTCACGCACATCCATCACACTAAGCCCTGCCACGATGATGAGGACCTCCCCCAGGACCTTCCGCTGCCGCGCTTCCAGGAGCATCCGACCCAGCCGCGGATCGAGCGGCAACCGGGCCAGGCTCCGCCCAACCTCGGTGAGCTCACCCTGCCGGGAATCAAGCGCCCCCACTTCTTCCAGGGTTCGGAAACCCTCCGTCACCGCACGCGGCGAAGGCGGATCTAGAAAGGGAAATTCCCGCACGTCACCCAGCCGCAACGCCTTCATCCGAAGAACCACCCCCGCGAGGGAAGAACGACGAATCTCCGGATCGGTGAACTCGGCAGCCTGTTCCAGGTCGAACTCATCGTAAAGCCGAACGCACACACCCTCCCGTACCCGACCGCATCGCCCGCGCCGTTGTCGGGCACTGGCCTGGGAGATCTGCTCAATCTGCAGACGTTGAACCTGACGGCCAGGATTAAAGCGGCTGATACGCGCTAGCCCACTGTCCACCACATAGACGACCCCTGGGATAGTCAGCGAGGTTTCCGCCACGTTGGTTGCCAGCACCACCCGGCGCTGGCTGCTCGGCTGAAAGACACGCTGCTGCTGGGCCAGGCTCAATCGAGCAAACACGGGCAGGATCTCAGTCGCGGGCAGACCACGTCCCTCCAGCAATTTCGCGCACTCGCGGATTTCCCGTTCTCCCGGAAGAAACACCAGGATGTCCCCCCCCTCGTCAATCCCGGTGATCCACTCTACAGCCCGCCCCACATGATCGCGTAATTCCTCGTCCTCACTTCCGGGGAGGAAGTGATCCTCCACCTGATAGGTCCGCCCCTCCACCTCTACGACCGGAGCGTTTCCATAGAACTCGGAAAACCTCCCTGCATCCAGAGTGGCCGAACTGATCACCAGTCGCAGATCTTTCCGCTTCTCGAGCAACCGGTGCAGGTAACCCAGCAGGAAGTCGATATTGAGGGAGCGCTCGTGCGCCTCATCTATGATGAGAGTGTCATACTGACGAAGCGAGCGGTCTCCCTGCGTCTCCGCCAGAAGAATCCCATCGGTCATGAACTTGATCGCCGTCGCTTCACTCACCTTCTCAGCGAAGCGCACCTGATAGCCCACCAGGCTGCCCTCCGTAACGTGCATCTCTTCCGCAACCCGCCTTGCCACGCTGGTGGCAGCAAGGCGCCGGGGCTGGGTGCACCCGATACGACCGGAACCTGCCCCAGGATCACCTCCCCCCCGCTCCCGGGCCAGCTCAAGGGCCATCTTGGGAAGCTGGGTGGTCTTTCCGCTCCCCGTCTCACCCACCACCACGACCACCCGGCTCGAACGCATCGCGTCGAGGATCTCCTCCCGCCGCCGCGAGACGGGCAGGTCCGGGTAATCCCAATCAGGCACGCGCTTGGTTCGCTCGTCCGCCGCACAGGGTCAAGTCCCGGAATACCGCAATTGAACCGTAACCTCCCCTGCTGCTCACCGCGATACCCCGGCCCCCGGAAAAACTACCATGCGAGATCCTCGAATACTTCTTCCTCCACGTAGCAGGTAACGACCGACTTGATGAGAGACTGACCGCTCTCCTGCTCGTCATGAAACACATGATTGGCGCCTTCCTCCCGCAAGCGATCGGCCTCCGCGGTGAACTTCGCGCGCGCATAAACGAGCACTTCGGGGTTCTGTTGACGTGCGAGCCTCATCCCGATGGTCGCGGCCTCCGCATCGGGAAAGGTGAACGCAATGCTTCGGGCTCGCCTGATCCCAGCCATCTCAAGCGCCTCCGGCTGGCGCGCATCCGCAAAAAGAGCCGTCACCCCCTGCCCTGCAAGTTCATGCACCGTGTCCGCGTTGAGCTCGAGGACGAGGACAGGAATATTGCACTTTCCCAGAGCCTGGCAGAGATTCCGGCCCACCGGCCCGAAGCCGCACACGATAACGTGATCCCGCAGTGCCTCCCGCTCTCCTTCCGGCGTAAGTTCCACCGGACAGTTCTTTTCCTCACCCAGCCAGCCATGCCGTTCGAGCACCGGCGCGAAGCGCTCCGCCAGTCGCATCAGGGCAGGGACCAGTCCCATACCAAGTGCGGTTGAGACCAGGAGGACCTGCTCTGCCTCGGGCCACACATCGAACACTCCGAAGTCTCCAATTCGTTCGAGAAGGACGAGAGAAAACTCTCCGGTACTAGCCAGGGCCCCGGCAGTGAGGAGGCAAGGCCGCAGGGCCAATCCCAGCCGCCGGGCCGCAAGGAAGGCCGCTCCGAACTTCACGGTCAGGATTACGAGCGTGGCACTCAGGATGAGAGCCCAGTTGGCCGCTACCTCACCAAGATCAATGAGCAGTCCGACCGAGACAAAGAAGATGGTGAGGAAGAGATCTCTGAAGGGCAGGATGTCAGCCAGCACCCGATGGCTGTAAATTGACTCGCTCACCACCAACCCCGCTGCGAAGGCCCCGAGGGCTGCACTCAGGTTCAACTGCACCGCCCCAAAGGCGACCGCTGCGCAGAGGCCTACCACCGTCACCGTAAAGAGCTCGCGACTACGGGTGCGGGCCACCGCATGCAGAATCTGGGGAATACCCTGGCGGCTCAGGAACCAGCAAGCCGTCAGGAAGAACACTCCCTTCAGGACCGCGAGGGCCAGGCCTACCACCATGCCACTTCCTCCCTGCCCCAGAAGCGGGGGCAGCACGATCATGAAGAAGATCACCAGGAGATCCTGAAAAATGGCTATGCCCAGGGCCACACGTGCAGCCGGGCTGTCCGCCATCCCCATGTCCTGGAAGGCCTTGATGCTGACTGCGGTGCTGGAAAGCGCCACCACCACCGCGAAGGCAATGGCCACTGGCACCTCAACTCCAAAAACCAGACAGGCTCCCCCTGCACCCAGCCCCACCAGCCCCACCTGCCAACCTCCCCCCACCAGGGCAACCCGGCGCAGGTGCTTCATCTCCTTGAACGAAAACTCCAGGCCTAGGGTGAAGAGGAGCAGAATGACGCCCAGCTCCGCCAGACGATCAAGGTCGCTTGAATCCGCCCCGACCCAGTCCAGCACCCCACTGTTAGCGAGAAGAACCCCGCACACGAAGTAGCCCACCAGGAGGGATTGCCGGAAGCGAAGGAGGACCAGGGAGACCAGGACCACTCCCACCAGGACGAAGGTGAGCAACCCGAAGAGGGGGGACACCTCCACCCCACTCGCCAGCGGCATACCCAGGCCATTCAACACACCAGACTCTGATCCAGTCCGCACCTACGCTCAATCCCAAAGCTGCAAATGCCTTCTACCTTCCGAACAGCCTTTCCGCGGACCGCGGGCTGGATGACATCCGCCCGGGCTTACTTCTTCCCGAGAGCGGCCACGATGGTGCTCACATTGTAGCGGAACATCTTCTCTATGGAGTCACCACCGTCAGCCATGAGGGGCTCCCCAACCGCAATGCCCGCTCCTTCCGCCACCGTCCTGAGCATCTTGGGGTTCGAGCGTTGCTCCGGGAAGACCACCTGCACCTTCTCCTTCCTGATCGCTGAGGCCACTTCCGCCACGAATTTTGGTGAATCCACCCGTTCCCGGTTCAGCCCCTGAACGGCAAGCATCTTCCATTTGTGCTCGTTGCAGAAATAAGCAAAGGCGGCATGTGCGGTGGCCAGGGTGCGGTGTTCCGCTGGCACCTTGCTCAGCTCCCCGCTCGCCCACAGACGCAGCCTTGCAAGATCCTTCCGCACCACCGTGGCGCGTTTCCGGTAAAGATCCGCATTCACCGCATCGATGCTGGCCAGTTCCTTGCGCACCCTCGTCGCAGCCCGCCGCCAGCAGTCGATGGAATGCCACCAGTGAGGATCCACCTCCTCATGGAGATGGGCGTGGCCATCGTGCTCGCAGAGAACCTCGGCCTTGAGGGTGGGAAGAGTCTCCCCAACCTCCACCACCCGGTCCGCACCCACCGCATCCCTGAGCTTCGGGAGATAGGGTTCCAGGCCCTTGCCACAGACAAAGTAGAGCTGAGCACCCTTCGCTTCGCGTAACTCCCTCGCACCAGGCTCAAACTTGTGCGGATCGCCACCCGGCCCCATCAAATCAACCACTTGGACCTGCTCCCCACCCACCTTCTGGACCAGATCGCCAAGGAGAGGATGCAGGACCGCAACCTTCACCTCGGCCACCGCTCCGGAAGCGAAGGCCGCGAGCAGGACCAGAACCATACGCGGAAGAATCACGCCTCCGAACTAACGCCATCTGGATGTAAATGCAAGTAATTTGCATTAATCGTCAGGCCTTCCAGCTCCTCCTGTGAAAAACTTTGGAAATCCTAGCCTTTCCCCCAGCCTGCATTCACGTAGGCTTTTGCCAGCCTCTACCGCGCCATCGTGATTCATCCCACTGCCGTTGTTTCTCCCAAGGCCGAACTCGGGACCGGTGTCGAAATCGGTCCCTACTGCGTGATCGGCGACGGGGTCCGGATCGGCGCCCGCAGTCATCTCCATGCCCACCTCGTGATGGAAGGGCCAATCACCATCGGCGAGGACAACGAATTCTATCCCTTCTCCTCCATCGGTGCACGAAGCCAGGATCTCAAATACGCTGGCGAGCCCACCCATGCCAGGATCGGAGACCGAAACACATTCCGCGAGTTCGTCACCGTACACCGGGCGACCACCGCGGAAATGTCCACCTGCATTGGCTCCGACAACAACTTTCTCGCCTACGCCCATGTGGCACATGACACCGTAGTGGGAAATCATTGTATTCTCTCCAATGCCGCCACTCTGGCAGGTCACGTCACGGTGGAAGATCACGTCATCCTGTCGGGCTTTGCCGGGGTCCACCAGTTCTGCCGGGTCGGAGCTCACTCCATGATCGGTGGCTGTGCCAAGATCGTGCAGGATGTGCCTCCCTACACCATTGCCGATGGGCACCCGGCTCGGCTACGCGGACTGAACCTGGTCGGCCTCGAGCGACGTGACTTCGACAAGGAAGACATCCGGGCCCTCAAAACTGCCTACAAAACACTTTTCCTAAAAAAAGAGGCTAATCTTGCTTCTCAAGTCGAGGTCCTGAAAACCTCGGAGATCGCGCAAAACGAGAAAGTCCTACAAATACTGGACTTTTTACAGTCCTCCCAGAGAGGCGTGGTTCGGTAAGTCTCTTATCCAGAGTCTCCTGCACCCGAAAAGGCCCTTCTTTTTGGAATATTGTTTCCATTATGTTTATATTTTGGGAATATTGATCATCGCACAACGCCTGCCATGTTGTCCGCCCTTACCAAATTGCCCCTACCGCTACCACCCCTGCACCACGCCCTGCTGGGGCTCCTCGTGGCCGCCTGTGGATTTTCCGCTTCGGCCCGGGAGTTCCAGGGGGATGGCCTCCCCTTCCCCTGTCTGACGAATACGAGGGCAGAAGCGGGCGGCATCGACATCCAGGAGGTCCCGGACGCCACCCCGGTGCAACAACTTCACGATGGAAGCATCGTCATCACCCTCAACTGGCGCCGCACCGATGGCGACTTGGTAAAACAGCACGCCGCCAACCTGGTTCTCACCTCCCCGCCTGTTCCCGAGCCGTCGTATTCCTTTCTGGGCGCCTGCGCCGGTTGCATCGTCCTGCTTCATCGCCGGCGCCCGGGGCCCGGCAACCTCGTGCCTGCCCGCCTCAGCCTTTCCGGACTTCCCCTTGAGCGGATCTCCTCGCAGTGTTCCGCTCGGGCGCCCCTTGCCCGACGACTGGTCGATTCTCATCGCCTGATCGCGAGACCATCAACCGGGCGAGCGGCCCTCCGGCCCCTCCGGGCCTCCTGAAGAATCCGGAAGCTTCCCTCCACCGGGCTTCCATCCCCGCTATACCTCGCCACCGGCGCGAAGCACTCCTACCAGGTAAAAACCAGGGGCGGCACGACGATCTTCACCCGGCCGCCTCCGTTGTTCTCGCTCTCCTCGATGGCAGTCACGACCTCGTTCTCAAACTCGACCACGACCTTGCCGGTTTCCTCCTTGGTGGTGTGGGAATACTGACGGAAAACCCGTCCCGTCACCGGATCGCGCACGGCCTGGTAGTGATCCTGCTCCTCATACTCGATGAACTCCCAGACCCCGGTCCTGCCCTTCACCGTCTGGCGCACCTTGGTCTTGGTCGGCCTGCCCAGTGAGGTGCTCACCTCCTCCACGGACATCCCGATCGCAACCTCGTGCTTGGCAATGAGCTCCCGGACCACCTTCTGGCGCTCGTAGACCTTCTTGAAATTCTCCACGAAGTCCTTGTCCTTGGATCCCAGGGCCTTGGGCGAAACCCAGCCCGAGACACCACCATGGATGGCCGTTCCGCGGATCTTGTACGCTTTTTCGGTCATCCCAATGAAGGTCACCTTGGTGTCGACCTTGAGCACCCCCAGTTTCCGCCCGCCCTTCTTGGTGGCATAAACGGTCGTGGGCTTGACAACCAGGAGCTCGATCTTCTTGTCGGTGAACTCCCCGGTGTAGACAACCTCCGGATCATTATTGAGGAGCGAAGTCTTTTCCCGCAGTTCGGCAGCGGCCATCACGCTCGCCAGGAGCGAGAAGAGGAGGACCAGAGCGGCGGGGGCGGAAACGGCTTTCATGCTGATACCAAGGTAGGCTCAGGGCTTCCAAATGGAAGTCCCTTTTCACTGGGACGGCAGCAACGCCCCATGAATTCGGATAATTTCCTGCCTTCTTTCCCCGCGATACAAAAAATCCCGCCCGAAGGCGGGATTTTACCTGCGCTTGGAGCGCCTATGAAAGAGAGAACGGTCCTAGCGACGACGACGACCGAGGAGGGTCAACCCCGCCAGTGCAATGAGGCTCATACTGGACGGCTCGGGCACGATCCCGAAGGAGAACCACGCCACTTCACCGGGAGCAATTTCAGCCGCTCCCTGGGGGCCGCCTTCGCCGGTATTGAGAAAAATACCTCCACCCTCGCTGGTTCCACCCACAACTTCAAAATTAGAACCAAAAACACTGTTGTAAGCGCCCGCCGCGACGTAGTAGGTCCCTTCGGGCAGGGCTCCAAATTCTATTGCACTCTGGAATGTGCCGCCTCCCGCGTCATCGTTGAGGCCAATCAAGGTACCCACGGCATCGTAGATTCCCAGTTCCGTATCCCCTACTTCCGAACCGAAGGTATCGAGGGCGATAACGCTGGCATCGTCGCCGATGACTCCAAGGTCGGCAGCAGTCGGCGTGTTCACAACGAACTCATTGATTCCCAGGGTGTATTCAAAAGTGGGAGCACCGCCTGCCCAGTCCTCCACACTGAGATAATAAGTTCCGGGATCAAGAAGCCCGAAACCCTGCGTTGATCCAAGGGCACCGTCGAGATAGGCCGATGCGATAAAGCCGCTGGCCTGACCCTCAACGACGTCAAGGCTGTTGAGAAGGAACGCATCAGGATCGCCGCCATCCCCAAAAGCACTGGAAGTCAATGAAACTTCCAAGGCCTGCTCGATGGCGAACTCGAAAACAACCTCCCCACCGCTGTAGTTCTGAAAAGGGCTGGAGTAGGCTATGGCGTTACCTGCCGGTCCCGCCGTTACCTGACCTGCGATGGAGGTCTCCCCGACATCGAGAAGTCCGAGATCCAAGTCCACCACCAAGGCTGCAAAGGCCTGTGAATAAGCTGCCAATACGGCAAGAGCAATAAATTGGGCTTTCATAGTGCAAGCCTTTATAGGGGGCGCCCTGATCATCGCTAGGGTTTTCCCAATAAAAAAATATTAGATCCCCAAGTTTTTTGTAGATTCCAACTATTCAAGATCCATGCACTTTTAGTCGGCAAGGACCGTGTAACCGTATAATCCCGGTCCACGCGATGAACGGACCGATATCGAGCAAGCTCTTCCAGGCCGCCAGGGCTGTGATTCCCGGTGGGGTCAATTCCCCGGTCCGGGCCTTCCGCAACGTGGACGGAGAGCCCTTCTTTGTGAGACGGGCAAGAGGCTCCCGCATCGAGGATGTTGATGGCCGGAGCCTCATCGACTACGTCGGGACCTGGGGACCAGCCATCCTCGGGCACGCTCCCACCGTCCTCACCAACACCGTGCACGAGGTCGCCAAGGACGGTCTTTCCTTCGGCATTCCCAACCCGTTCGAGGTCGAAATGGCCAAGCTGATCTGCGACTGGGTCCCTTCGGTGGAGAAGGTCCGCATGGTCAACTCGGGAACGGAGGCCACCATGTCGGCCGTCCGCCTTGCGCGCGGATTCACCGGTCGCGACAAGATCATCAAGTTCGAGGGGCACTATCACGGTCACGTCGACTCCCTCCTGGTGGCAGCCGGATCCGGGGCGCTCACCCACGGCGAGCCGGACTCCGCCGGAATTCCCCGGTCCTTCGCGGCGGAGACCATCACCCTGCCCTTCAACCTGCCGGAGCGCGCTGAGGAAGCGTTCACGCAGTTCGGCGATGAAATTGCCGCCGTCATTCTCGAACCGTATCCCGCCAATGCCGGATTCGTCTTTCCCCGACCCGGCTACCTTGCCCTTCTTCGCGAACTGACCCGCAAACACGGGGCCCTCCTCATCTTTGATGAAGTGATGACCGGCTTCCGGCTGGCCAGGGGCGGCGTGCAGGAACTCTGCACAATCACCCCCGACCTCTGTGCAATGGGCAAGGTCATCGGCGGCGGTCTGCCAGTGGGGGCCTTCGGTGGGCGGACCGACATCATGGATCACCTCGCTCCCGACGGGCCGGTCTACCAGGCCGGCACCCTTTCCGGAAACCCCCTCGCCATGGCGGCAGGCCTGGCCCAGCTCAGGGAACTCGAAAAGCAAAACGGTTACCGCCGCCTCGAAGAGATCGGCCAACGGTTTGAGGACGGGGTGCGGGGGATCATCGCCGACAGGGGGCTTCCCTATCAATTCAACCGGGAAGGATCCATGTGGTGCCTCTACTTTGGCGACGCCGAAATCATCAACGTCGACTCCGTCCAGCAAGGCGACTTTGAAGCCTTCAGGAAGTTCTTCTGGGCCTGTCTCGAGCGCGGGATCTACCTCGCACCCAGTCCCTATGAAACCGGTTTCCTCTCCCTCGCGCACACGGAGACTGACATCGATGAAACCCTGGAGGTCTTTGCGGAGTGTCTCCGCTGAGGCGCCCTACCCTGTCGCCGGCAACCAAAAGCCCACCGGGCCCGCCTGGACGAGGCTCTCTCCTGAAAAACAGGAACCGTGAGAACCGGGGCCCGCCCCTGGGCTAGGCGAGTTCGCCAAGTTTCTCTTTCAACACATCAGCGGTCACCCCCTTGGTGCCCACCATGGTTTCCACGATTTGACCGCCCTTAAAGAAGGCAATGGTGGGAAGGGACTGGATGTTGTAGGTGCGGGCCAGTTCCTGCTCGGTATCCACATCAACCTTGCCCACCTTGGCCGTTCCTTCCGTGTCGCTGGCCACCGCATCAACCAGCGGACCGATCATCTTGCAGGGACCGCACCATTCGGCCCAGAAATCGACGAGAACGGGTTGCTCCGACTGCAGCACTTCTGCCTCGAAATTGTCGCTGGTGAATTGAAGAGCCATGGTGAGCCAAAGAGAAGAGGGAGGGCCATTTAAAGCCGTCCCCCGGAGGAAAAATCCGGAGGTTAATTCCTGCCTTGCGTATTTCCTAGACAGGAGAATTTCCGGTCATGATCGCAAGGGCGAGCACGATACCGGCAAGAACCGTAGTGATGATGGGGAAGGCCATGAGAGTGATTATTCAATAAGTGCGTTCCACCCGGTAGGATGATTTACCGGGTCCTCCTTGCTCACCCACTTGCTTGTTGTGTAGAGCTGCAGGCCGAGCACGCCCAAGGCAATGACAAAGGCAACGATGGAAAGAATATTGGCGACGGTACTGGACTGCTCCTCCGGCTCCTCCGCCTGGAGCGAGGCGATTGGTCCAGCCGAAAGGGCGGTTGGTGCGCCAAGGGCCTGGGTCGCGCTACCGAGTTGCACGGTGGCCTTGGGCAACTCCTGAGTGGCATCGGAATCGCCTCCCGAGGCAAGGGGCTGCGTCTTGAGCGGAGTGGTCTTCGGCGCACTACTCGCTCCCGGGACCGTCAACTGCACGGTTGGTGCGGGGGCGGCAGGAGCAGCAGGGGCCGAACCGCCGGCCGCCGGCTTCAAAGGAATGGTGGGCGCGGGTGCCGGGGCCTTGGGCGCCTCGGAAGCAGGCTTAAGGGGAATGGTGGGTGCCGGAGCGGCGGGGGCATCTTCAGCCTCCTTCTTGGGCGGCTCGGGAGTTTGCTGGTCTTCTTCACTCATGGCGAAATTCAGATCGGATCGGGGCAAGGGGTCCACGGCAGACTACTCCCCCGGGGCCAGCTGATTTAAGGAAAGCTCGACAGGCAGTGTCAAACCCTCAAGCGGAAAAATGGGACCTGCCAGCCCTCAGGAGGACAATTCCGGCAAAATCGACCGAAAACTACTCCGTTTGGGGAGAACCGCCTGCCTCCCTCCACGACAATTCCCAAGTCGGCAACTTTTGGATGGCATGGCGCTCGCTCCGTTTCTATCCAACATCCTCGTGAGTCAGTCTCCCCCTCAAATCCAACCGGGCAGCCCGGCACGTCGATCTTTCCTGAAGCAGTCGGCCATTGCCTCCGGATTCCTCGGTCTTGGCCTCTACCTGCACGCCGACAAGGAGGGCAAAGCATCGAAACGGGTCATTGCTCCTTATGGCCCGCTGGTTCCCGACAAGGACAAGCTCCTCGATCTACCCGCCGACTTCACCTACCAGGTCATATCCAAGGGGGGAACAAGGATGAGCGACGGGCTCCGGGTTCCGGGTAAGTTCGACGACATGGCGGCCTTTTCTGGTGAGGATGGGCGAGTTATCCTGATCCGCAATCACGAGATTGCTCTCGACCAGCCCAGCTTCGGTCCCTTTCCCGACAACCGCCTTCCCGGTAATCTCGATCGTAGCCTGCTCTACGACCCGGGCGAGGGCGATGAGTTGCCCCAGTTCGGAGGAACCACCACCCTCGTTTACAATCCCGCCACCGGCCGGACCGAGAAGGAGTTTCTGTCTCTTGCGGGGAGTGCCCGCAACTGCTCCGGAGGAATGATGCCCTGGGGATCGTGGATCACGTGCGAGGAATGCTTCGACCTCGTGTCAGATCGACGCGCCCGGTTGCACGGATATTGTTTTGAGGTCAAGGCGGACCCCTCACTCGGTCTCCAGAAGGCGGTTCCCCTCAGGGGACTGGGCCGCTTCTGCCACGAGGCCGTGGCCTGCGATCCCGGCGATGGCTCAGTCTACCTGACTGAGGATCGTGGAGACAGCCTGCTCTACCGCTTTGTTCCCGATCGCAAGCAGGACCTCACCAGCGGCAAACTCTATGCCCTCGGGGTGAAAGACCACAAATCCGCTGACCTTCGTAACCACCAGCCGCAATCGAAACGCGTAATTAAGGAAGGTCAGCAACTGGCGACCTACTGGATCGAGCTTGATGACCCTGCCTCTCCCAAGGACGACCTGCGACTAAAAGGGTTCAGGCAGGGCGCCGCCCGCTTCTCCCGGGGAGAAGGCATCTTTTACGACAAAGGGGCAATCTACCTTTGCTGCACCAATGGCGGACCTCAAAAGCGGGGACAGATCTTCCGTATTCTCCCCCACAATGACCAACGCCCCGAGCCCATGGTGGAACTCTTTCTCGAACCACGAAAGAGCGACCTCCTGACGAGCGGCGACAACCTCTGCGTAGCTCCCAATGGGGACCTCATCATCTGTGAGGACCTGATCGACCCCTTCAAGAAGCAGCAACTCCCTCACCTCCGCGGCATCACCCCAGAGGGCCAGATCTTCACTCTCGCCCGTAACCCCGACGCGAAGAACAAGCACGAGTTCTCTGGTTCCATCTTCTCGCCCGATGGCAGCATCCTGTTCGTGAATATCCAGACCCTGGACCACACCTTTGCCATCAGGGGCCCCTGGCGCGGATAGGGCCGGATTCGGGCTTGTCCCCTGGGGCCTGCCAATCCTGAATCCTCAATCCTGAAAAGTGACAAGGGGATAGATCTGGAACCTGCTCTGGAGAAGCACTTCGGCTTTTCCGGGTTCCGTGCGGGCCAACGTGAGGTGATCGAGTCTCTGCTCGCGGATCGACCGGCCCTCGCCATCTTCCCCACGGGAGGCGGCAAGTCCCTCTGCTACCAGTTACCGGCCGTTCTCCTGGAGGGCCTGACCCTGGTGGTCTCACCCCTCATCGCCCTCATGAAGGACCAGGTCGACGCCCTCCGGGAACGGGGTATCGCCGCTGCCAGGCTCGATTCCTCCCTTTCGTCCGGGGAAGCGCACGCGGTCTACGACAGGATGCGCGACGGTACTCTCAAGCTCCTCTACGTTGCGCCTGAACGCCTCTCCAACGAAAATTTCCGGCAACAACTGGCCCGGACGAAGGTCTCGCTTCTCGCAATCGACGAAGCGCACTGCATCTCGGAATGGGGGCACAACTTCCGGCCCGACTATCTCAAGCTGGCGAACTTCGCACGCGAACTGGGCATCTCCCGCGTCCTGGCCCTTACCGCCACCGCTACCCCGCCAGTGGCCGCCGACATCCGCAGGAACTTCGGCATCTCAGCAGAGGATCACACCCAGCTCTCCTTCCATCGGGCCAACCTGGAACTTCGCGTCACCCCCTGCTTGGAAGACGACAAGCGACAGGTTCTCCTCAAGCGCCTTGCCGGGGATCCGGAAGCTCCGACCATCATCTACGGGACAAGGCAGGAAACCGCGGAGGGTCTTGCCGCCTTCCTCAAGAACCAGGGGTTTCCCGCCCGCCCCTACCATGCTGGTCTTCGCGATGAGACGCGCTCCGCCTGCCAGGAGGCCTTCATGTCGGGCGAAGCCCCCATCATCACCGCCACGATTGCCTTCGGCATGGGCATCGATAAGTCTGATATCCGGCGTATCATCCACTACAACCTCCCCAAGTCCCTGGAAAATTACACGCAGGAGATCGGGCGGGCTGGCCGCGACGGCGAACCAGCCACCTGCGAACTCCTGGCCTGTCGTGATGACCTGCTCACCCTGGAGAATTTCATTTATGGCGACACCCCCTCGCCCGAGGCGGTGCGCCGGGTCCTCGATCAGGTCCTCAATCGCGGTGATTCCTTCGACGTTTCCCACTATGGACTGGCTGGCACACACGACATCCGGCCCCTGGTCATCAATACCCTCTTCACCTACCTCGAACTGGAGGGATACATCACGGCCACCGCCCCATTCTACACTACCTACCAGGTCAAAATCCTCCGTGACCTGGAGCAGGTCACCCTCGGCCACGACGGGCACCACCGCCAATTCCTCCACGACCTCTTCGCCACCGGAAAGGCAGGCCGCACCTGGACCACAATCGATCCTGCTGCCTCTGCGGAGCAACTCCAGTGCCCCCGCGACCGGATCGTGCAGGAGCTTGCTTCCCTGGAATCGCACGGCGACATCGTTCTCAAGCCAACCGGCATCCGTCATGCCTATCGCCGTCTCAGGGCACCACACGACCTCCCCGCCCTCACCGGGAGCATCCAGGAACTCTTCGTTCGCCGGGAGGAGCAGGACCTCCACCGCCTGCAGCAGGTCATCGCCTACGCCGAAGAAGATAGCTGCCTCAATCGGCACCTCCTGGGTCACTTTGGCGAGGACCTGCCGGAGCCCTGCGGCCACTGCAGGTCGTGCCTTCTCGATCTCCCGGACTGCACCGTTCCAGGAACTCCCTCCCCCGATCTCACCCCGGGACAGGTTGCCACAATCCAGGTCCTGCTGGAAGAACGCCACGGACCCCTTCGTACTCCGCGGCAGCTCACTCGTTTCCTGTGCGGCCTCACCAGTCCCGCCACCTCCCGCACCTGGGCCACCCTGCCCACTACCGGAAAGCGTGCCCGCCTCACCACCCACGACGCCTTCGCCCTGCTTCAGGATCACCCCTTCCGGGATGTCCTCGCCTACTGCGAGAGCCTGATTATCCCCTGATCGAAGCAGCAAACGAAGGTTTGCTCCTCTGGATCCCTTCCCTAAGGTCCAAGCCATGACCTACCTCGCCCGCCTCGCCGCCCTTATCCTTCCCCTCCTCCTCTTTTGCTCTGCCCACGCCAAGGACGACCGCCTCGTCCTCCTGGGAGTCTCCTATGGCAAGAACCTCGTTGCCATCTGCGAGATGGACGGAACCGTCCTCTGGAAGCACGACACCGCGGGACCGAAGCGGGGACACACCGGCCACCATGACATTCACCTGCTCGAAAACGGCAACGTCCTCTTCCACGACACCTGGACCAAGACCCAGGAGATCACCCTCGGGAAAAAGGTTGTCTGGGAATACGAATCCGCCCAGGAGAACGGCAACAAGGGCAAGCGGGTCGACGTGCATGCCTTCAAGCGCTTTTCAGATGGCTCCACCATGATCGCGGAGAGCGGAGTAGGGCGTTTCCTCCACGTCGACAAGGATGGGAAAAAGACCAAGGAGGTTCCCATGGGTGAGGGAGGCCGCAAGAAAACCCGCCTCGTCCGCGTCCTCGATAACGGCCACTACCTGTCCTGCGCGGAAAGCCCCGGCGTAGTCACCGAGTACGATCAGGGCGGCAAGGTCGTATGGGAGTATAAGGTGGGCTCCCGGGTCTATGGCGCCATCCGCCTCAAGAACGGAAACACCCTGATCGCTTCCGGCAATGGCAAGAGCATCCTCGAAGTGAATCCAGACAAGGAAATCGTGTGGGAAATCAGGAACAAGGTCCCGGACACCGAGATCGGCCTGGGCTGGATGACCTGCCTGCAGGAGCTCTCCAACGGAAATTACGTAATCGGCAACTGCCACGCCGGGGACAAGAACCCGCAGATCTTTGAGATCACCAAGGATAAGAAAGTTGTCTGGCAGTTCGATGAGTGGGACCTCGTCGGCAACGGCTTGGCCTGCTGGCAGATTCTCGAGGGAGAAGAGGCCGGAATGGTACGTAAGAAACTGGCTGCGCTGCAAAAGTAACCGCGCCCTTCAACTCGCACGCCTTTTCATCAGAACCCCTGCGAGCGCCTGTCCTCTTAATGTGGACGCGGCGGCTACTGCGTCCTGGATCCGATCCACGGCCAACACTCAGCGTAGGCCAGGCGATCCGAATTTAATTGTTCAATCTGTTTCATTCGTGCTTTCTGTGCCCCGCACATGGGCAAGGACAGGACAGCCATCACCCCGACCCGCGAAGAGGACTTTCCCGAGTGGTACCAGCAGGTCGTCCGCGCCGCCGACATGGCGGAGAATTCCGAAACGCGCGGTTGCATGGTGATCAAGCCGTGGGGATTCGCCCTGTGGGAAAACATCCAGTCGCAGCTCGATACCCGCTTTAAGGATACGGGTCACCAGAATGCCTACTTTCCTCTCCTCATTCCGCTCTCCTACCTCGAAAAGGAAGCAGAGCACGCCGAGGGATTCGCTACTGAATGCGCGGTGGTCACCCACCACCGGCTGGAAACGGAGAAGGACGAGGAAAGCGGCAAGACCCGGATGGTGCCCACTGGCAAACTTACCGAGCCCTACGTCATTCGCCCCACCTCCGAGACCATCATTGGAGCGGCCTTTTCACGATGGGTTGAGAGTTACCGGGATCTTCCACTCCTCATCAACCAGTGGGCCAATGTCATGCGCTGGGAAATGCGGACCCGCCTCTTCCTCCGTACTGCCGAGTTTCTCTGGCAGGAAGGTCACACCGCCCACGAAACGCAGGAGGAAGCCGAAGAGGAAACCAGGCTCATCCATGGTCTTTACGAGGAATTCCTTCGCGATCACCTCGCCATCCCGGTAGTGGCCGGAGAGAAGACCGAGGCCGAGCGCTTCCCCGGGGCGGTCAATACCTACACGGTAGAGGCCATGGTACAGGACAAGAAGGCCATCCAGGCGGGAACCTCACACTATCTCGGACAGAATTTTGCGAGGGCCCAGGAGATCACCTTCACCGGCCGCAATGGCGAGATTGAATACGTCCACACCACCTCGTGGGGAGTGAGCACGCGCCTGATCGGGACCCTCATCATGGCGCACGCCGATGACGACGGGTTGGTTCTCCCCCCGCGCATAGCTCCCCAGCAGGTGGTCATCGTCCCCGTCACTCCCAAGGAGGACACCAGGGATGCCATCATCGAGTCATGTGAAGCCCTGGCCGAAACACTGCGACGGGAGCAAAGCTATGCGGGCAGTCCCATCCGGGTGCATGTTGACAAACGGGACCTCGGGGGTGGAGTCAAGAAGTGGGAATGGGTGAAGAAGGGAGTGCCCATCCGGCTTGAAATAGGCCCCCGCGATCTGGAGGGGCGGAAGGTTTGTCTCCAGCGCCGCGACCAGGCCCCCAACGAAAAGGAATTTGTCGATCGGGAGGAGTTTATCCGCAACGCTCCGCAGATCCTGTCCGAAATCCAGCAGCTGCTGCTCGACCGGCTCACTGTATTCCGCGATGAGAACATCACCAGCTGCAGCAGTCTTGAGGATTTTAATGCGCACTGGGAGAGCGACAACCCGGGCTGGCTGCTCACCCCGTGGGCCGGTTCCACCGAAGAGGAGGAAGCCCTTTCCAAGGAGCACAGGATTACCATCCGCTGCCTTCCCAACAACCAGCAGGATGATACGGAAGCTCCCTGTTTCCTGACCGGCGGATCAACCAGGACCCGCGCCCTCTGGGGCCGGGCCTATTAGTATCCTGTCGCCGCAGCTCCGGCCAGGCAGCTTGCGAAAGAGACAAACCCCTGCCGCAAAACGGCAGGGGTCTGGAATTCTGATTATCTACCTTTCCCTCTGCTAGTGAGACCTGGTTGCGAGGGCTGGCGAAAGAGAGATCATCAAGCAAGGCATGTTGGCCGCAAAATCGAGATCCGCTGCCCGGCGGGTGAGATCATCAAACACGCGGGGAACTCCACTCACGGGATCGGACAGAGCCGCCCCTGTTCCCGTAAGAAAGCGGGAAAGGTGAGACTCGGTCCCGGCATCGCGCTCGGCGATATGCACGAAGCTCGGAGTCGAGCTCGATAATGGCCCGATCGGGGGAAGGTGTGTCCCCGCCTCCCCTCCGTGGCATCCGTTGCAGGTATTGAGCGAGAAACAGTGACGGGCGTCATTGTTCAGGATCCCGGTTGTATTCCAGAAGAAATCGGGAACGGGAACACCGGTTTTCCCCGAGAGAAAGGGCGTGGCTCCCGGGAAGGAAAGTGGGATGGTGTGAGAGCCTGCGAGGATGTCAGCCTCATAGGTATTGATGAAGTTGGCCAAGTCCGCGGTGCCCATTTTCGAGTCCGCTGGCGTCTGCTTGGTAGTGACTGCGGTGAGGTCGTTGGGTGAGACCCCGGCCCCCGTGATCTGCCACTCGCGCAGGGTCCAGTCTCCCGGGCCGATGAAGTTGTTCGAGCGGAGCTGATTGATTGCGCTCCCATTGGGCTTGGAGGGATCGGCATTCGCCAGAGCCACAACGTCAGTGAGGGTCTCGAGCTCGGTATTGTAGACCGCTCCGAAGGGCAGGGTGCCCAGCTGATGCCACCGGTTGGCCCAGTCCTTGATCTGGGGACAGGTACTGAGGGGAACTCCATATTCAAAGATAACAGTCATCGGCAGTTGGACACCCGTGTCGAGGTTGTAGGCACAGAACACAAAGCGGCATTCCCCCGCATCACCAGCTGCGTAGCCGGATGCACTGCGCAGGTCGACCCGGTTCACGATGGCGGTGAGACGGAAGGGCGCGTTCTTCAGGTCCAGGGGATCGAGACCCTCCGCCAGGTTCCGGGCCTGCCATTTGTCGATGATCGTCGCTTGGACGGCCCCTCCGCGGTCCGGCACGGGATCAAAATTGATCACCTGGAAAGCTTCGAAATGCTGGATCCAGCGCCGGGTGAAGACCTTGGGGTCAAGACCCGTGAGGGAGGAATTGCACATCTCCTCCATGAGGAACCCGAAGGTCCACTTCCGCGGACGGCCTGTTCCCGGATCAATGTAAGAGATAGCACCCGGGTTGAAGGGATCGAAGGTACGGTCCGGATCCTCGACCACCGAGAGATCGGTGATCATGAGGGACTTCTTCGGGTCAACGGCTGCCGCAGATCCAAGGATGGGACCACCCGAACAGGAGAGAGGCTGGATTTCCCTGTTATTGAGAAAGGGAAACAGGTCAACACTGTCTCCGAGGGCATCCGGGTCCGGAACCGGGAGATGCCCCGTCAACTGACGATCAGCATATACGGGCACTGTCCCGTCCCCAAGGTTCCGGAGGCGGTTCAACGAACCCCTGAGNTCGGCGCGAAACTTGTCAGCAACGTCATCACGCAGTGAGGCGGTGTAGGTTCCCGGGGCCCGGCCGGGCTGAAAAGTGACCGGCCCCTCATTGAGAAAGAGGGGGAATCCCCCGGGAAAAAATTCCCTGTTCCGGAGTGCGGTGTGCTCCGGGGGGAACTGAAGGGTGAGCAGGTTCCCCTTGAGATTGATCGAGGAGGGCCGGATGTCGTCAAGATCGGGAACGGACCCCTCCTCCACAATCGGTCGAATGGTTGAACCGAATTCCTGGCCACCAAGTTGCACCTTGGCCCGAAACAGTTTGGTGGGAACGTCCATGGGTAATTCAAGCTCAATGATGCGCTGGTTTTCAGTGGCCACCGCTTCGGTAGTAGCCGTGCCATCCGGATTGATCCGTTCGATTTCAATCTGCGGGACTTTAATCCGTACTCGAACGGTGTCACCGTCGACCTCGGTGGTCTCTATTTCCTGGCCGAAGGCAAGTCCGCCCACGAGGCCAAGCAGGGAGTAGCTGAGGTGGCGAATTCGTCGGGTATTAGGTTTCATGTCTTTAGGGATTGGTGTGTTTCAGTTTGCGTTATTTGGTGCTTGTCTGTGCTGGGAAAGGAACGGCTGGAGCCAGGGGAGGAGGGCTGATGCATCGAGGGAGAGCCCCAGTTCTCCAAAGGACCCGTTGAGCCGGTGGTCATGGTCGGAGGGACCGCGATGGCGTCCAAGGTTGAGGCTGGCAATGCGGACCCTGCCATCGGAATCAAGAACAAGACCGGGGCCCCCGGAATCTCCTGCAGCGAAATGCGCTTCATTGTTATCCGGATCAAAGCGATGGATCAGGAGCGGTCCGCAGTTTTGAGGAAGTCCCAGGCTGAGTAGCAGCTCCGGTGTCGGGCTCTGGTCAAAGAAGTTCGGTCCAAGGGTCAGGGTTCCGGGAGGCTGGTAGTCTCCTAGCAGTCCGTTACCCCGATGGCCGTAGCCGGCAAGGTGAACCATCAGGTCTCTCCTGGCGGGAATCGTCGTGAGGGGGACTCCCACTACGACCTCCGGGGAAACCGGTTTGTCGAGCTCTATGAGAGCGGCGTCCCAGATGCGCGCGAGCCTGTGACTGGCGGCCTTGGGGTGAAGGTGAACTGCTTTCCACTGGCGGCGGGGTTTTCCTGCACAGGACGGGAATTCAATGAGACCCCTTGAAATCCGGTCCTCTGCAATGGAGGAAACGACGTGAGCGGCCGTAAGGACGTAGTGACCACCAGGCAGAAGGGTTCCGGAGGCGGTAAGGCCGAATGGGGTGTGAATCCGGACAACCGCCGCCGCTGGGGGAAGGGGAGAAGAATCGTCCCGCACGGAGCCATCCATGACGATAGCCTCCGCCGGACCGAGACCCAGCAAGATGAGTAAAGCGACTCCTACGTAGCGCATCCAGACTCCAACCGTGAAGTCAGGAGACGATTTTCGTTTTTCCGGAAAAAATCTCAGATCCCGTAAAAACAGGACCGAATCAAGCCGTCAGCGCACCCTTCTCATCGTCCATCAATCCTGATTTTTCCAGGTAGTAGTCGTATCCCCCGCTGTACTTGGTCACTTGCCCCCCGGAGATGTGCCAGGTCGACTCCGCCAGCTTGCGGATGAAGTGGGCATCGTGGGAAATGAAAACGAGCGATCCTTCAAACTGTTTGAGAGCCTGGATAAGCGCCTCCACCGAGAGGAGGTCAAGGTGCGTGGTGGGCTCATCCATGAGCAGCAGGTTGGGCGGATCGACCAGGAACTTCACCAGGTTGAGGCGACTCTTCTCCCCCCCTGAAAGCACCTTGACCTTCTTGTGCACATCCTCCCGCCGGAAGAGGAAAGAGCCCAGCAAGCCCCGCGCATCCTCTTCCCTCATTCCCGCGCCAGTGGTGCAGACCTCCTCCAGGACGGTCTTGTCCTCGTCAAGCAATTCGGAGCGATGCTGCGAGTAGTAACCGAGCCTGGTAGCATAACCCACCTTCCGCTCTCCTCCATCTATGGATACTACCCCAGCCATGATCTTGAGAAGAGTCGACTTCCCCGCCCCATTGGGACCCACCAGGACGGTACGGTCACCGCGTTCCACCACCAGATCGAGCCGCTCATACACGAGCATCTCACCATAGGACTGGCTCACACCCTCAAGCTCGATCACCTTTTGATTACTGCGAGGCGGCTTCGGAAAGTGGAACTTGAATACCTTGCGAGGTGCCCTGGGCTTTTCAAGGGTCTTCATCTTCTCCAGCTGCTTCACGCGACTCTGAACCTGCGATGCCTTGGAAGATACCGAGCGAAAACGATCAATGAATTCCTGGATCCGGTCGACCTCCTTTTTCTGGTTCCGCCAGGCGGAAAGTTTCTGCTCATGGCGTATTTCACGCTCGTGCAGGTAGTTCGTGTAATCACCCCGGTAGGGGATGAGCTTCTGCTCATCAATCTCGACAACGGTCTCCGCGATGGAATCCATGAAATCGCGATCGTGCGAGATCATCAGGATGGCACCGGGGTAGTTACTGAGATAGCGCTGAAACCAGAGCAGGGCCAGCAGATCGAGATGGTTGGTAGGCTCATCGAGCATCAGAAGGTCGGGCTCAAGGCAGAGGATCTGCGCCAGATGAGCCCGCATGATCCAGCCCCCCGACATCTCATGCGCCGGCCGATCGAAATCCTCCTGCCGGAAACCAAGACCGGCCAGGATCTTCCGTGCCTTGGGCTCGAGTTGAAACCCGTTCATGAGGGTGAACTTGTCCTGGGCTTCGGCATATTCCTCGGAGTCAAGGGTGTCTGCCGCTTCGTGTTTACGCATGACCTGCTGCACTTCCCGCATCTCGGGGGTAATGGCAGTGGCGATCTGCAGCACCGTCTCTTCGCCCGGATCTCCGGCCTCCTGGGAGAGATAGCCGACGTGAGCGTAATCGTCTCGTTCCACCTTGCCCGCACTGGCCACCTCATTCCCGAGAACAATCTGGAAGAGCGTCGACTTCCCCGCCCCATTGGGACCCACCAGTGCGACGCGCTCACCCCAATTGATGGTCAGATCGGCCTCCTCGAAGAGCGTCCGCCCACCGTAGGCCATGGTCAACTTGCGAATGATCAGCATGCGCGCGGGGCCATCGCATCGATTCCCCGGAAATGCAACGGAGAACGAAAGGAGAAACTCCAGCGGGACTACTCCGTGACCTGGCCTTACTTCTTCTTCGCAATCTCTTTCACCGTGAGATTGCGGAAGTCAATCGACATGACCTTGTTGCCATGAAGTTGCAGGCCAAGCGGGCCCTTTGCCTTGGCGTTCTCCGAGGTATACGTCATCACGTGCACCTCGTTGAGCCAGACATCGTATTTCGGCCCCACTGCTGTAATCCGCATCCTGTTCCAGTCGTCGATCTTGAGAAGGTTCTTCACTCCCTTGGTTCCTTTCTTCTCCTCCGCTTCCACGGGATATCCCTTGCCTGAGATGTAGGGGGAGGCCGTCATGTCGCGCTTGAGCGATCCGGAGATCCCGATCTGGATCTGCTGGCCGCCGTTCCGCAGGAATACCCCCGAGTCGCCCTTCCCATCGAAGCGGAACTCACAACTCATGTCGAAATCGGCGTATTCCTTCTCGGTCCACAGGTTGCTCCCCCGCTTCCTGGGCCCACTCTTGGCCACGATCGTCCCATCCACCACTGACCACCAGATGTTGTCCTTGGGGACTTTCCACCCCGTAAAGTCCTTCCCATTGAAAAGGGGCGTTCCCTTTCCGTGATGATCTCCCAGAGCAAGGGCTGGAACGGCAAGGAGAGCGAGGAGGAGGAGTCTCATGGCCCCCTGTTCTACCCCATCGCGCGGCAATGTCTATCCAGCAACACGCCCTACTGTCCCCGCTGCAGGAAGAGGTCGATGCCCTCGGTGAGAGCAATCCAGCTGGCCTCGATGATGCTGTCCGAGACCCCCACCGTTCCCCAGGTGCGATCGCCGTCGGTGTGTACGATCTGGGCCCGGGTCTTGGACGCCGTGGCGGCGTGTCCGTCCACGATCCGCACCTTGTAATCGACAAGGGAGACACCCTCGATGGCGGGGAAATGCGGCATGAGGGCCTGGCGCAGGGCCTTGTCCAGGGCATTAACCACCCCATGGCCTTCCGCGGCGGTGTGCTCCGACACCCCTGCCACTTCCATCTTCACGGTGGCCTCGCAAACCGGATTGTGCCCGTCCCGGTACTGGCGGAAATTGCATTGGTACTCGCGCAGGAACCAGCGCTTCTCGTACTGCCCACTCTCCCGCCGGATGAGTAGCTCCAGCGACCCGCCGGCCGCCTCGTAGGAATATCCTTCCTTCTCCTGCTCCTTCACCTTGGTCAGCACCGCTTTCGCTTCCGCGCTGCCCTTCTCCAGCGGCAGGCCAATCTCCTCGGCCTTCATCAGGATGTTGGACTGCCCGGAAAGCTCACTGACCAGGATGATCTGGGCGTTGCCCACTTCCCCGGGCCGGATGTGCTCATAGCTGTGAGCCACCTTCTGCACCGCATTCACATGCATCCCCCCCTTGTGGGAAAAGGCAGTGCGGCCCACGAAGGGCGCCCGGTGGTGATGGGAGTTGTTGGAGACCTCATCCACGAAGTAGGAGAGCTCCTTCAGCTTGGTCAGGTCCTCCACCATTTCGATCCCGCGCTTGAGCTGCAGGATGGGAATGACGGAAGTCATGTTGCAGTTTCCGGTGCGCTCCCCGTAGCCATTGATCGTTCCCTGCACCTGCACCGCCCCGACATCCACCGCCGAGATGGCATTGGCGACCCCTACCCCGCAATCGTCATGGGTGTGGATTCCGAAGGGCACGCTCGGAACGCGCTCCTTCACCACCGTGCAGATCGCCGCGATCTCATCCGGCATGGTTCCCCCGTTGGTGTCGCAGAGGACAAGGCATTCCGCTCCTCCCTCTGCAGCGGCCTCCAGGGTCTGCAGGGCGTGTTCGCTGTCATCCTTGTAGCCGTCAAAGAAGTGCTCCGCATCGTAAATCACCTCCCGGCCCGCCTCCTTCAGGTAGCGGACCGTGTCGCGGATCATCTCAAAGTTCTCTTCCGGAGTCGTCTTGAGCACCTCGGTCACATGAAGTTTCCAGCTCTTCCCGAAGATCGTGATCACCGGAGTGCAGGCATCGATCAACAGCTTCACCTGCGCATCGTCCTCCACCGCCCGGTCATGGCGCCGGGTCGATCCGAAGGCTGCGATCCGGGCATGTTGCCATTCCTCGTCAGCGGCCGCCTTGAAGAATTCCACGTCCTTGGGATTGGAGCCCGGCCAACCACCCTCGATGTAATCCGCTCCGAACTCGTCAAGACGGTGGGCAATACGCAACTTGTCCAAGCCGGACAACTGGAATCCCTCCCCCTGCGTCCCGTCACGAAGGGTCGTGTCGTAAAGGGACACCTGTTTTCCTGTTGCACTCATCACCTGCCGCCCGCCCTGCGAGCGGGCGCACCCTGCCCCGGCACCACGACAAACTCAATACCAAAGGCTCTCCCCCGGGCCGACCTACTGCCGCCCACCATCCACGACGAGAACAGCAAGGTAATACGTCTCCCCGGCCTTCACCTCCTCAACACTCCCCGACGTGACCCCGCCGGTATTGATGGATCGTGTCAACAAACCCGGGCTGGTGCCATGGAGAACCCGGTAAGTCACCTTGCGCCCTTCCACCTCTTTCCAGTCCAGGGTCAGTCGGCCTTTCCTGGGCAGCCTGACCGAGAGATCCCCCGGGGAGAGAAGCGAGATGCTGGATCCCCGCAGGGCCTGAAGCTCGGTTGCTATGGCGGCAGAAACCTTGAAAGCGGCAGTCTCCCCATCACCGGTAATGGTGGGCTTCAACGAAGACCGGTCCCCCGAGGCATCAATGACGGTCTCAAAGGGGAGGTAGATCCAGTTCTTCTTCGTGGGCCAGCTTATGCGGGAGGTGGGGCTGGTCGCGACCTTGACGGATCCCGGTTGCCTGGCCGGGTCGACATCCCCGGTTTCGAAAGCAACATCATCGAGGTAGACCTCCCCGTGACCGTTGGCAACCGCCCCCGTCACGAAACGAAACTTGATCAGGGCATCGACCGCACCATCGGGCGCAAGGAGCCCGGGCACCGAGGTTTTTTTCCAGCCCCCTGCCTTTGCCTGGAAGGGCACGAAGTTCCTGGAGGCCAGGACCTCACCGGACTCTCCAAGCCAATCAAGGTGATACTGCTGGATGTAGGAGGGGCCGACGCTGATGTTCTTGGTCCAGAAGGAGAGGTCGTAAGAGGAACCTCCCTTGATCTTCTTCCCCCCGGCACCGACGGACTGGGCAAGCACCCCTTCCTGCGGCGCAGTGCCAACATTGGCCAGCTTGCAATGCATGCTGAACGAACCGCTGTGGGCTTCTTCCTTACTCCTGGTAGGAGAATGACTGGCCGCCCCGGTCCAATCATCGACAAAGGAC
>JAKVCR010000072.1 GCA_022448985.1 Roseibacillus sp.
CGAAGACGTTGTCGAAGGGGAAGATGCCGGGGACGTTCATGGTGAAGGCCTGCTCCTGGTTCTCCGGGCAGCAGCCGTGCTGTGAGGTGACATCACCATCCGCGGTGTTCATGATGAAGTAGTTGGTGTCATCCGCACCGAGGTGGATCTTGTAGGTGCCCGGGTCGAAGGTCGACATGTCGAGGTAGCCGTTGTAGCGCACCGTGAAGTGGTCCCCGGCACCGTCGAGCCAGGGGCGGTTACGGGTGGAGATGGCATTTCCGCCACCTCCGTGGCTGGTCAGCGGTTCAATGGCATCGAAGGACCGGAGTGGGGCCGGAGCTCCCGAGGTGTGCACGTTGTAGTTGTTCACCGGCTGGGCGTTGAAGATCACGCCAGCGGAGTAGTGGTTCTCCTGGTAGTTCACTCCATTCTGGGTGTAGTCTGGGCTGTAGGAGCCGGGAGCGAATTCATCGATGGGAATGAAGGAGGGTTGGATGACCGGGATGTCCGGGGTGCTGTTGGCATCGTTCGGATCGGTGTTCTCGGTGACCTCGAACGAGTCACTGGCGCCATCGCCGTCACTGTCGGTGGCGAGGGGGTCGGTGCCGGTGTCGTTGGCATCAACAAAGGTGCCGGTGCCGGTCTCCACCCCGTCAAGCAGGCCGTCGCCATCGCTGTCGGGATTAAGGGGATCGGTCCCGGCGGCCTTCTCCTGGCCGTCGTTGGATCCGTCATTGTCGGCGTCCGCCTCGGTGGGATCGGTCCCGTCGGTGTACTCGTCGGGATCGTTCACTCCGTCGCCATCAAAGTCGCCGGGTCCGAGCTGGGTCAGGTCCCCGGGGAAGAACTGTTCCTCGTAGCCGTCCGGGATGCTGTCGCCATCGGTGTCGAGATTGGCATCAAAGCTGTCGAGGTAGGCCCCCCAGCTCTGGCCATTGCCGTCGGTGTCGAAGACCGCGGGGGCCCCGCTGCTGATCCCGAAGGTGCCGGCGTAGCCGATGCCGCCGAAGTCGGCGGTGTTGGTTGAGAAGTCGTTGAAGTAGCCGAAGCCGATGTCAGCGGCGGACTGGGCACCGCCCCCGTCCTCAACGAGCCAGATGTCGACATTGAACCAGCCCCCGGCACCGAAGTCGAAGTTGGCGAAGGTGCGGGCGTTCCAGCTCACGTCGGTGTGCTCAGCAGGCGCCCCGGTGGCGGTCAGGTTGGCGGAACCGGTGATCGGGGTGGCCACCACCTTGACGCGGTCGTCGAAGTTTTCGGTGAAGGCGAAGACGCCGTCGTCGTCGTAGAACTGGAAGATGAAGGCGAGGTCGTAGTTGTCGCCAAGGAGGTCAATGCCCCCGTTTCCGGGCTCCCGGTCGATATCGAGAGCGGTAATGAGGCTGGAATTGGGGTCGTCCAGTTCGCCGAAGGGGGCAGCCTGGTCAACATTGTCGGGCTGCGCGCCGGTGAAGTCGTCACCGCCCACGTTGAGACCGTCCGTGCGGCGGTAGAGAAGACTCTCGGGGGTGTGCTGCGCGAGCAGAAGCGGGGATATAAGGGCCGAGCTGAGAAGCGAGATGATTAGGGTATGGACCTTCATGTCTACGTGAGGGTTCTTGTTCTGGATTTTTTGTTGCGGTGGGGAGCGCTGGATGGGCGTGAAAAAGATGAGTAAGGATCGCCCGTGCCCTGCCCCAATGGGAATGCTTTCTGTCCACCTGCGGAGGTCAATGGAATTCTGCGAAGGTGGGGGAAGGAGTTGGGGGATGTGACAGGGTTGGTATCTTCTGGAGCCTTCTACAGATGTGTTCCAACTGGCAGGAGACGAAAGGTTGATTTTGATCAACCGAAGCAATCTCGAAAGCTCGAAAGTAATTAACCCCGAATCAATTTGAAGATGCGGGATCAGTCCTGCAGGTCCGGATCGATTGTGACGATGACGCGGCGGTAGGACGTCAGACGTGGCACTCCCCGGTCTTCTGCTTCCAGAATGAAGTGGATGGTCCTCGGCGTATTCGACTTGGGAGCGGTGAGCTTTAATATCGCAGGGTTCGCGGACTCCCAGCTGAGGTTGCGGTAGTGAATGGTGAGTGGAAAGGATCCGGCCTCGCGATAGGGATACCAGCGATAGGATACTTCATCACCGTCCGGGTCAGAGGTTTTACTGGCGTCGAGCTGCACCTTGCTTCCCGGGGCGGCGCGCAGATGAATGGTATTCCGGGTTCGGTCGCCGTTTACCACGGCAATGGGAGGATGATTGGCATTTTCGAATTCCGGCGTGTTGCTCCAGTCGATGCGGGCGGCAAAGTCATGCTGGTAGCCCTTGCGCCAACGCCAGATGGTGGCGTGGTTGCTGGTGTGCCACTTGCCATCTGTGCCTTTGACTTCATCCATGGCATTGGTCCAGATGGGACGAGTCTCAGGCTCGTGGTAGTAGCGTTTGGGAGGAGCAGTGTAGAGTTCGTAGCGGCCACCCCAGCCGCCCCAGTCGGGATGTTCCGGGGCATTCAGGCCATTCGGAATGACCCAGAAGAAGGAAGGGGTGTCACCTTCCATGAGATACTTGGTGTGCGGATGCATTGCTCCCAGGGGTCCATGGTCTCTTCGGATGTGCTGGTCGAGCCAGGGGTTGTCCACGAGGGAAAAGTCCGGACCCTCGAAGCGGCCGTGAAACCTGTCCCCCGAGATTCCCACCCAGGTGGCGTAGTGGTAGGAGCCTCCCTGTCCCTCCTCATGGCCGGGGCTGACAACGTAGAAGAGTCCGGGAAACTTGTTGCGCATCCAGGGGCCGGCATCGTCCTGGTCCGAGATGGTGTAGACCCGAAGCTTGCTGATGAACTTATCGGTCTCCGCCTTGCTCCGGGTCTTGTTAACCTTCCAGAGGGCCTGGGCGAGGCAATTGGCTCCGCCCCACACCGAAACGTAGACCGGTCTGGTGTCGTTCTTGTCCACCACCCTGATGATGTGTTCGGAGCCGGCGGAGTCGTGACCCTCTCCCACTCCTTCCATGCCGAACCTCGGAACTCCCTGCCTGACGGTCTTCAGGAGGGCATCGGCTTCCGGCCATCCCGCGGCATGCACCATCAGGTTGGCGCGGACCTTCCGGTAGGCTTCGATGCGCTCCACGATCTTTTCGGGTGCGGTCCGGTTGCGAAGCCAGCACGAAGTGGTGGCGATGAGGCCTTCGATCTCCAGTTCGTTGGCGTAACAGAGGAGCCGCACCATGGACTGTTCGTCGTCGGGCTCGTTGGTAATGTCGGTGAGGACCACGAGGCGCGGCTTGGTGAGAGCGGTCGCGGGTAGCAGGAGAGCAGAAAGAAGAAGAACGAAAGCGCGCGTCATAAAGGCATCGAGCACAAGATCGCGACCGGTTTCGAGCGGAATCGTCCCGTCCCGCCTGGTCATTTTCGAGGCAGGCCCCGATTGCACCACAAGGCAGCAGGGGCATAATGGTGGGGCAGCATGACCGAAATTGATCGCGCCATAGAAGAGGGGTCCCTGGCGCTGGTGGGAGAATTCAGCTCCCTCCAGGTTGCCAACGAATACGCCCTGGTGGTGCTGGCCATGAATCTCGATTGCTGGATGCGCATGGAGGCGGGAGGGCAAAGCTACGCGCTCTACGCAGATTCTGCTTTCCAGGTTGCCATCAGGGAGGAGTTTCGTCTCTACACTGAGGAGCAGAGCCTCCCAGGGGACCAGCGACAGGAGGTTCCACTCTACGGATCGGGGATCGAACTCTTCCTGCTCTGGGCCATGATTCTGATCTTTGTATTCATGAGTCAAACCGAGGCCATGGTGGGAAAGTATTGCAGCTCCAGCCTTGGGATCTTCGAGCGGGGGGAATGGTACCGCCCCATCACGTCCCTCTTCCTGCATGCCGATGTGCCTCACCTGGTCGGGAATCTCCTGATCGGGGGAATCTTCTGTCTGTTCGTGGCGCACACCCTCGGGCCGTTACTGGGATGGATTGCGATCCTGGCCAGTGGAGCCCTTGGAAATCTCGCGACCTCCTGGCTGCACTATCCGGAGGCCTTCAAGTCACTGGGAGCCTCGACCGCCACATTCGGTGCGCTGGGCCTGCTGGTCGGCAGCAGTGCCTGGGTTGCCTGGCATGGCCGTTCGATGCGTAGGTTGGGCGGGGCGGCTCTTCCTGTCATTGCGGGCGCCATCCTCCTTGGCTGGTGCGGGGCAGGGGGGGGCGATCCGGCCTCGCAGGTTGATGTGCTCGCCCATGTGATGGGGTTCGGCACCGGGGCGGTCCTGGGCCTGGGGATCGTCCGGGCACGCGGGCATGCCGAAGTGGCGGGGTGAGAGAGCGCGGAAGCGCTCAGAGTCCGGCCACTTCCCAGCCCTTGCGGTATTGCTGATGAAGCAGGTCGTCGCCTTCCTTGCTGTTGTTGAAGCGGAGGGCCTTGGCATTCCACTCCAGCTTAACGCCGGGAACCTGTGAAGCCACGCAGCCCAGCAGGACCGTCTCGCAGAGCGGGCCAGCATAGTCGAAGCTGGAAGTGGGCTTGCCCTTCCCCTTGATGGCCTCGACCCATTGCTGGTAGTGATTGGTGGTGGGCAGGATCTGGAAGTCGAGGTCCTTGAATTTCTTCTCCGGGTAGAGAGAGGGGAGCTTGCCTGAGCCATGGGGGCAGACCACGACGCCCTGCTCCCCGACGAACATGCTGCCATTTGGAGGGAGCTTCGTCCCGGCTGGCAGGTCGCATTCGGAGGGATCGGGGAGGTTGCCCCCGTCATGCCAGGTCACCTTGATGGTCTTGCCGGTGGTTCGGGCGGTCCCGGGGAACTCGTAGTGAATCCGTTCCGCTTTCGGGAAGGTTTCCCTGGTGGGCTCCGGCCCCTCGTAGAGAACCGTGTTGGGGGCGGTGAGATCGAGGGCCCAGTAAATGGGATCGATGATATGGCAACCCATGTCCCCGAGGGCCCCGGTTCCGAAGTCGTACCAGCCTCTCCACTTGAAGGGATGGTAGACGCCGGGGGCAAAGGGCCGTTTGGGAGCGACCCCGAGCCAGAAGTCCCACTGCAGGGCATCGGGTGGGGCGGCGGAGGCGGCCGGGCGCTTGATGCCCTGGGGCCAGATGGGTCGGTTGGACCAGGCATGGGCGCACTTGATCTTTCCAATCAGGCCCTTCTGCACGAGGTGAACCAGGGTGCGGTAACTGGTGCCACTGTGGTGCTGGTTTCCCATCTGGGTGGCGACCCCGGCCTTGGCGGCAGCGGCGGTGATCTTGCGCGACTCGTGAACGGTCCGGGTCAGGGGCTTCTGGGTGTAGCAGCCGATACCCTGCTGCAGGGCGGTCATGGTGACCGGGGCATGCATGTGGTCCGGAGTGGAGACGGTAATCCCGTCGAGGTTCTTCTCCTTTTCCAGCATGACCCGCCAGTCGGTGTAGCGACGGGCCTTGGGCCACTTCTCGGCAGCGGAGGAGAACCCCCCACGCTTGCGCCCCTTGGCTTGCTCCACGTCGCAGAAGGCCACGATGTTGCCGTATTTTGCAGCGCCGTTGGAGTCGACCCATCCCTTGCCTCCTACACCCACGGCGGCGAGATTGGGGGTCTCGTTCGGGGAACGCTTGGCCCAGACGCTACCGGGGAGCAGGGTGGTGGCGGAGGCTGTAGACAAGCCTCCGAGGAAGGTGCGACGCGTTGTTCTGCTCATGGATGGCCGTTGTACTGGCTTGCGTCTGTTTAGCAAGTTTGGGCATCTGGACTGCCTTCTTCCCCGGTGGCTCCGGCGACATTTTGCGCATTGCGGTTGGCCGTTCACACTGAAGGGCGCTACGCTTGCTCTCAGGAATGTATTCTTACGGGGTGTTCTGGAGGGGGTTGACGGTTCTGGTGTTCGGTCTTGCGGGAGGCCTGCCTGGACCTGCGCGCAGTTCCCCCCGCATGGAATATCTCCTTCTGGATGCTCGCATCATTGAGAGCACGGAGAATGCGAGACTCGTTCCCGGTGCGGTAGTGAAGGATCCGGCTAATCCGCTTTTCGTGGCGGACAAGCCCTGGGAGCCGCGCTACGACAACATGTATCCCAACGTCCTGTGGGACGAGAAGGAGGAGATCTACAAGTGCTGGTACTGTCCCTTCATTGTCGACGAGCGGACGAGCAGGACGCCCCCCGGGAAGCGGAACCCGGTAGCCAGCGACTACATGGCGGCCCGGCCCAACAAGCGCGACGAGGCCATTCTGTATGCCACTTCCAGGGATGGGATTCGCTGGGAGAAACCGGAACTGGGGATCGTCGAGTTCAATGGGAGCAGGAAAAACAATATCGTGGTGCGGGGACCCTCAGGAGCGGGGGTCTACAGGGATGTGCGGGACCCGGATCCTGCCCGACGCTACAAGGCCTTCTATGCTGCCCAGGTGGGCTACCTGCAGCTGGTGCGCTTTTCTCCCGACGGGTTGAACTGGGGTCCCGAGATCCCCTGTCCCGAGATTGCCATCCAGAGCGATTGCCATGCCAACATGATCTGGTCGGAGGAGCGTCAGAGCTATATAGGCATCGTCCGTCATTACGACCGCGTTCCGGTAGTGGGCAACCGCAAGATCGCGCGAACGGAAAGCCGGGACGGGGTGAAGTGGACGAAGTCCACCCTGGTCCTGGCGGGGACTCCTCAGAAGCAGGCGCACGACATGGTGATCTTCCAGGATGGGGGGGTCTACCTCGGGTTGCTGGGAGTGATGAACTTCCCTTCCATGGATTCGCGTCATGGGGTGCGGCAGCATATCGAACTGGCCTGGAGCCCCGACTCAGTCACCTGGTACCGGATTGCGGAAGGGACTCCCTTGGTCGGGCATACTCCCAAGGTGAAGCGGAAATACGGGACCATGCCCTATGACTGGGGAGCGCTCTTTCCCTCTGCCCCGGTGTTCCGTGGGAATCGGATCGAGATTTATTACGGGGCAAGCGACTGGTACTTCTTCGATTGGCGCAAATCAGGATTGGCGCGGGCCACCCTGCGCAAGGACGGGTGGGCCGGATATGAACCGGTCGATGGGAGCGAATCCATGTCGGTGAGAACGAAGGAAGTGTCCTGGGAGGGAGGGGATCTGCGTGTCTGTGTTGATCTTGAGGAAGGAGGGTTTCTCAAGGCTACGGGCCTCGACGGGAAGCGAAAGGGGCGGGGGGAGGGGCTGATCCAGGGGAAAGCGGGAAACCTGACGGACGCGCAAGTGACTTGGAAACAGGGATTTGACCCTGCGGGTCTCAAGGGCCGGAAGGTTTCGCTGGTTTTTGAGGCGGCCGCTGCGAGGCTCTACTCGTTCTCGTTCGGTCCCGCCCTGTGAGAATCGAGCGCGAAACCTTGCGGGAATCAGCCTGCTAATCCGCATTAACTTCAGACGAGACGAACGATGAACAAGATTACCAAGTACACTACAAAATTAATGGTGGCAGCACTCCTTCTGACAGGAGGCCTGCCCGCTTTGAAGGCCGATCATCATGGGGCCAAGGGCGCGGATACGCCCGTTCGTGGCGAAAAGAGAATCAGGGAAGCGATAGAGTCGGGGAAGATCACAAAAGAGGAGGGGCGTAAGCGGCTTGAGGCAATGCGTAAGGCCGCGGGTGCGAACAAGGCGAAGAGAGATGGCCGGGGCCTGGGTATCGAAGATTACCGCCGTGGGGAGGCACGGATCAAGGCCGCGGTGGAGGCGGGTAAGATTTCGAAGGAGGATGCCGAGAAGCGGTTGCTGGAAATGCGCAAGGCGGTGGGCGCGGGCAAGCGCGATGGAGGATCTGAAGACCGTGGACGCTCGAAAGGGGGTGACAAGGATCCGAAAGGTGGCGGCAAGGAGGCTGAGCTCAAGAGAAAGTATCAGGCTGCGGAGAAGGAAATACGAGCTGCTGTTGAGGCAGGAAAAATTTCCGAAGAGGTTGGCAGAAAGAAACTCATGGAGATTGGAAAGGAGCTCCGAGGAGAAGGGCAGGGCTCCTCTGGTGAATCCGAGCGGAAGAAGCAATATCAGGCCGCGGAAAAGAAAATCTGGGCGGCAGTCAAGGCGGGCAAGGCCTCAAAGGAAGAGGGAGAGAAGCGACTCGCCCATCTGAAGGAAAAGTTGTTTGGCGGTTCCGACAAGAAGGACCGTGACGAGAAGAAGGACCGGAATGAGAAGAAGGGTTCGGATGCTGGGATCGAAGCGCTGAAGCGCGAGTTGGAGGCTCTCAAGCGGGAGAACGAAGGGCTTCGCAGGCGCTTGGAGAAAGGCAAGGGCCGCTAGACCTGTCTGCGGACGGGGCCCACCCTTTTTAGGTATTTTCAAGGAAGCCCGCCTTTAAGGCGGGCTTTTTTTGCCCGGTGCTCAGGAACCCAGGAAGCGCGACTTTTTCTGTTGCCGGCGGGGTGGGGTTCCCCGGGAGGTCCCCGTTGCCTGGAAAGCGATGCAAGTTGCTTTATTATGAGGCGGGGGTTTGCGGATCTGATTGCTTCCTGACGCTATTACAGGGAGAATAGTTCCTGCTCATCATGAAGTATTTCATTCCCTTGTGTGTTGCCCTGGTGGCGAGTTGCCTCGCCACGGCGGCTCCTTCCAAGCCGGCCGCGGTGGGACATCCATCTTTCCTGAGTCCGCACGCCAGGCCGGTGGCGCTGAACGGGGAGCACGTCTTCGTCACCAATACGCCCGCTGACACCGTGGACGTGATTGACCGCAAGACACGCAGGATTGTGCGGCGCATTCCGGTGGGGATCGACCCGGTGGGCCTGGCCCTCCGTCCGGATGGTAAGGAGCTGTGGGTCTCCAATCACGTCTCGGATTCGGTCAGTGTGATCAATCTGGAGAAGCGAAGCCCCACGCGCTTTCATGTGGTGGCCACGGTCCAGGATCTCGATCCCCGCACCAAGGCTACCCGGTTCGATGAGCCGGTTGGGATAGCCTTTGCCAGCAACGAAAAGGCCTACGTTGCGCTTTCCTCGGAAAACAAGATCGCAGTGGTCAACGTGAAAACGCGCAAGGTGGAGAAGCGACTGAACATCACGGCCCAGGATCCGCGGGCAATCGTGGTGCGGGGTGACCGGCTCTATGTCATCCCCTTCGAGTCGAACAACAAGACCCAGCTTTCCGGAGGCTACAAGATTGATGGAGATCTGGTCACCTTCAATGCGCACGAGCATTCGATTGCCAACAACAATGTCCTCTCCCTCGGGCACGTGACCGACATCGTGAAGCACCCCCGGGTCCCCGACCGGGATCTCTATGTATTCGATACCAGGACCGACAGGCTGATCGAAACGGTCGACACCCTCGGGACGCTGCTCTACGGCCTCACGGTGGATTCCAAGGGGCGCGTCTTCATCGCCCAGGCGGACGCCCGGAATGACGCGAACGGGCGGTCCGGCACCAAGAAGCACGGGCTGGCAGAGTTGGAGAACAGGGCTTTTCTGAACCAGATCACGAGGGTGCTGCCCGGGGAGAAAGCGAAGCCGGAGTTCTTTGATCTTGAGCCCCTCCCCCCGAAGCATCCGGAGCGGGAGAAGGCCCTTGCCACGCCCTATGCGATCCAGATCAGTGGAGATGATTCGACCTTGGTGGCGAGTGCGGCTGGTTCGGATATAGTGTTCACTGTTGACGTTGGGAGCGGTTCGGTCCTGGGGAGGGTCAGGGTTGGCTCCGTGCCGCGGGGGATTGCTCTGGAGCCGGGGCAGGGAGGCAAACTTTCGGGGGCGTGGACCCTTAATGCGGTGGCCAATACGGTTTCCCTGCTCAACCTCTCCGACCCGGACAAGCCGAGGGTGGAGGACACCATTACCCTGGAGGATCCCACCCATCCGGCTTTCAAGCGTGGCCGGATCGCCTTCAACAAGGCTTCCGCGTCCACGACCGCGACTTTTTCCTGCGCCAGCTGCCATCCGGACGGTCATACCGATCAGCTTCTCTGGGTGCTCAAGACGCCCATCGTGACGGGGGGGGATCAAATCATGCCGCGCTCCACGATGCCGGTACGCGGATTGCGTGACACGGCCCCGTTCCACTGGGACGGCATTCCCGGTGATCCCTACGGGGGCAATAACAGCGCCAATATCCGGAGCCACGTCGATCCGAACTGCGATCCCGACAAGCCCGAGAGCGCCACGCGGCACCTCATCGACGGCGGCCTCGCTACCACCATGCTGATGCTGGGCAGCAAGGAGACCAACGACGAGGGCAAGGTTGGACACCTGTCGTCCGGGGAGAGGGACGATATGGCCAAGTTTCTCCTCAACGTGACCTATCCGCCGGCCCAGCGCCGGGCTTATGATAACAAGCTCACTGAGCGGGCAGAGGAAGGCTTCAAGCAATTTCACATCGTGGGCAACCGCGAGGATGGGCGTATGAATGTCTGCGGGAACTGCCACCGTATGCCCTTTCTGGTGAGCACCAACACCCCTGGCACGGGGATGGACGCACCCACCTGGCGTGGAGCCTATGATCGGTTTCTCATTCTGCCACAGGGCCGGCTGAACATCATCGATTTCGACTTCTACCGCCGGGTCGCGGAGCGCGGCAATTCGGAGCGCGAGATCTGGCGGTTTTCCTGGCGATCCCGGAATGAATTCGATCCGGTCTGGGAAATGGTCACCGAAGGCAGTACCGGGTTTTCGGGCTCCTTTGCCAGGCAGCTCACCCTGAACAGGGATACTGCGCGGGAAGAATTGACCGGGAACCTGCTGGAGGCCCTGGAAACGTCGGCCCGCGAAGGAGCGATTGTCCTCCAGTGCGAGGGGGTCATTGTCGGGGAAGGGAAGGGCCGGACAGTCACTTTCCAGTATGATGCGCAGTGGGAGGGCGGCAGTTATGTGATGATGGATGGTGAGCGCAAGGCGGTCACCCGTGAGAAACTGGTGGAGGCAGCTGCCGCGGGAAGCTTTGTGGGAACGATCACCGGGCGGCATGGTGTGAATGACGATTACGACCATCCCCAGCCGGCGCTCTGGACCCGGGGCTCGCTGCAGGCCCAGATCGGCAAGCAGCGTTTTCCCCGTCTTTACGGGGAGAACCGGACGATGATTGTTGGCGCCCGGCACATTCGTAAGGAAGCCGCCGTTTTCGTGAACGGCCGGAGGGTCCCGGCTAGGATCACCCTCCCCCGGAAGGAACGCGCGACCATTGAGTTGCAGACCCTTCCCGAACCCGGGATTCACTTCCTCCAGGTGCAGAATCCGAGCGGTCTCTTCAGTAACGACTTTATCTTCTATACCGGGAAGAACGAGGAGGAGGCCCGGAACGCCCGCTCTTCCGCTGATCCCTCGGCAATACGCGAGGACCTTGCAAAAGCGATCGAGCGCAACGACCTGGACGCGGTCAAGCGATGGATCCGCAAGGGGGCCCCCACCAATGCGCGTCGCCTCGGTGATGGTGGAATGACGCCCCTCAGCACGGCCGTTTTCCATGGGCGGATGGAAATCGCCAGGCTCCTGGTGGAGGAACACAAGGTCGGGGTCTCCTATCACAACCGGGACGGCAATACCCCACTGCATCTCGCCGCCTTCCTCTGCCGGGAGGACATGGTGGAGTTTCTGCTCCGGCACGGGGCATCCCTGACCAAGAAGAACGACCGTGAGGAGGCGGCTGTCGATACGGTTTCCGGAGGATGGAGTGACGGATTGCGCCAGTTTTATGAGGGGATCATCCGGGGTTCCAACCTTGGTCTTGACGTGAAGAAGATCGAGAAGCAGAGGCCCGTGGTCGCCAGGATGCTGCGCGAGCGGGCCTCGGGGAAGAAGTAACGGCGCTGGATAGCAGGGGTTTCTTTGATCCACCCCAACGTGGCATCGACGGGAGTGCGGATTTGCGATTCAGTTGTCTGACGTAATGAAACCTTGTGCTTCCATGTTGAATATGACCTTACGCTTCTGCCTGTCCGCCCTGCTGTTGGCCCCCTGTGTCAGGGCCGAGGAGACGCAACCTGTCCGGACCGGTCAGGGGGAGGGGATCTACGAAACCGTCCCGGGCTGGCCCAAGTATCCGGAAGGCAAGCAGCTCGGGAACCTGCATGGGGACCTGGCTGCCGACAGCAAGGGCAATGTCTATGTCGCCACCGGAAATACCATCCAGGTGATTGGTCCGGATGGAGTCTACAAGGGAGATATCCGTACCAAGTCGGGCAAGGTTTTCAAGGCCGTGCACGGGATGAAGGTGCGCAAGATGAAGGGCGAAGAGTTACTTCTTCTGGCCATGCCCCGGATTAAGCGGGTGGTGGCGGTAAAACCTGATGGAACGGTGGCGTGGCAGATCATCGGCCCACCTGAGGTGCCGGGGATGTACGGGAGCAGGGGAGAGTACAATCCGACCGATCTCGATGTGACGCCGGACGGCCGGGTCTATATTGTAGATGGCTACGGCAAGTCGCTGGTCCACCTCTATGACAAGGAGCGTAATTACGTGAAGAGCTTTGGCGGCAAGGGCAAGGAGGACGGCAAGTTCGATATCTGCCACAATATCCTGGTCGATACGCGCAGCGAGACGCCGACCCTGTTGATCAGCGACCGGCAGAACAACCGACTACAGCAGCACGACCTGGAAGGGAAATTCCTCAAGACCATCGATGCCGGGCTGGGACGCCCCTGTGCCGCGGATATTCACGGGGACCTTCTGGCGGTTGGGGAACTTGATGGCCGGGTTTCACTCTACGATACGGACTACAAGGTGGTTTCCCGCCTGGGGGATGAGCACAAGGAGCGCAAAAAGGCCAGTAACCAGGTGGGACCCGATCACTGGCACGAGGGGGACCTGATCGCCGTGCATGGCTGTACGTTTGATTCCAAGGGAGCCCTCTATGCCCAGGAGTGGAATGTTCATGGGCGAGTCACCAAGTACAGGAGAGTGAAGGCCAAGTAGGAGCAGTCCGCCGGGCAGGCATGGCAGGGCTCGGTCAGTGGGCAGGATCGCTCCGGATTTACCCCTCGAATTTCAGGTAGACGCACTTGCGGTGGAGGTAGTGGTTCAGGCCGTGGATGCCGTCGTCTCCTCCCAGTCCGCTTTCCTTGAGCCCACCGTGGAAGCCATGAATCGACTCACCCGGCCCGCGGTTGATGTAGAATTCACCACACTCAAGGTCCCGGATGGTGCGCATGATCCGATTCATGTCGTTGGTGAAGAGGTAGGCCGCCAGGCCGTAGCTTGAATCGTTGGCGAGTTCCAGGGCGTCGTCGAAAGTATCGAATTCCATGAGCGGCACCACCGGGCCAAAGATTTCCTTCTGCATGATCGCCATATCCTGGCGCACCCCGGAAATAACAGTAGGCTCGTACCAATAGCCCCGATCGAACTGACCGCCGCTACGGCGGCTGCCCCCGGTGAGCACTTCGACCCCGGCCTTCCTCGCATCTTCCACGCAGGCTTCCACCTTCTCCAGTTCCTCCCTGCTTACCTTGGGACCGATCCGGGTGTCCTCCTGGAGGGGGTCCCCCAGGTTGAGCTTCCCTACCTCGGCGAGGAATTTCTCGGTGAACTCGGAGGCGATGTTCTTCTGCAGGTAGGTGCGTTCGTTGGCGATGCAGATCTGGCCGCAGTTGAGGAAGCGGGAAAAGACAGCGGTGTCCACGGCGGCATCCAGGTCGCAGTCGTCCATCACGATGAAGGGGGCTTTGCCCCCCATCTCCAGGGAGACAAGGGCAACGTTGTCGGCTGCATTGCGAGAGATGCGCTTCCCGGTTGGCACGCTGCCAGTAAAGGTAATGAGCCGGGCGGTGGGATCCTTCACCATCGCTTCGCCCACGGTCTCCCCGGGGCCACAGAGAACCTGGAACACGCCGGGGGGGACACCGGCGGCTTCGGCCAGCCGGGCGATTTCAAGGGCGCTCAGGGGAGTGTCCTCATGTGGTTTGAGGACGAGGGCGTTTCCGGTGATGAGAGCGGGTGCGATCTTGCGCACCGCAACCGCGAAGGGGAAATTCCAGGGGATGATCCCGGTCACCACGCCCACCGGGCTGGGAACGATCCAGAGCTGTTCATTGGGTTTGTCCGGAGTGAGGATTTCGCCATCGATGCGGCGATCGAACTCTGCGTAGTAACGGAACCATGAATTGCCGAAGTCGAATTCCCCACGGGCCTCGTTGATTGGCTTGCCCACTTCCTGGCTGATCACGCGGGTGATGTGGTCGCGGTTCTCGTCGAGGAGATCCGCCCACCTGCGCAGGACATTGCCCCGCTCCACGCCGGTCAGACGCGCCCAGGAATGCTGGGCCTTGCGGGCCACCTGGTAGGCCTCTGCGATCTGGGACTCGGTGGCTACCGGGATTTCCGCAATGGTCTCCTCGGTGGCGGGATTGATCACGGGACAGGTGCCCTCCCCATCGTCCCACTTGCCGTTCAGGTACATCTGGTAATCGCTCATGGCAGGAGCCGATTAACCAGAAATGGCTCCGGGAGGCGAGACGGCAGTTCGCTCTTCAGGTGCCGGGTCCGGAGGGGGCCTTTGCCTCCTCCTGCGTTTCCAGGAGTCTGTTGGGCGGGATCAACGCGGCGCTGAAGCGGATGGAAACCAGGTAGCCTGCCCCTTCCCGCCCGGTAGAGAGCAGGATGGAGTGCTTATCCGGCGTGTGCCAGAGATGTGAGCCGAGGAGCTTACCCTCCTGCAGTTCTTCCTGCGGGGGATACCCGGTCGTCTGGACCGGTTTACCATGATGTTCCTGCAGGAGAGAAATCAGGCTGGTCCAGGTTTTCTTGAGGGTTTTACCGTAGTCGACCTGGCTGACCGCCCTGCTGCGCAGGGTGACCTCCTGTAGTTCGTCTTTATCGGTCCAGTGGAAGAAGAGTTCGTAGGGTTCGGTGGCGATGGTGGTCTGGTAGATTCCGTTCAGTCCGGTGCGGCCTACCAGTCGATCATCGAGGGATTTGGTGGCGACCAGGCTCTCCTTGAGTTTCTTCTCCACAGTCCGGCGGTTGTCACCGTAGGCGAGGTTGTCGAAGCAGGATCCCTTGAGTCCACCATGCACCTTCGCCTCCCTTTTCCGGAGGCGTTCGCGGACCCAGGCCCGGTCACTGGGATGCAGGTTCTCCCAAGCCACGGTAACGATTTTTTTGTCGAGCCTTCGCAGAACAACGCTTGATCCATCACTGGAGACGAACTCTGCCCGGAAGCTGCGGTTGCCGCTTGCGCTGCGCCAGGAGCGCGACTCGGCAGCCAGGCGGCTTCCCCCCATGAGCACCAGGGCCAGGATGAGGAAGGTGGTAAGCCGGTTCATTGACGGGAGAAAGTTGGGGAGGCGCTCCTCAAGGACGAGGGGAATGGGCCTCTGAGCGGCCTTCCGAGTGCAGGGTAGCCCGCTATTGGACCGCTCCGATCCATGCGCTCACCGAGGAGTCGTCCCGGAGGAGGACGAGGCCATCGAACTGCGGAATCCCTGGAACTGGCTGGAAGCTTTCGGGTTGCTCAATGGGGGGAGCATCGGTGCGATGGCCGTTTTGCAGGTTAAAGCGGAAGACGGCCTGTCCCTTGTCCCCCTGTGGAACAATCTTAAGGAGACTGTGCTCCCCTTCCCGGACAAGGGCACCATCCTTGTTGTAAATCTGGTTTGGATCCCCCGGGGCAACGATGAAACGCTTCTGGGCGAGATCGGCAACGAGGACACTCTTGCGGCCCAGAATCAGGCGGTTGTTTTCAAGAGAGAGCGCGGAGAGGTCAAATTGGGAGTGGAGGCCTAGTTCAAACCGGTAGGCTGGATCATCGAAATGACAGACCACCAGTTTATCCCCCTCGTGGACCATGAAGTAGGGTTCCTTCATGTAGAGGACGTGAGAGTTCCGGCGCACCAGGATGGCAGGGCTGCCATCCAGTTTATAACGATAGACATTGAGCGGCTGATTCGGGGTGGACCGGCTTTCAAAGACAATCGACTTGTCCGAGGCGGAGACGTGGTCCACCCGGGTTTGATTGACCATGAACCCTTCACCTACCGGCTTTCCCCAGTTCTGGCCGTCGTTGCTGACATGAAGCTCGTATTCTCCGATCATGCCGTTGTTGTTCACGATGACAGCGGGCAGGTAACGAACAGCGCTGATGGTCTTTTCGTTCTTCATATCAAGGGTGACGGAATGCGGATGCTGGGGAATGCTGTCGATCCACTGCGAGTGCCACCAGGTGACGGGATCGTCGTCGATAACGCATTGGGGTCTGGTATCGTAGCGCGCCTTGGTCTCGGAATTGCTTGCGGTGGCTGACCACCCTTGACGGGGGAGGTTGTCCCCGTTTTCACCAGCGACCTGCAATTCTGCGATAGAGGCCCAGCCGCGCCCACCGATATCAGACAGGGCGGTGAGCCGCAGGTAGCGGGCCTTGACCGGGTTGATGGCCACTTCGTAGTAGCCGCCCGCGACCGGTTTGGCATTCCGGGCATCGGCAGAGGTCTTGGTAGCGACCTTGTTGTTGCTGAGGGTTGAGCCCGTAGGCGGGTCCACCACCACGTGGTTGGCGGAACGCAGGCGGGAGACGAAGAAGATGTGCAGCTTGGTGCCATCCGTGGCCAGGCGCATCTGGAATCCGTTACCGAAATTGCGTTGCCAGGCACGGGTGCCGGTAAGCAGGTCGACGGCGATCACCCGCCCGATCGAATCATGGAACACCTGGGTGTTTCCGCAATTGAGGGTTGAGCTTACTGGGGCATCGATGGCGTGTTCCCAGAGGGTCTTGCCGGTGGCAGCATCGAAAGCAACGAGCCGATTGGCCAGCCCGGGGGCCTTGCCAACCGAATAGTCGATGGAAAGCACGGTGTTGCCGATCACCTGGATCTGGGGGTTTGGTCCATCGATGAATCGTTGCCAGAGAATGCGGCCCTGGGTAGTGAGGTCGATACGCTCGAGAATCCCACCGGAGAGGATATAGGCGCTGCCCTCCAGCGGGGAGCCGGAAGGCGGGAGGGCAATCCGCGCGTTGTTGCGTGGGAGCGACCAGGCACGGTTCAGCGGCGGCTCGAGTGGATTGCGCCCGGCAGGTAGCGAGGCGTTGAGGGGAGCGTTGATTCGGCGGCCAATCGCTTCTGCCGGCTTGTCAGTAACGAGGAAGAGATCGCGCCCGTGCAGGGCAAAGGCCTGCGGTTTCTCGTTGGAGAGATTCCAGGGCCGGCTTTCCACGACCTGGCCGGTCCCGGCGTCGAGACGATGGAGCCCATCGAGCTGGGCGAGATAGACGGAGCCGTCAAGCACAGCGAGGCGGCCAATCACGTGGGTGGCGGGCCGGTACCAGCGTGCTTTCCCGGTGTTCAGATCCAGCCCGGCCACAAGGGAACGTCCCCGGACGATGAGGAGGTCTTCTATCACGCCGACCAATTGCACTCCCAGGACGAGGGTGTTTTCCCAGAGGAGGCGCCCGGTGCGTTGGTCGAGGGCGAAAACACGCCGGGCATCCCTGGGCATGCAGACCACCTTGTCTCCGGCCAGGAGAGGCGGGGATCCATGATTAAGGACGCTCCGTTCGGCCGGAGGGATGGGAGTGTATTGGTAGACCCAGTCGGTCCGTCCGTCGCGAATATCTGAGCGCGCCACGAGGCCGCAGTTAGAGCTGCTATAGACCGCGCCTTGGGCGATGGTGACGCTGTTGCCATAGATAGCGAATGCCGGTTGACTGCGTTCGAGGCTGGCAGTGAGGTCAGATTCGCGGCCTGCAACGGCAATGGGTGCCCGCCATGTCGTGCTGCCGGCCCCGGGATCGAAGCAGACCAGGTTGAGCTGGCGTCCACGCCCCTGGTTGACATCATTGGGCGAGCTCCACTCAAGATAATAGAGGAGACCATCGCTGGGCACGGGATCCCCGAGCGGGACGTTAAGGAGACGGTGGTCTCCGATATTGCTCTCGTCAGTCCAGAGAATTGCCCCGTTGGTGCAGTCGATCCCGGCGATGCCCCGTGGCGGTTGGGAGCTGAATCCCCAGCGGGTGAAGAGCTGTCCGTCGGAAAAGCGGGGGCGGAAGAAGCCGGGATGGTTGTTGTCGGGCTTCTTGTTATTTTCCGGCGTGGGAGGCTGGAAGCTGGCCCACAGTGGTTTGCCGGGATTCCGGGCGTCGAAAAGCGCCAGCATGTCGCGTCCGCTTACGAGGAGATTGTTTCCGGCGATTGTCAGGTCGATCTCGTTTGGAATCTGGCTTTGCCAGGGCGAGGTGGGAGGAATGTGGACGAGCCGTTGGGTGAATTCCCCCAGGGTTTTCGCCGTAGCCAACGGGCCGGGGCTCTGGGAAGGCCGATGGGTTTCGATAAGCTGTCGGCAAATTTCCCCTGCGGGGGTGGGTTTGCCAAGCCATACGAGTTTCCGTGCGGGGTCATCACCACCAAGCAGGTCGTCAGCGGTGTGTGGGTTTTCGATCTGGGTGCGGGCCATCCAGATGCCGACCTGGGAGGCGTCCCGGGTCTCCGTGTCGCTGGCGTGATCCAGGAGGTCCTGGAAGCTGCGCCAGGCGTCCTGGGAGTGCCCGGCGAACAGGGCCCGGTTGGCAAGTCCGCGCAGATCCTTCTGGGCGGCCGAGGCCCAGGGATAGCGGCGGAAGCGGTAGAGGATTTCAGCGTCGGTCGGGTTTTCACGATACTTCTCCAGTTCGTATCGTTCGTCCTGGACCTTGCGAAGATTTGCCAGGTCGGCCGGCGGCTGGCTCAGGAGGTGGAGATCGAGGGCGCGGACCGGATCGGTGAGGCCGGACTTATCGCGCCAGGGCACGATCTGTGGCACAGTCAGGGCCTTGGCCGCCACGCGGTCAATGAGGGGAGCGACGATGCGGGCTGACCGGGTGGCCACCGTGTCCCATTCGAGATCGGGATCGTCAGGCTCCATGTGGGGGAGCGGACTCCCCTTGAAGAGAGGCTCGATAGCAAGGGGAAGAGAGTCCCCGTGGGTGGTCCATTCCTCGGAGAATTCAGCCCATAGGCTGCGGATGGCCGGATCCGGATGGACGAGGTCCATCTCCTCCTTGAGTTGAGTGAAAAGCGGTTTGGTTTCCGTTGAGTTGAGGCGCTGGTAGACGCGGGCCTGCAGGATGCGCCAGAAGAGATCATGGGCGTTCTTACGGGCCTGCCGGTCGACCAGCTCCCTGGCCTCGAAGAGCCGCCGATTGTGCAGGTGATGCTGCACCAGGATGGTGGCGGCATGCTTGAGGGACTCGTGATTGGCGGAAAGAATCCCTATCTGTTCGAGGGCGCAGAGTTGGCGGGCGGCCTGCTCCGCAGACGGATTCTCGGAAAAGGGCACGTTGGGCTGCTCCGCCCTGAGCTTGGCATCACTACGACGTGACTGCTTGAGAATTTCGGCGAGCACGTCGAGGGTGATCGCCATATTGCTCTGGTTCTGCGCAATCACCTGTTGCAGGTGGAGGTGGCCAGTCTCAATGTGGCCGGCCTGGTAAGCATCAGCGGCGAGCTTGCGCAGCTCTTCGTCGCTTTGCTTCGCTGCGACGGATCCGGTCAGGGCGAGAACGATCCACAGAAGCGGTGCAGGGGCGCGCAATTTCATCCCGGGAACTCCACGCGTGGATGCCCGCCGAGTCAATCGAAGAAGGACCCCGGGAAGAGACACGAGGGGATGAGCCCGCAAGTTCGTTCACTGCCCTTAAGGAATCGCACACGGCGCTCCGGGTGTGTTTTGGCCCGGGAGGAGCCATTCATTGTGTTCCAGCGGTTTTTCTACCCTTTGCCGTGGAACCACGCATCCCAGTCCCCGCGGTAGTGGTGCTGGATGAACTGGTCGGCCTCCGGGCAGTTCGTCGCGCTCAACGATTTGTAATCCCACTCGAGCTTCTGGCCCGCGCGGAAGGCGACATTGCCGAGGAGGACGGTCTCGCTTAGCGGTCCCGAGTAGTCGAAGCGACAGGTTGTGTTTCCCCCCGTACGGATGGCGTTCACCCACTCGCGGTGATGGCCCCGGGAGTCCTGGATGAAGGGACGAGGCAGGGTGAAATCCTTGAAGTCCTTCTCAGGCAGGAGCACGTGGCTTCCGTAGTTGGAGATGATTTGGCCTTTTGTGCCGACAAAGAGAATGCCAGACCCCCAGCGCTTGTGCTGTTCCGGGGTCAGGAGGTGATCGGGATAGCGGCCGTGGTACCAGGTGAGTGGAAGGGCCTTCCAATGCCGGCCGGACACAACCCGGTCGGGAAACTGGTAGCGTACCTTCAGCCAGATGGGGGCGGAGTCCCTGTCAACGGGCGGGCCCTCTGCCTCTGCGGAGGTGGCATGGCTCAGATCGAGCGCCCAGAAAGGAAGATCCATGTAGTGGCACCCGATATCGGCGAGGGTGCCGCCGCCAAAGTGCCACCAGTGCCGCCAGTGGAAGTGCGTCCAGTCGGGGTGGTAGGGTTGCTCCGGAATGGGGCCGAGCCAGAGGTTCCAATCGAGATTTTTTGGAACGGTCGCTGGGAATTGGGTGTAACGTTTTCGTCCACCGGTGCTGGAGCCGACCCAGACGTGCACTTCACTGACTTCGCCGATCGCACCCGAACGAACGAGCTCCACGACGCGGCGATAGTTTGATCCGGCGTGGATCTGAGTGCCCATTTGCGTGACGCGGTTTGTTTCCCGGGCGAGTTCGGTGACGTGCCTGACTTCCGAGATGGTGCGGCAGAGGGGTTTCTCACAGTAAACGTGCTTGCCGGCCCGCATGGCGGCGACACTGGCCACGGCATGGGTGTGATCGGGAGTGGCCACCACCACCGCATCGAGGTCCTTCTGCTCTACCAGCTTGCGGAAATCGCTGTAGGTCCGGGCGGAGGGGAACTGCCTCGCAACCGGGGCGAGGCGGTTCTGGTCGACGTCACAGAGGGCTGCGATATTGGCGATGTCCTTGAGCTGACCGATGCTGTAACCGCCCTGTCCGGAGGAGCCCACCACCCCGATATTCAGTTTGTCGTTTGCGGAGACTCCTTCCCGGGCCCGCAGGATCTGTGGGGCGGCTGTCCAGCCGCCGAGTGCAGCTGCCCCGGTGGAAAGAAAGCGCCGACGATTGAGAGAGTTCTTCGTCATGGATTGAATATTGACCCTAGTCCGGACGAGATTCCTAGCGAGCAAAAATCCCTGCCCCAGGCGAAATGACGACCTTCTGGAAAACCGGAACGACTGGGCTTCTTTATCGCCCCTGGAGTGCGTTGGAAGTGATCCTCGGATGAGGTCCTATCTTTGTGTGTGCAGGGAGGCCGGGTTTTGTTAGGGTGACCCGCAATGCGGCAAGTCGAGAACCACGTGCCCTGCTCCGGACCTTCCCGCCGGTCGTTCCTCGAACTGGGAGGGGCCTCACTCTGCGGACTCGGGTTAGGGGCCCTGGCACGCGCGACCGGGAGCAAACGCCTCCTATCCGAGGACGATCCTGCCGTCATATTCGTGTGGCTCCCCGGAGGTCCGCCCCACATGGAGATGTATGATATGAAACCCGATGCGCCCGCCGAGTACCGGGGGGAGTTCCGGCCCATCCGAACCAACAACCCGGACCTGCAGGTGTGTGAACTCATGCCGCTTCATGCCAAGTGTGCGGACAAGTACAACATCATTCGTTCGGTTTGCCACACCTTCAGCGACCATGGGGGCGGCCACAAGCGCTTCATGACAGCGCGTCCGCCCAGGGAGCCGACCGGATTTGTAAACGATGCGCCGGCCATCACATCCTTCATCGAAGCTGCGCTGCAGAAGCGGAAGGAAGGCAGGGCGACAAACGGATTGCCCACCAACGTGGCGCTCATCAAGCGGGGGCGGCATAATATCGACACCTTTTCGCTCGGAGCGGCGTGGATGGGCGGCCAGAACACGCCCTTTATCGTGAGCGGCGATCCCAACGAGGATGATTTTAAAATCGATAGTCTCGCCATTCCCGATGGGATGGCGGAGCGACTGGAGGACCGCCTGACCCTTCTCAAGGGGGTGGACAGGTTGCGGCGTGACATCGATGCGGACGGTTCGCTTCACGCGCTTGATGAGCATTATCGCCAGGCGGTGGACATGATTTTCTCCGAGCGTTTCCGGCAGGCGTTCGACCTGGGGCAGGAGCGTGATGCGGTGCGAGAGCGTTTTGGCCGTCATGCGTGGGGCCAGCGGGCCATCCTGGCCCGCCGGCTGGTGGAGGCAGGGGCGCGCTTTGTGACCGTGGTGATGGAGAACCCTTACGTCTCCGGCATCAAGATGCCCAAATATGGTACTTACAACTGGGATTCGCACGCGGTGAATTGCCACCTCTTTCGCGAAGCCGAGTGGCGGCTTCCGATCTATGACAAGGTCATCACTGCCATGATTGAGGATCTCCATGGCAGGGGGCTGGACAAGCGGGTTCTCCTGGTGGTGACCGGCGAGTTCGGACGCACCCCGCGGGTGAAAACGCAGACCGGAACGCATACCAAGGTCAGCCAGCCCGGACGAGACCACTGGCCCCAGGCCATGTCGATGCTGGTGGCTGGTGGAGGAATGCGCACGGGTCAGGTCATTGGCGCTACCAATGAGAAGGGGGAGTATCCGGTGGACCGAATTCTCTCCCCCAACGATATCTGGGCAACAATGCTTCACCATCTAGGCATCGATCCCGGTATGCTGTTTGAAGATCACAGCGGGCAACCGCATCCCATCCTTTCCTCGGGCAAGCCCGTGAGGGAACTGCTGCGAGCCTAGTTGCGAAGCGGAACCCTCCTGCCGGGGGCACCACGGAACCTGGAAACGGGGACTAGTCTTTCGTCGTCCTGCCGAGGGAGGAGAGATAGGCCAGAAGATCCACGAGTTCGTCCTCGCGCAGTCCGGCGGTCAGGCCGCCCGGCATCATGGATACGGGGCTGGTCTGGCGGGAGGCGATTTCCATCTTCGGGATACGGGTTTCCTTGCCGAATGCACTGCGCAGGACGAGAACGTTCCGGGTTTCCCGGCTGATGGCTCCAGAGACCACGTTCCGGTTCTTGAGGGTAATGATGGACATCCGGTAGCCTTCCTTGATTTTTTCACTGGGGCTGAGGAGAGACTCGAGGAGGTAGTCAGGTGGAGCGCTTGCCCCGATACTGGAAAGATCGGGCCCGATGACACCTCCTTTTCCGGCGACGCGATGACAAACCGCGCATGCGAGGGCGGCACGCTCGTAGACTGCCCGGCCGCGGATCGCATTGCCCCCGGCGACCTTGGAGAGAAGGGCGTTGCGAGCCTGCGGATCGAGGGCCGGGGAGAGTGGTTTCAGTTCGCCAGCCTTTGCGAGGGCGGCGGTGAGTCCGGGATGCCCCTTGCCGGAGACTTCAAGCAACCTCGTGGCATGGAGCGCGGTCTCCGGGGAGATCTTCTTTCCGGCAAGGGCCCCAGCAAGATGTTCGCTTCCCCCGGGCCGGAGCAGGACCTCGCCCATGAGCGTCTCGATCTCAGGCTGTGACAGGTTGTCATGGAAGAGTTGCACTGCGAGGACGGAGGCCACGGCCGGGTCGATCTCAAAGAGGGCCGCGGTGGTTGCCACCCGGAGGTGGAGAGTCTTTCCCCGGGAGGCGAGGGAATGAATCTCCTCGCGGTTCCCCAGCCGGGCTACAGCCTTTGCGGCGGCAGGGGCCAGGGCGGGAGGGGCGGTGGTGAGGCGGGCCTGGATCTCCTTGCGTAGATCTTTGAGATTCCAGGCTGTGGCGAGGCGGCAGGCCGCAGCGACGATCTCGTTGTCGTCCTCACCGAGCAATCGTTTGCAGGTTGGAGAGCGCAGGCTCTCGTTGGCCGGGGAGACGCCCCGGTCCTCCACGGCTTCGGCCAGGGCGAGGGCGGCGTCTCTGGTCAAAGGGTGGGTTTTCCGGTGTGCGAGGTGGAGGACCGCATCGAGTTCTTCCGGCCCCCCGATCTTGCCGACGAGACGAACGGTGGATGCATCCGCCCGGCCCCTGGCAATCAATTCAACCAGGGGTGCGAGGGCTTCCGGTTTCTCGATCGCCTTGAGAGCAAATCCAAGGTGGTCGGCGTTGGCCCCGGGTTTCAGCCTGCCCTGCTGGAAGGCCGGAAGCCAGTGGGGTTCCAGCAGGCGGCAGGTTCGCCAGAGGGCGAAATCGAGATACTTGTCCATGGGGTGATTCAGGGCCTCGAGGGCAACGACGAGAGCTTCCGGGGAGGCGAACTGTCCCAGGGCGGTGACCGCTTCCCGGCGGACCCGGGGATGGGGGTCTGCGACCGCCTCGGCCAGCAATTCAGCCTCTCCCCGCCAGTGGTAGAGCACGCGGATGGCGGCCGCCCGGGCGCGGGGTTCCGGCGACTGGAGGATTTCCTTCAGGAGGTGACGGGAGCGATGGGTCGTGATGGTCTGGTAGGCCCAGAGGGCTTCCAGGCGATGATGTTCAAAGGCCGGATCCGACCGATCGAGAGCACGGACCCATTCGTCGAGGGCAGGGCTCACCCTGTCTTCGTCCCGTTTCCTGAGTTCCTGCCGGGCGTTCAGCCGCACCCAGTCGGCCTCATGCTTGAGGAGATCAAGGAGCCCGGGGATTGAGGTGGCCCGGTAATCGACTTTTTTGACAAGGGGGCGCCCCTTGGCAGTGATGCGCCAGATCCGGCCATGCACCCGGTCCCTCCTCTTGTCCCGGAAGTCCACTTCCCCGTGCTGGATGATGGGGCTGTACCAGTCGGCGACATAGACCGCGCCATCGGGACCCATCACGATGTCGATGGGGCGGAATGAGAGGTGGGAGGATCCGAGGAGATCAGGCTGCAGGGTGGACTTGTAGCCGCCCTGGTCGGGAGTAATCACGTAGCGGTCAATATTGTTGGCGCGGAAATCATTGGTGAGCAGGCTTCCGCTCCACCCGGGCGGGAAGTGACTACCGCTGATGATCTCCAGGCCGCAGGACTTGGGCCGCCCGGGATTCAAACCGGTCAGGGTCCGGTGTTCGTGCGGGGAGGCGAGGAAGACGGAATCCGGAAAAGTGTAATTAATCCCCTGCCCTCCGGCGCCATCGGTCTGGAACGACTGCCCCCAGCGGTCGAATACCATTCCCCAGGGGTTGACCAGCCCGCGGCTGTAGATCTCAAGGCGCCGGGTTCGGATGTCGTAGGACCAGAGGCCTCCGCCGTTGAGTCGGCGGGGGCCGTAGAGGGTCTCCACGTGGGTGCCGATGTAGTATCCTTGGAGCATGTAGAGGAGACCCCCGGGTCCCCAGCGCAGGCGGTGCAGGGTGTGATGGGTGTCCTCGGATCCGAACCCGGAAAGGAGCACTTCCCTCTGGTCGGCCCTGCCGTCCCCGTCACGGTCACGGAGATGAAGGAGTTCTTCCCCGTGGGCGACATAGGCGCCCCCGCTCCCATCGGGGAGGACCCCTCCCGGGATGATGAGTTTGTCGTAGTAGATGGAAGACTTGTCGGCCGCACCATCCCCGTCCGTGTCTTCGAGGATCAGGATCCGGTCGCTGGGATCCTGGTTCACGTTCAACTGGGGATAGGTCTCACTGCTGGCGACCCAGAGACGTCCCTGGCGGTCGAAGGAGATCTGGGCGGGCTTGGCTAGCAGCGGGTCAGCGGCCCACAGGTTCACCTCGAAGCCCTCGGCCACCTTGAAGGAAGCCTTCTCGACCTGTGGGTCGGGTGGGGGAATGTTCCGCAGGTTACGCTGGGCGGTAGCTGGAAGGCACAGGCAGCCGAGAGCGAGGGGGACGAGGAAGAGCAACTGCTTCACTTGAGGGCCTCCAGTTGTTTACGGATTGCGGTTTCCTGCGTGGTCACGAAGGGCTCGAATTTTGCCGGTTCGGTCTGGGCGATGGCCTGCTCGTTCTTGCGCTCACCGTAGACAAACGCGTCGTTACGCGGGCGCCAGCGGTGGAAGTAGAGGGTGTTCTTTTTGACAATGGCATGGCGGAGGGATTCGGCCTCCTTTGAGCCGAGGGCGACCACAGGTTCAGGTAGATGCAGGCGTTGAGCCATGATCCGGGCAATTCTCCGGTAGCCTGTCGTGCCAGGATGAATGCCGTTGCTGGAGTAGGGCTCCTTGCCCTGCTGCAGGGTGGAAAACAGATCGACGAAGTGATGGCCCCCTTTCCCTGCCACGGAGGCGACGGCATCGCGGTAGAATTTCAAGACGGCGTTGCGCTGGGAAACGTAATCGGGACCGGCTTTTTGGCCGGCTTTCCTGAAGGGCAGCTCCGCGCCGAATCCCCGTTCTGCCGGGGTGGGGGAGAGAAGGACAAAGCGCCTGTTCCCGGCCTCCGTCAGGAGTCGCTCCAGTCCCTTCCGGAAATCGGGTGCTCCCTGAATTCCCGCGAAGGACTCATTCCAGCCATAGGCGACGAACACGACGGTGGGATCCAGTTGCCGGAGATGAGCGATCAGCTTCCCGAATCCTTCCTCGGGATTCCCGAAGACGGAGCGACGTCGGCCGCCGGTCCGCGAGTGCCCGAAAACGGTGTCGCCGTCCCACCCGAGGTTGCGGAAGGTGACCTTCCTTCCTGGCCAGCGCAGGGCGAGGGAGGTTTCGAGGTATCCGTGCTGGCGGGCCCGTTCGAAGAACGAGTTTCCGAGGAAGACGACCCGGTCGCCGTCCCGCAGCTCGAATGTGGGATCAGGCTTTCCGGTGTCCTGGGCCTGTCCGAGAGATGTTCCGGTCAGCCCAAGGAGAAGGACCGCTCTGCACAATCTTACCATGAGAGCAGTGTGGCGGCATGTGCCACGGGGGAAAGCTTCAACTGGGGGGAGGGGACCCTACTCGGGAACCTTGACGAGAGTTTCGATCCAGTGCTCGACCGCGATTCCCTCGCTGCGCAGGCTGGCGGTGATGACCCGCACCCCGGCAGCTGCTGCAGGGCCGACCAGGAGCGGGACGGTGACTTTTCCGGTGGCCCGCGGTGCGAGGGTGATTTCCGGGACGGCTGCCGCTACCTTCAGGCTGTCAGTCTCCTCCATCCGGATTGTGAAGGTTCGTTTCCGCGGGGAGTGGTTCCAGAGGCGCAGTTCGACCTCAAGGCGCTCCCCGGCCCTTGCTTCACTGGCATAGGGATGGAACCAGGCCCACTCCTCGTCGATAGCATAGTTCGGATCGTCCCACGGGACCAGGTCCGCGATCATGGAGGCCCTTATCCGATACTGCTTCTCAAGGTAATCCAGTTCCCTGCCGGTGAAGCGGAAGAGGTGGGGGATGTGCTGGTTGACGAGCCATGACCCCTGCGGGAGGGCACGGACCTTGCGCAGGCAGAGGAAGTAGCCCGTGTCCTCGCGCATCAGGTTCCGGTTCATGAGGCAGTAGTCATCGATCCCGGAGGGGGAGAAGGAATCCCCGATGAAGAAGACCGGTTTGTGATCGGCGCGTTCGACCAGGAGCCCTCCATGGTTGTACATCTGCCCGGGGAAGAAATGGCTGGTGAAGGTGAACTCACGCCAGGCCCACTGTTCCCCGTCCTTTTTGACCACCACCTCGTCCACCGGCTCGGGGATGAGGCCCGGCAGGAACCAGGCTCCGGGTTGCCGCAACCCGTCCGCGACCTCGGCCACCGCATAGACCGGGCAGCCGAACTCCCGGGCGGCGGCGGGAACCCGGGCGGTGTGGTCGTTGTGCAGGTGGGTCACCCAGATGCCCTCGATCTTCCGGATCAATCCGTCCACGAGGGCCTTGCGCAGCATCTGCAGTTGGTGCTCTCCGCCCACGTCAAGGGCGAAGCCGTGCCCGTCGCTGGAGACAAGGAGCTTGGTCGTGCTCATGTGACGGCACCACGGGGGCAGGTCGACGTGCTCACAGAAGGGCATGAGCTCAACCTGGGCTCCGGGTCCGAGCACGCGCTTTCCGCAGAGCTCCAGCCGTTCCTTGCCGAAGTACCAGTGAAGGGCGTTGGTGGAGAGATAGTTTTTGTAGATTGCCTGCACCCTTTTCACCGCCGCGGTGAGATCTCCGGCCGGGTTGGTGATGAGGGGTCCGCGGGCCGGGACGACCAGGTCCGGCTTCCAGGCCGCCAGCTTCTGGAGGCTGGTGACCCACTGTCCGAACCGTCCGCCGTAGCCGTGGTAGCCGCCGATCCGGGCCTCCGGGATGGCGTCCCGGAAACTGTAGAGGTCGAAGACCCGCCCTCCTTCCCAGATCAGGTCGCCGGTGAAGGCGATGCGTTTCCCGCCGATCTCGGTGAGGTAGGTGACCGCATCCCGCGAATAGCCGGGGGTCTCCATCACGGCGAGCTCGAGACCCTGCCACTTCACGAGTTCGCCCTCCTTCACGAACCGGCTCACGGCCAGCGATCGCACCGGGACCTTGTTGACCTGCTGCTCGTAGTAATTGAAGCGCTTCTTCCAGAACTGCTCCCAGAAGGCCTCGGCCTGCGTGAGAGCGGACCGGGATTTCTCGGGGGCTACCACCCGCGCCCCGGCTGTTGCCGGACGCACCGCTTCCACAAGGTCGCGGCGGGCGTGGGTAAGCAGCACAACCTTGGCGGGCTCCGCGGCCCGATAGAGGCTCATTCGCTCCCCGTTCCGTTGGATGGAGACCGCATTGATTGGTCCTTCCTCAAAAGAGAGTCCCGTCGGCAACTTGCCCCAGCCCGGGAAGGAGGAAAGGAAGAGCAGGCTGATGACAGGGAGGAGACGCATCATGGGATCTTCGTCGTCTGGTCCCGGATCGCAATCATGAACCGGGGGACTTGCCCCGGGATGACCTTCGCAATCTGGTGAGGATCAGTCCCATGGCTGAGAGGACCGCGAGGACGATTGTGACGGTCAGTATCCGGGTCCGGGCAGGTGCCGTGTCCGGGTGTGAGGCAACCTCCGGGACAATGGGGGCATCGATTTTTCCGCGCAAGGCCACCACCGCATGCGTCCCGGGAGCCACGTCAAGGACCTCGGGAAAGGCCCCGGGGCGGTCGATCACCAGCAGCAGGCGTTTGCCTGAGTCTGCAGCGTGATCGAGGCGGAGCCTGCCGGGTCCCTCCGGGGCGGACAGGACGAGGGAGGCCTCAAGGCAGCCGGGAGAGAGGCCCCGCGTGCCTCCACTTCGGATGGCATCGGCATCCTCGAAAGTGAGCCTGCTGGCGAGGTCGACCGGCTCCCGCTCCTCCATCTGCACCGTGAACCTCCCGGTAAGATACTTCCGTCCCAAGGTCATGAGCTGGTTGAGTTCCTGGTCTGATTGTTGCGCCAGCCAGTCGGAGTTGTAGAGCGCACTGGCGGCCTCCTCAAGTCCCACTACCAGCTCCGGGGCGTGGATGGTGAAGACCAGCTCAAGGCTCCCGGTCTTCTCCATCTGGCGGAGATCGAGCTCAATGTTGTGATGAAGTTCCTGGTGGGCCCTGGCATGGGGAAGAAGCGACGTGACGAGGCCCCAGAGAAGAAGACCCCGCCAGTACGCTTTCACAGCTGAAGTCTAACGGGCCGCAGTATCGTGTCGATCCCGGGCCTCCTCTCCCGGGCCGGGGAGACTGATTATTGACAGCGGCGGGCAACGGCATTACCACGCATCTCGCCTTGTGATGGCGGCGTAGCCAAGTGGCCTAAGGCGACGGTTTGCAAAACCGTTATTCGTCGGTTCGAATCCGACCGCCGCCTCCAGCGATTTCCTGCAAATCGCCTTAATGCTGGGAATTCTTCTTGGGGCCTTGTTTAGCACCAATCGGTTCGATTTTCGCGCTCTCCGGCGGAACCGGTTTCCCCGCGGCCCAGTGAATCCCGTTGATGAACAGCCGGACGAAGTTGGCGTCGGCAAAGGTGCCCGGATGACCTAGAGTCGTCCCGAAAACCCGGCCGCCCCACCGGTTTTCCCAGGTCCAGACCACGTCGTCGGTCAT
>JAKVCR010000073.1 GCA_022448985.1 Roseibacillus sp.
GCAGAGGCCCTCGGCGAGAATGTGATCATCGAGTGGAATTTCGTGAGCGACAGCAGCGCGGATTCCTTCAGCGGACTCTCCATTGACGATATCAATGTGATCGAATAGCCGGGAAGACTGGCGCCCCTGCAAAGAAGAGGCATGGGTGCCCCCCAGCAGGAAATGGCGCCCCCGATCTTAACCTGGAGAACGGTATGTTTTCAGGAACACCTTCCATGGGTTCCAGAATATAGAGCACCCGGTTTTTGCTGTTTCCACTGACAGACCCTCCCGTAACCTGAGTATCGAAGTTCATGAAGGCGCTCCTCGTTACCCTCTCGTTTCTTTGTCTCCTCCCGACCTCCGGGATTGCCGACATTTCCCGGAGCCAGTTCAACCAACTGACCGAATTATGTACCCCGGGGAAGGAGTCCTCCGGCTGGCTGGATCTCGACTGGGAAATCGACCTCTGGAAGGCACGTCACCGCGCCGCCAGGGAAGGCAAGCCCATCTTCCTGTGGGAAATGGATGGGCACCCCCTCGGGTGCACCTGAAACAACGGGGTGGCGGACCGTGAGTTCGTCTTCGGCCGGGCTGATGTCCAGAAGCTGTTGCGGGAAAACTTCGTGGTGGTTGCTGCCGACGATTGGTACCAGCGGCGCCAGAACGATGCGGTGGGAAGGTTTTTCCGCTCGGTGGCTGACCAGGGACCCCGCAAGGGGGCGGGGGGAGGCACCCGACAAGGCCGCTACACCTTCAGCGCTTCGGGAAAGTTGTTGGGATTCAACAACAATCGGGATCCCCGACGAATAATTGCAATGCTGCAGGGCAGCCTGCGTAAGTTCCGCGCCCTCCCACCCGCCGAGCGCACACCTGGCGCCGTGCAGGTTCAATCCCTGCCCCCCGGCGCGCGTGACAAGCGTTACGTCCGCGCTCTCACCAAGGACATCATCCCCGTCAAGGTCCATACCCGTGTCCTGAAGGAAAACAGCGAAGGTGGATACGCCGCTTGCGGGCAGCCGGGGACCAACACCGAAACCTATCGGCACAGCGGCTTTGGAGTCGCCAATGATCATCTCTGGCTCAAGAAAGCGGAACTCGAGCAACTGGGCAGGCTCGCCCGGGAAAAGCCCGGACAGAAGGTGTCTGATTTACTCGCCATGCGTATTGCCCGTTTCCATCTCGTGGACAACACACGCGGCGAACCTCCGCACTGGCGCAGGGACGAAGTCCGCAACCTCGAATTCAGGATCAGCCCGATGGCGCCTGCTTCTGATTCTTCCTACCGGAACGCCTTCCGCATCGCGGGGAAGTTCCACCTTGAGACCAAGGATGGCAAGCGGGGCTACGAGGGTGAAATCGACGGCTACGTGCGCACGCATGACAAAACCGGGAATCTGGATCTCCACCTCGTCGCCATCGGCGCTCATTGGGGCGAAGGCACCTACACGCGGGGTGCCCGCCCCGGTAAAAATCCCCTCGCGGTCGTCTTCACCCTCGCGGACCGCAGCAAACCGCAAAACCAGGTCCCACCCCAGGCGGCCCGCTGGGAACGGGGTTACTTCGAAGCCCATCGGCACTAGTTCGGGCGCACCTCCGCATGGTGACGGGTCCAGCTTCCTTCGCAAATGCAGGATCGAACTATCGAAGATCGATTACAACGTCCGACAGTGGAAGAGAGCCCGGAATCGCTTTCTGATTGCACCACGCCCTGAGAATGCGGAACGTACCCGGCAGAACCTTATCCCGCCCGATTCCATGAAAAGATTTCTCGCCCTTGCATTCACCTGCGCCCTCCCGCTCATCTCCTCCGCCGACACCAAGCCAGGAGAGCAGAAGGACAAGGCAGGCACCTCGGAGCCCAGCCACTACTCCAAGGGCCGCAAGACCTTCGACGGAACCGGCAAGTACTACATGGGCCGGGAGATCTCCTACGTGATGGGCCACCAGGCCATCCGCTGGCTGGAGCGTGCCAACCGCGAGGAAGAGGAAGCTCCCAGCAAGGCGATCGCAGCCCTCAACCTGAAGCCCACCGACGTCATCGCCGACATCGGTGCCGGCTCTGGCTACTACACCTTCCGCCTCGCTCCCCTCGTGCCCAAGGGCAAGGTGATCGCGGTTGATATCCAGCCCGAAATGATTGCCTTCCTCGAGGCGAAGGAAAAGAAGCTGGGATTGACCAACGTGGAGGCCCACCTCGGCAAGATCGATGACACCAAGCTCAAGCCCAATTCAATCAATGCCGCCCTCATGGTCGACGCCTACCATGAGTTCTCCCACCCTCGGGAGATGATGGAATCCCTCTTCAAGGCCCTCAAGCCGGGCGGCCGCATTATCCTTCTGGAATATCGTGCCGAGGATCCCACCGTCCCGATCAAGCCCCTCCACAAGATGACCGAGGCGCAGTCTCGCAAGGAGATGGAAGTCGTCGGGCTGAAGTGGAAGAGTACGGATTCCAAGCTGCTTCCCTGGCAGCACTTCATGATCTTCGAAAAACCGGCCAAGAAGTAACCCCGGCCTGCAACGGCAGGGAAACCCGCTCTAACGGTTAAGTCGTAAAAATTCTTCGCTCTTTCCGGGGAACCCCTTTCTCCTGGGGCAAAAGGCCCATTGCCCGCTTATTCCTAATTTCATTCTGTCCCATTTCGTTCTTGCCGCAAAGGGTTAGAATCTGCGAATTATCAATGAAAATAAATGAACTCTACCAGTAAGATCCTGAAAGTCGTGTTCCTTCTTGGAAGTCTCATTGCCTTCTCCGCCCTGACATCGTGCGAAACCATGGCGGGTATCGGACGCGACCTGCAGTATGCCTCCCAGGCTGCGCAGAACAGGTAGCGCTATTCAGATTCCCCTGCTCCTCTATCTGAGGATTTAAAAGGGCGCGCGCGTAATGGGATGATGCTCTCCCCGCGGGGGGCCTTGCAGGAATTATTCTCATCTTCTGGTGATCTGCCCACTTTGCGATCCAAGGCGGGAGCCTGATCGGATAGAAGAGATCCCGCAAGTACGAGAAGGATGCCGGAACAACCCTCTTTATCCGCCCTCCCCGGAGATGCCCAGCGTGAACTCAGGGCCGCCTTTGAGGAAAGCTCCATCAAATTTGAAGATCTCCAGTTCCAGCAACACGAACTGGGCTATGACATTTTCGGAAACGTCTCCTGGGAGGAGACGGGCTTCGACAAGTCCCGGTCCTATCGACTCCATCGAACCTTCGTTTTCTTCTATCGCCCGCGAACCACCCTCCCGGAAGGGATGCTCTACTCAAAATCAACGCTTGTATCAAATCTCCTGGGACCTTTCTCCCGTCTCCTCGGCATGCCCCGGTGTCAACTGGCGGGCGAGGACCAGTTCAACAGCAGGTATGATATTTTCACCGCGACCCCGGATTCACTCTGTGCCTTGCTGACCCGGCAGGCAATCGACGCCCTGGTCTTCGTCCAGGAGGCGGTCATCACTGTCAACCCGCGTGGGGTTCTTTTCATGCGCCACCAGCAGGCCGTCACCCGTTCCTCAATGCAAATCGGCCCATTCGGTTCCCGTCAGGTTCACAATGCGGACCAGCGAATTACCGGCAACGACCTGCAGCCCTTTCTCATCGACGCAGCCATGGCCTGCGCCGCTTTCGTTGACGATCCGGACGCTGGCCGCCGGGCAGCGGACGCGGTAGAGGGAACCTTTGCCGAGGAGGCCGTGCGCAACGTGACCGCCCGGGGTGGGTTCATCGGCAAGGTCATCACAAAGCACCTCGTGACCCGCCAGATGCTTGAGACACTCCGCAACAAACCCATACCCCGGTCCGGTATCCCCAAACCAATCAGCAAACTCGGCTGGAAGGGGAACACGACCTTTCTCATGGGCGTATTGCTTCTTTTCGGCACGATCGCGTTGATGCTCGCCCTCAGTATCAGGAACGAGGAGTCTACCTGGTGGGTTCCCCTGCTCCTGTCGCTAGGGGCCTATGGCGGGATCTTCCCCACCTATTGCTACCGCGCCGCGCGCAAACGACTGGTCATCCACGGTCACGCCGTCCCCGGGTTCATCACCGGGGTGGAGCAAACCGATGACAAGATCGGCAACACCCCTATCTACCGCATCGTGGTGCAACCCCACCCGAGCGGCAGCTGTCCGATCGTCTCCAGGATGCCGGAGCAGGCTGCCAAGGCGGCCCGGCGCTTCATGGAACAGGGCCGGGAAACCTGGGTTCTCATTGATCCAAGGAAGCCGGGACGGGGGACCTGGCCCGAGGGCTGGAGCCTGGAGGCGCTTCCGGACTGAAAGACAGATTTCTCTACACCCTGGAAAAGCCAGGAATCCCAGGAGCATATTCTCCTCCCCTCTTCCGGAGAGTTTGCCGAATGTCCCGTCGTGCCCTAGGCTCGCACCCGTGAGCGACGTTCCCGAAAGCCCCCCCCGCTCCTGGGCTGAGGTCGATCTCTCCGCCCTCCGGCACAATCTCGCAGTTGCAGGGGAACTGAGTAACCAACAGGTCATGGCGGTGGTCAAGGCGAGCGCCTACGGCCACGGCCTTGAGGCCGTAGCCAGCGCCCTCGAACAGGAAGAGGTTGCATTCTTCGGTGTGGCCAATGTCGGTGAGGCCCGCCGCCTTTCGGAGACCGGGGTGCGGACGCCAATCTACCTCCTGGGGGGAACCTTTCCGGCCGAACGGGAAGAGGTCGTGGCCCACAACTGGCTACCCTGTCTCAACACGATGGAAGAAGCGCACCACTTTGACGAACTCGCCCGGAATAGGGGCACCGTTGTGGAAGCGCACCTCACAGTGGACACCGGGATGGGACGCGGTGGCTTTCTCCCCGCCGATGCCCCAGCCGCCCTGGAGGCGATCCGGACCCTCCCCGGGATCAAGGTCAGCGGTCTTGGGTCCCATCTTCCCTCCGCCGACGAGGACGTCGAATTCACGCGTTCCCAGTTCGAAACGTTCGACTCCCTCATCGAGTCCCTTCCCGGTCGAGACCAACTGAAACACGTCCACCTGTCCAATTCGGCCGGCCTCCTAGGATACCAATCGCGCACCACTACCCTTGTGCGCCCGGGACTACTTCTCTACGGAGTCTCTCCCCTTAACGAACATAGTGCCACCCTGCGCACCGTGATGACCCTCAAGTCACGGGTGGCCGTCATCCGGGATCTCCCCCCGGGACACGGAATCTCCTACGGGAGGACCTTTGTCACTACCCGTTCCACGAGGGTTGCGACGATCGGGATCGGCTACGGCGACGGCTACCCCAGGACGCTCTCCAACCACACGCCCGAGGTCTTCATTTGCGGACACCGGGCTCCCCTTCTCGGCCGCGTGACCATGGACCAGGTCATGGTCGATCTCACTGATCATCCCGGCTGCAGTCCTGGCGACGAAGTGGAACTCTTCGGCCCCAACATTCCCGTCGAGGAGGTCGCCAGCAAGGCTGGCACGATCCCGTGGGAAGTGTTCACCAGCATTACCCCACGAGTCCAGCGGGTCTACTCCGGGTAACCTCGGCCCTGGGTGCTCTTACCCGTTCTGGCTGACTACGATCCGCTCCCCGGCCCGCTTAGCTTCCAACCTCCGGGCGCACCGGGATTCCCTGCGCCTGCAGGTAGTTCTTCGTTTCCGGTACCGTAAACTCCCCGAAGTGGAAGATGCTCGCCGCCAGAACCGCATCAGCGTTGCCCTCCCGCAAGACATCCACCATGTGATCGAGCGTTCCACATCCACCGCTCGCGATGACGGGAATACCCACCGCCTCGCTCACCGCACGGGTGAGCTCAATGTCGTAGCCATCCTTGGTGCCATCCGCGTCCATGCTGGTAAGAAGGATCTCGCCCGCGCCGCGATTGTAGACTTCCCGGGCCCACTCGATGGCGTCCAGGCCCTCGACCGGGTTCCGCCCGCCATGCGTGTAGACGCCCCATTGGCCCGGCCCCTGGCGCTTGGCATCGATAGCCACCACGATGCACTGGCTTCCAAAGGTTCCAGCCCCTTCATCCACCACCTCAGGGCGATTGATGGCGGCGGTATTGACTCCCACCTTGTCTGCCCCAGCCAGAAGCATGCGCCTCATGTCCGCTACCACCCGGATCCCGCCACCCACAGTGAGGGGGACAAAGCAGCGTTCGGCGGTCTTGCGGACAACCTCCACCATTGTTTCGCGCTCGTCAGAGGAGGCCGTAATATCGAGGAAAACTATCTCATCGGCCTCCTGTTCGTTGTAAGCCACCGCGCAGTCCACCGGATCCCCCGCATCACGCAGGTCGACAAAATTAACCCCCTTCACCACGCGGCCGTCAGTCACGTCAAGGCAGGGGATGATACGTTTGGCCAGCATGCGGAGGCGGTGACTATGCCCGATTCACACCACTTGCCAACCCTCAGGCAGCTTTCCTCCCGGTCCTGCCCACGGCTGCAAACCGGTTACTTCCCGCCAAAGTAGACCATCGTCACGATTCCGGCCACAAAACAGTAATAGGCAAAGTACTCGAACTTGCCTTTCCGGATCGTCTGGAGGACGAGGTAAACTGCCAACAGGCCTGAGAGGAAGGCGGCTACGAATCCACAGGCGTAGGCCGCTGCGGCCTCACTCTGTGCCACTGCCTGCAAATCCTTCAGCTTCACCAGGATGCCTCCGCCGATGGCAGGCAGGAACATGAGAAAGGAAAACTCAGCAGCCTTTGAGGCCTGCGCTCCGGAAAGAAGACCCGCCGAAATCGTCGCCCCGCTCCTTGAGATTCCCGGCAGGATAGCCAGGGACTGCGCCACGCCCATCCAGATGACATGCTTCAGGCCAAATTCCTGTTCCCTCGGACGCAGCAGCTTGGGCAGGAGCAGGATCACCCCTGTCCCCAGCAGGCAGCCCCCCACCAGAACAGGGTAATCGTAGGCTCCTTCGAAAAACCCCCTTGCACTGAAGAAGGCGAGGGTGGCTGGGATGGTGGCGATGAGGAGCCAGAGGATCATCCTGCGCTCCTCGGTCCGATCCTTCTGCCACACACTGAGAAGCAGGCCAAGGAGACGCTGCCGAAAATAGATGATGACGCTCAGGAATGTCCCAATGTGGACCACCAGTTCAAAGGTGATATCCTGCTGGGCACCGGCACCAGTCCCGCGCATCCCCAGCAGGTGCTGCACCAGTGCAATATGCCCCGAGGAAGAGATTGGCAGGAACTCCGAGAGCCCCTGCACAATTCCTACCACGATCGCTTTCCAGATCTCCATTGTTCAGGCGGATTCTACGGGCGGGATTTGCACAACAGGGTGTATCGACCTCAGGAGGGCCTGTCTCTGGAACCGGCGTCCGCTTCCCCTGGATCTCTGGTGGTGCCTCCCTTCGGAAGCCGATCCTGGCAGCGAACCATCAGGCCTCGGCCTTTTCCTTTCCCTCCTTCGACGCCGCTTCACCACGAAACGTTGAAAGAATCAGGAAAAAAGCTGCCACACATATACAGGAGTCCGCCACGTTGAACGAGGGCCAATGTCCCCCTGAAGCGGGAAACAGCTTTCCGTAGAGCCCGATCTTGAAATCGAGAAAGTCCACGACGTAACCCTCCGAAAGGCGAGCGAAGAATCCTTCCTCCCGGTAAGCCGGCAGAAAGAAGCCCTGCAGGGCCCGGTCGGTGAGGTTCCCCAGGATTCCCGCCACCAGCAGCCCTGCCGCCAGGCGGAGAAGCAGGGTGTCAAAGGCCCCACGCCGCCAGAAGCAGAGGAGTGCGCCCAGCGCAATAAGGGCAATCACGAAAAACACAACCGGAGCCCAGGCCGTCCCATTGCCAAGCCCGAAAGCGGCCCCCTGGTTGTGCACGCGCACAATGGTGAAGAAATTCTCCATCACTACGTGGGATTCCTGCGAAACGTTGGATCCTGGCCCGGGCGCCTCGAAATTCAGGACGACCAGCCACTTCGTCACCTGATCGAGCAGGTAGAGCGGCAGGACAAAGACGAGGAGCAGGCGCGGAAGGGACTTCATGACTCGACGCCGGACAATACCTCCGCGCAGCGTATGCACAACTCCGCTCCGTCTCCGGACTCTCCAGTAGCCGGCGGCTCATAGCGGCGGCAGCGGGGACACATGGGATGCTCCGTCCTGCATGCCTCCGCAGAAACCTCCTCGCTCTCTCCCAGTTTCAGGTCGGAGATAATGAAAAACTCGGTGGCGAACTCGCGGTCGCCAAGGAGCCCACGCAAACCGTGCGCGGCAGGCAGTGACAACTCGACCGATGCCTCGTTGTTCTTGTTGAAGGCCTTGGCCTGGACCTGGGATTCGATGGCGTTCTGGATCACCTCCCGCAATTCCAGGAGCTGGTTCACCTCCTCCGTCGCCTCTTTCCCCGCAAAGCGCTCGTCCGGCACGGGAAAGTCCTGCTCATGCACGCTCCCCCTGCGACCCGCGTGCTCCCAGGCCTCCTCCGCGGTATAGACCAGGATGGGGGCCAGCAGCCTCGTCAGCGCCTCGACCACGTTGTTCATCGCGGTCTGGCTCGCGAGACGACGCGAGGAGCTCCCGGCGTCGCAGTAGAGCCGGTCCTTGGTAAGATCAATGTAGATCGCGCTGAGATCCCGGGCACAGAACTGGTTGATAACGGTGAAGACCTTGCGGAATTCGTAGGCGTCATAGGCACGTCGGCACTCGGTCACCACTTCGTGCAGGCCCTCGAGAATCCAGCGGTCCACCAGGGTCATCTCCTCCGGAGCCACTGCGTCACGGCCTGCATCGAATCCATGCAGGTTCCCCAGCAGGATGCGCAGGGTATTACGGATCCGCCGATAGGGTTCTGCCACCTGCTTGAAGAGGTCTTCGCCAAAGGGCACTTCGGTCTGCCAGTCCACGCTGCTTACCCAGAGACGCAGGATATCGGACCCGTACTTGTTGTAATAGTGAGCAGCATCAATGGGTTTGCCTGCCTTCTCCGCCTCGCTCTTGGAGAGCTTGCCCTTCTTGTCCTGGTCGACCACGAACCCATGCGTCATCACTGTCTTGTAGGGAGCACTCCCACGGTAGGCTACACTCAGCATGAGCGAGCTCTGGAACCAGCCACGATGCTGGTCGGTGGCTTCGAGGTAGAGATCCGCCGGGCTCTGCAATTCCCCGTGACGGTCCAGCACTGCCACGTGGCTGCTGCCGGAATCGATCCAGACATCCAGGGTGTCCCTGCACTTGCGCGTACCCTCAGGCAGCCCCAGGCGGCTCACCAGTTCCGCTTCCTCCAGTTCGAACCAGATGTTGGTTCCCTCGCTCTCCACGAGGGTAGCCACCTTGCGGGCCAGTTCCGCGTCCAGGAGGACTTCGCCTTCAGGCGTGAAGAAGACCGGCAGGGGCACGCCCCAGGTGCGCTGGCGGCTGATGCACCAGTCTGGCCGCGACTCCACCGTGCCATGGATCCTGTTACGCCCCCAGTGGGGGAGCCACTCGGTCTTGTCGATCTCCTCAAGGGCGGTCTCCCGCAATCCATCCAGCGAAATGAAGAACTGCTCGACCGCACGGAAAATAATGGGGGTCTTGGAGCGCCAGCAATGTGGGTAATCGTGCTGGTAATCCTCCCGTCCAAGGAGGACTCCCAGACTGGATAGCAACGAGATGATCTCCTCGTTGCTCTCGAATACGTGCCGGCCCACCAGCTCCGCCACCCCGACCTCCTCGGTGAACTTGCCGTCGTTGTCCACCGGCGAGACCACATCGAGTCCGTACTCACGGCCCGCCACGTAGTCATCGGCGCCGTGACCCGGAGCGATGTGCACTATTCCCGTTCCCGTCTCGGTCGTGACGAAGGATCCCAGGATGACCTTGCTCAGGCGATCCAGGAACGGATGCTGCACTTCCAGTCCCTCGATCTGCCCTCCCTGGAATTCGATCAGATCCCCGGCGGGCGAAAGGCCGGTCTTAACTGCGAATTCCTCCAGCAGGTCCTTCGCAACCACCAGTTGGTGGCCTTCGCCCGCTTCATTCGCAAAGCGCCCGGCCACGTAGACGAAGTCCTTGTGCAGAGCCACCCCCAGGTTGGCGGGAAGGGTCCACGGCGTGGTAGTCCAGATCACAAGACCGTAGGAACCGTCCCCGGCCGCCGCAGTAACCTCACGAAACTGCGTTTCCGAACTATCTGTAAAGGCAAACCGCACCCAGATCGCAGGACTCGTCTTCTCCTTGTATTCCACCTCCGCCTCCGCAAGGGCGGTATGCGCCCCGTAAGACCACTGCACCGGTTTCTTGCTCTGGTAGACCGCCCCCTTCTCTACCAGGGCGGCGAACACCCGGATGATCTCAGCCTCGTAGCCAGGGGCGAGGGTGAGGTACGGATTGTCCCAGTCGCCAAAGACCCCCAGCCGCCGGAAACTCTCCCGCTGGATGTCGATCCACTTACGTGCGAAAATTTCGCACCGCCGCCGGATCTCGGCAGGTTCCTCATCCCGCGCCTCCTGGACCACCTTGAACTCGATGGGCAGGCCGTGGCAGTCCCAGCCGGGAACAAAGGGCACCTCGTAACCCGCCATTGTGCGCGATTTCACCACCAGGTCCTTGAGCACCTTGTTCAGCGCGGTCCCCATGTGGACATCCCCATTCGCAAAGGGAGGGCCGTCGTGCAGGATGAACCGGGGAGCTCCCTCCTCCCGGCGGCGGGCCACAATCCTCTCATAAAGACCGTCTTTCTCCCATTGCGCCAGGCGCTTCGGCTCGTTCTTCACGAGGTCGCCCCGCATCGGAAAACTCGTCTGCGGCAGCGACAACGTGTCCTTGTAGCCCTTCTCCTGAGCGCTCATCGACCTTCCTGTAGCGGTGCGTCCCCACCGCCGCAAGCCCTGCGTGTCCCTTGATTACAGGGATCATGGCTGGGTTTTTGACTTTTTCACAGGGATGACGCAAGCTGAGGCCATGAACATGATCCCGGCGCTCCTCGGAGCCACTGGCCTGCTCCTCGTCGTAGCGGTCGTCCTGACCGTCATGAAGATGAATAACGCCAACGATAACGCTGAGCTCAAGGAGCTGCGTGCCGCCCTCGCCGCCCTGAATGCCCAGCAGAGCCAGCTCAACCCTCCCGCTCCGGCGCGCCCGCTCAATCCCGGGGCGCTTGGGGTCGATCCAATCGCCCCGAACCCTGTTCTCATTCCACCTTCCCCCCCGATTCCCGCCAACACTTCTTTGCTGGATCCCGGGGAGGTGGTAGCGGGCGCTCCTGCAACAACCGCTGGCCCCTCCATCATCAGCGAGGATCCGCCTTCCGAGGACGGAGCCCCAACCCGCGCCCAGCTCGAAGCCGAGCTCGCCAAGGTCGAACGTGAAAATGAGCTCCTCAAGGAAGAGGCCAAGCAGGGCTTGATCTCGAAGCCCATGATCGAGGCCGCCAAGAAGCAGAAGGCCCGGGCCTCGACCGTAAAACAGGCTTGGATTCAGGCCAAGGTGATTGAGTGGGTGGCCCAGCAACCGGATCAGGAGGCGGGCGGATTCGCCATCATCGAACTCCACCGGGATGTTCAGCCAGGAACCATCCTCGCCATCCGCCGGCAGACAGGAATCTATGGCCGGCTTGAGGTCGACCACGTCTATCCTGGGAAAAAGCAGGCTTCCGCCAATCCCGTGCGCGGCACTTTTCCTGATGCTACTACCCCGGTCATCAAACCCGGCGATGAATTGATCCTCCCTCCTTTCGGAAGCTGAACCCCGAACGACAGGGTTAACTCTCCACCTGCGCCAACCAGCTGAGAAAGACTGCCTCCTCAGGGGGCATCTCAATCGCAACTTTTTCACGCCCCGCCAGGCGGGCCAGGCGCTCCGGAATTTCAACTGCTCCCTCGCCCAGTTCTTCCTCCATGACATCCAGGAACTTGGAGGGGTGTGCCGTTTCCAGCACGATCATCTCATCATCAGGATGATCCGCCTGCCACGCTTCCGCGGCAAGATACCCCACTGCTCCGTGCGGCTCGATCACATACCCCGCATTGGCCTCTACTTCCCGGATCGCTTTCCGCGTCTGCTCGTCATCGAAGCGGCACCCCGCGATCCGGTCCGCCATCAGACCGTGCTTGTGGTGATGAAGATCCAGAAGGCGAACGAAGTTACTGGGGGCCCCCACATCCATCGCATTTGAAATGGTAGGACAGCTGGCCCGGGGCTCATAGTTCCCACCCTCCAGGTAGACCGGGACCACATCGTTCACATTGGTGGCTGCAATGAACTGCCTGACCGGCAACCCCATCAAGTTTGCAAGGAGCCCTGCGGTCAAGTTGCCAAAGTTGCCGCTGGGCACTACAAAAACGGGCTCCACGTCCTCCGGGAGCTGCCGTGCGGCATGAAAATAGTAAAAGGCCTGCGGGATCAGCCGCGCGATGTTGATCGAGTTCGCCGAAGTCAGGTTGCGCTCCTCCGCCAATTTGCGATGGAGGAACGCCGCCTTTACCAGGCGCTGGCAATCATCGAATGATCCTGCCACTTCGAGGGCGGTAATATTATCCCCCAGGGTGGTGAGCTGCTTTTCCTGCAGATTACTCACCTTGCCACTCGGATAGAGCACCACCACCTTCGTTCCGGGCACACCGTGAAAGGCACTCGCCACCGCACCCCCCGTATCCCCCGAGGTCGCCACCAGCACCATGAGATCCCGCTCATCCTCACGGGTCAACCATCCCATGAGGCGTGCCATGAACCGTGCTCCAAAATCCTTGAAGGCCAGAGAAGGCCCATGAAAGAGCTCGAGAACGTGCATCTTCTCCGCGATGGTCACCACTGGCGCATCAAAATTGATCGCATCCCCTACGATCTCCCGCAGGATTTCCTCCGGCACCGCCCCCGCAAAAAGAGACGAGGCAATCCGGTAGCCCAGTTCCGCGAAGGGCCACTCCCGCCAGTGAGCCCAGAATGCAGCGTCCATTACCGGCACGCTTTCCGGCATGTAGAGCCCGTTGTCGGGAGGCAATGAACGGAGCACCGCCTCCTGGAGATCAACGTATTTGCCCGCCGAATTGGTACTGTAGAATCGCTGCGCCACGAGAGAAGTTCTTCATTGTAAGTTGTCGGTTGTCAGTCCCGAATTCCCGCTTCCACTTACTTGCACCCCCCTCCCGGCTAATCAACCACATGCACCCCATGCGGGTTGACCATCGACACGTAGACCTGGTTCTCAATGGGAGCCTCCGTAAACACCCGCGATATCTCCGCCCCAACCCGCCGGGCAATTTCCTCTCCTTCGCAAAGGGCAAAAACGCTCGGGCCCGCTCCCGAGATGCTAAATCCCAGAGCGCCCGCAGCCATGGCATCGCGCTTGGCCCGGTAAAACTCGGGAATGAGTTTCTGCCGGCGCGGCTCCGCAATGACATCATGGATGGAGCGGCTAATCAGTTCGTAGTCTTTCTGGATCAATCCACAAAGCAATCCCCCCAGGTTGCCCACCTGCTGGGTCACGTTCTCAAGAGGCACCTCCCGGGGCAGAATCTCCCGGGCAACCTTGGTCAGGATCTCAATGTCGGGGTGAACCACCGCTGCCCATAGATTCTCCGGCACGGGCAATTGTGCCATGTCGAGTTCCTGGTTGGACCGGATGAATACGATTCCACCCAGCAGGCAGGGCCCGACATTGTCGGCATGCCACGCTCCGTCCGCACTCGCCTCGCCTGCCATGGCAAAGGGCAGGAGCTGTTTCTTGGTCAGGGGCTCACCTATCAGCTTGTTCACCGCGTAGGCCCCTGCCACCGCGCTGGCCGCACTGGAACCCAGCCCGCTGCCAAAAGGCATCTTCTTGTGAATCTCCAACTCGACGCCGCGATCGAGCATTCCGAGGTGACGAAGGAGATCCTGCGCGGCCACCCCCGCGGTATTTTCGGAAACCCCGGTGGGCAGCTTACCGTTGTCTCCCGTGATCTCAACAATCCGCAGGCCCGGATCCGGAGAATGCCGGGCCACGATCTCGTCGCCGGGAGCTTCAATCGCGAATCCCAGGACGTCATAACCACAGGCAACGTTCGCCACCGTGGCGGGGGCAAAGACGCGCACTTCGTTGAGATTTTCCTGGGCCATAATTCGGGGGAGGGGCGCTGCTCCTAACAGCTTTCCCCTCCCGGGACCAGTGATTTATGGCGGCCTCCCTGCTGGCCGGAAGCCGGAACGTCCTGCCCCGCACAATCCGGCAGTCCTTCCACTAAAGAAACGGCACAAAGGGTATCCCCCTCCGCCGCTTTCGCTCGTATCTGCCGTCTCCCACGCTCAGACACTCGACCCGCACCCGGGCCAGACCTTTGGCCTTGAAGCCAAGCTTACTCGCAGCCCGCGGAGTAACATCAATGATGCGCCCCGCTATGAACGGGCCGCGATCGTTAAGGCGCATCTTGACCGATTTACCATTGGCAAGGTTGGTCACTTTCACCCGGCACGGCAACGGCAGTGTCTTGTGGGCACCGCTCACGTCAAAACGCCCCACTTTCTCACCAAGGGAGGTGTTCCCCCTCTTGAAGCCCAGAAAGCTGCTCTCATCATACCACGAGGCTATTCCCGTCTCCTCATAACGCAACGCCTGCTCCACGCTCATGGGATGATACCGTACCCCCTTGATCGTGTAGGCACGGGTCATGTAGCCCCTGTAGCCACCTGCCCCGCAGGAGGTCAGCAGAATCGGACCCAGCACCGATACAAGCATCCAGTATTTCCCCATGGGCACATCCTGCCAGAGTACACGCAGTCTGACAATCCCTCCACTTTGCGACCGCCGCAACTACCCGACCAGCGTAGTTGCATTCACCCCCGGTCTATATCCGACGGGGCGATCAAGGAAATCCTGATGACAAGGCCAATCAGTCTGCCAGGTCCACCTGTCCCTGCTGCTGGATGACCGGCAGAATCCGGGCAACTTTCTCCTTCATCTCCTTGCCAGGCTTAAACTTCACCACTGCGCGGGGAGGAATAGGGACATCCTTGCTCGGGTCCTTCGGGTTCCGGCCCACCTTGGCCTTCGTCTGACGGACTTCAAAGGTTCCAAAATTCCGCATCACAACGGTATTACCCTGGGCCAGCTCCAGTGTGACGTCGTCCAGGGTCTTCTGGACGACGTCGAAAACCTGCTGCTGGGTCAATCCCGTTTCATTGCTGATCCGGACCACCAAATCTCGTTTCGTAATCGTAGACATGGAATAGCTTACAACTTCTATGGACAACACACCCCGCGCCAAATGTAACGCCAAAAGGAGTGGTAGATAAGAACTCATTCAATCCTGCTATCGGTCAACTGATTTGTGGTTTTGAAGTGCACTTTGGCAACTTTGCGTAATTCCTGCACCCCATGCCTTTCGAGAAAGGCCCGGCCTGCCTCCAGCACAGGCGGACCCGCCCCAAGGGCCAGAGAGATTTCCCACTGTTCAGCCCCCTTCGACATCCAGTTCACGAAAGCCTCCCGCGCCAGAATGGAAGCAGCCGCAACCGCCACATCGCTCTCTCCCTTCGTCCGCTGCTGCAGCTCAAGGTCTAGCCCTTTACGCTCCAGCGCACGCTGCAGGACACGGGGATTGGCGAACTGATCACTCAAGGCCCGTGGACAATCCGACACGCGCTCCGAGAGCTCCTCAATGACCTTGGCGTGACCCCAGGCCAGTAACTCATTCAGGTTAGAAAATCGCTCGTAGAGATCATTGTAGCGTTCCGGGCCGATCAGAACCAAGGACTCCACCACCCCACGCGTCTTGCGGATCGCTCCTGCCAGACTCCGGATCCGATCACTTGAACTCACCCGCTTGGAGTCCATTACACCCGCCTCAATGAGAGCCCGGGTACTCTCTCCGTCGGTGTAGACGCCGGCAATCACGAGAGGACCGAAGTAGTCCCCCTTCCCGCTCTCATCGATTCCGAAGTGGGGCTGGAACATCTCCGGATTATGGACTTCTTCGTAACCAAGCCGTGCCTCCCCCAGAATCTCAGGCTCGAGGGTGAACTTTACAAAATCCTCGGTCTCCTTCCCCTGCACCAGCACCTTGGGGCCCTTCTCATAGACCGTGATGTTCAACTTTCCCTTCCGCGCCCCATAATATGCATAGGGCTTCTCCAGGAACTCAAAGCCATCACGTTCCAGAATCCTGCGTAACTTTTCCACGTCCTCCCCCCCAATCTCCTGCGTGTAGGTCGTCAATGCCACCTCGGCCACTTTCTAGGTTCGACCTCGCTTCTGCAATGCCCGATGTTCCCGCCGTGCCCAAACGTGTCGCTACCCGCCATCCCCTGCGCAACATTCGCGCCTTTCGCAGTGCGCTCCTTCGCTGGTTTGACGAATCCGGCACGGACTATCCGTGGCGGCGGACCACTGACCCCTATGCCATCCTCGTCTCCGAGGTCATGCTTCAGCAGACCACCATCGGTGCGGTGATCCGGAATCGCCGCTTTGAGCGCTTTCTCGAGAAATTTCCCGACCTGCGCTCCCTCGCCGAGGCCCCTGAGAGCGCACTACTCCGCACCTGGGAAGGGCTCGGCTACTACAATCGCGTGCGCAATCTACAGGAGACCGCCCGGGTGATCCTCAAAGACCATGACGGGGAATTTCCAGCCGACCCCTCAGGCCTGGAGTCCCTGCCCGGCATCGGTCGCTACACCGCCGGGGCGGTGGCCAGCTTCGCCTTCGATTATCCAGCCCCGATCGTGGAAGCCAACATCTCCCGCGTCCTGAGCCGCCTCTTTGATTACCGTGAACCTGTCGATGCGCCCGCCGGTCGGAACCAGCTCTGGAACTGGGCAGAGGCCCTGCTCCCCACCCGCCATGCGCGGACCTTCAACTCCGCGTTCATGGAGCTGGGACAGTCGTATTGCTCCCCCCGTTCTCCCAATTGCCTGCAGTGCCCCGTCCAGGATTTCTGTGCCACCCGCAACCCTGACACGCTCCCTCTCAAAAAAACCCGGCGTGCCACCGTCGAAATCGACGAACATGTTCTCTTTGTGCGCAAGCGCGGCGGCCCTGTCCTCCTTGCCCGGGAAGAGGGCTCCCGTCGCAAGGGGCTGTGGAAGCTGCCGGAGCGGAGTCATGACCAGCTGGCGGATTTCCCTCTCCTTGCCACGCGAAGGTATGACATCACCCATCACAAGGTAACCATGCACATCTACCGCTGTCCCCCCTCTCGGATTCCGCCCCCTGCGGGAACCCCCACCGAGCAATTCCACTGCTCCACATCCCTCCAGGAGCTGCCCATGCCCTCCCCCTTCCGGAGAGCCCTCACCGACCTGCTCTGAACTTCAGGCATCGGATCCGCAACCTGTCCTTTTTCCCGGTGTTCTTTCATGTAACACTCCCAACCCATGAGCCCCTCCAATTCCATCGCAAGTTGCCCAACCTGCCACCGCCGTAACTTTCTCCGCAGCGCCCTCGCAGGATCCGCCGCCCTCTTCACCGTGCCCGGTGCCCTGGCAGAGGCTCTCACCCGTACGCCCCGGGACGCAGAGGGGCCTTTCTATCCGGACAACCTCCCCCTCGATACCGATAACGACCTCCTCGTCGTCAACGACAAGATTACCCCAGCGGTCGGGGCCGTAAGCTACCTCACCGGCGCGGTCATGGACACCAAGGGCCAGCCGCTCCGCAATGCCGTCGTCGAGATCTGGCAGGTCGACAACCAGGGGATCTACCTCCATTCCAAGGCCAACGGACAGGACAAGCGGGACAAGAACTTCCAGAGCTATGGACGCTTTCTAACCGGGTCCAGTGGCCTCTACCACTTCCGCACCATCAAACCACCCGCCTATCCCGGACGCACGCCTCACATCCATGTTGCGGTCTCCCACGGAAATAAGCGACTCCTCACAACCCAGCTCTACATCGAGGGTGAAAAGCAGAACGCCAAGGACTTCCTCTACAAACGGCTCGGTGGTGGTGACCCCAAACTGCAGAAACTCGTCACTGTTCCCTTCAAGCCGCTCAAAGGATCCAAGATTGGCGAACTCACGGCCCGACTCGACCTCGTAGTGGGAGTCACCCCGGAAGATCCCGGCAAGACCGACCGCAGCCGCCAACCACGCAGGCAGAGACGCGCGCAATAACCCAGGACGCGGGACAGACCCGACGGCGATGCCGAACAGGGCCTTTGAACAGCCCGGGAAATCCTGGATCTGCTTCCTCTCCCTGAGCGAAAGCTGATAGCCTGCCCCTGGATTCCGCGCAGATATTGCTCACGAACATTTGAGGAAAAACCGCGGAAGGGGGCGCCGGGGGCACAAAAACTTGCAACCCTCTCCCCAACCCCCCACCCCTTGCTGTCGTGAGCGCGCCAATCAGGAAAGCCTTTCTCCTGGGCGCCGGCTTGGGTACGCGCCTGCGTCCGCTTACCAATATCCTTCCCAAACCGCTCATCCCGGTCTTTCACCGCCCCCTCATCGAATATGCTCTTGACCACTGTCTGGCCGCGGGAATCGAGGAATTCGCCATCAACACCCACCACCTGCCCGAAAAATGGGAGGACGCATTCCCCAACGGATCCTATCGGGGCGCCTCTCTGACTTTCTTCCACGAACCGGTTCTTCTCGAAACCGGAGGCGGGCTCAAGAACATCGAATCGTGGATCGGAGACGAACCGCTCCTCGTCTACAACGGTGACATCCTGACCACCCTTGATCTCACACGACTGGTCGACACTCACACCCGCTCCGGGAAAACCGTCACCATGGGCCTGCGCTCCACCGGACACGAACCCCACATCGCAATCGATGGCGAACGTATCGTGGACATTCGCAGGATGCTCGGCATTGCCCCCGGCACCCACCAGTTCGCCTGCGTCTACTGCGCGCAACCCGGATTACTCCAGCACATCCCCTCCGCTGAAAAAGTCTCCATCATCCCCTCCTTCCTGGAACTTGTTCGCAATGGCGAAATGGGCGCATCCATTCACGACGAGGGCATCTGGCTCGATCTGGGCACCCGCGAGTCCTACCTCGATGCCCACAATCACAGAGAACTGGGTGAGCTGCGTCACCCGGAGGCCCACATCGACTCCACTGCCATGGTCGAGGCCTCCGCAATTGGCCCGGGCGCTTCCATTGGCGCCGATGCGACCGTCCTGGCATCGGTGCTCTGGCCCGGCGCCTGCATCGAGGAAGGTGCGCAATTGACAAACTGCATCGTCTATTCGTCCACTCTCGCCACCGGCCCCCACCACAACGCCGATCTCTGACCCGCCTCTCCCCCCAGAGTGAAGAAACCCAGATCCCCGATTCACATCCGACATACCGCCCCAAGTCCGCTCCCGTAGACCAACTCCCGACGTCGACAGAGACGTCGCCATCACCAGCCTTCTCACCATGGCCGCCGATACCCTGCTCACCGCCGTTCGTGCCCACCTCAAGCTCGACCCGGATCACACCGTCATCCTCGAGCCCATCAAGCGGGGCGCATCGGGACGCACCATCGTTCGCCTCAGGGCGGAGGGACACCCTCCCTTCATCGGGATCCACTACACCCTGGAACGCAAGGACAACCGCTATTTCCTGCCTGTCGCCCACTTTCTCAGGAAGAACCGCATCAATGTCCCCGAAGTCCTCTATGACAATCCCGGCCGTAACATCGCCCTGGTGGAGGACCTCGGCGAAGCAGACCTTCTCTCCATCGCGGCCCAGCCGTGGGACCAGCGCGAACCCTACTATCGCAGCGCGCTCGAGCAACTCGAACGCCTTTTCTATACCCGCCCCCCCAAGGACCTCGAGCTCTCCCCTGCCTTCGGTCCGGAAACCTACACCTGGGAACAGGACTACTTTATCGAAAACCTGGTGGAGAAACATCTCGGCCTCGACGGCACGGGACTCCGCAGTAACGAAAGCCTCATCCAGCTGCGCGAGAACCTGGGCTCTTCCCACCGCAATCTCGTCCATCGCGACTTTCAGTCTCAGAATATCATCCTCCACAAGGACAAGGCCTGGCTGATCGACTTCCAGGGCCTGCGCCTCGGACGCCAGGAATACGATCTCGCCTCGCTCCTCTACGATCCGTATCTTAATCATTCGGAAGAAGAGCAGGCGAAGCTTCTGGACCTCTGGGAAGACATTGCCGAGGAGCGTCCCATTCCGGAACTGCTGCGCGACTGTGCCACCCAACGCCTCATGCAGGCTCTTGGGGCCTATGCCAACATCCTGCACGAACAGCAGATCGATTGGTATGCCCAGCACATTCCCACCGGGGCAAAGCTCCTCCTCTCGCAGGTTGAGAATACCCCGCTCGAGGGACCTCTCCGCCCGGTTCTGGAGAGCGCCATGGAGAAATAGCATTCAGTTTTCCGGCTTTCGTATTCAGACTCCCCCTCCCGCCGCTCCCTAGAACACGGCCTCTTGAACGCCGAACACTTCCATGACCTCCTGGATTATCCGCCTCATTCTTGCCGTCCTCGCCCTTGAGGCCGGGGTATGCGTGGCCTTTCTGGTGGATGACTGGAAGCCGCTGCGGGAAAAGGAGGATGCTCTCTTCGAGCGGCTCCTGAGCAGGTCCCGGGAGGGTGATGAATTCGTGATCGACGAGGTAAAACCGACCCCCCGTGTGCGCCTCGTCCGGCCTCTCGTGGAGGGCACCGCCCAACCTTACCTTCACGTCAAGGTCAACGAGCAAGCCGCGGAGGATCTCCACTATCCCCTGGAACCGGAGGACTGGTGGGGCCTGCTTAACCACACGCACCAGGTCGGATGCCGCGTGGCCGCCATCGAGGAACCGCTCACCTGGGAAGGGGAAGGGGTCGCCCATCTCGGTCGGCTCGCCACCCTCAACACCGCTCTTTCCCAGTTCGAAACAGTTATCCTCACCGTCGACCTCCACCGCCCTCCCAAGGGCCAGCCGATTCCAGACTACCTGCAAACGAGTGCCATCCCTCTCTCCAACGTGACAGGTGAGACCGGTCGGCTCGTCAGGGTCAATCGTGTCCTCCTCCCTCCTTCTGCAACTGCAGCCCCCAACATCCGGTTTGCCTTTCGGCTTCAAGAGAGCATCGATGATGCCCGCCCCGAGATCCTGCGCTGGGATGACTATCTCATCCCCTCCTTTCCCCTCGCGGTGGCCATGGCGCAGGCCAATGTTTCGCCAGACCAGGTCCATATCGCCCTGGGACATCACATCCGGCTGGGCGACGGTCCCATCATTCCCATCAACGGGATTGGCGAATTGCAGATCGAACTCACCGAGGGACCCGCCCCCATCGAACGGCTCGCCATCGAGGCCTACAGCCCCAGCCAGATCGAGAACACCCACGAGGCGATCAAGGAAAAGACCAGTACCGTCCCCCGTTGTGTTCTTTTTACCGATGCCAGTCGCGACAATCCCTCCCCCTGGAGGAAGAGCCTTCACCTGCAGAAGATCGTCAGTTCACTGGACTCCCTCCCCCGGCCCGAGGGAGTGGAGACCCACGAAAGGCTGGGCGTGATGGACGAAGTCGTCCTCCTCGGCATCATCGCTGTCATTGCAGCCCTCCTGCTCGGCCTGCCCGGGATCTTCCGCCACCTTTCCTACTTCGCCCTGCTTATCGCTCTCCCTGCCCTTCTCGTCTCCCTCTATCTCGGTTCCCAGAAATGGACGCCCTTCGCACCCGCAGTCGCTACTGCGCTGACCGGATGGATCCTGGCCATCCGCATGGCCCGCTACCTCCCTGGGCGCGGGCGCAGGGACCCGGACCCGAATGGCGCGCCTGCGGTGGCAACTGCAACGGATTAGGGGCCCTTGATGCATTTTCCGCTTTTCGCCCGGGCACCCCGGCCCTAAGTCCTTTCCTCCCCAGCCCAAGTTCCCCGAATTTCCCTGCCACCCCTGGCAGGGACGGGACCTTCGAATCACCGGTCTCCTCCCTTTGACCACCAAAGACAAAGCCGCCACCCTGGTCGAAGCCCTGCCCTACCTGCAGCGCTTCCGGGGAAAAACGTTCCTCATCAAGATCGGGGGGTCCGCCATGGACAATCCCGACCTGGTGAGCTCTCTCATGCGCGACATCGTCTTCCTTGAGGTAGCCGGGATCAATCCCGTCCTCGTTCACGGGGGCGGCAAGGCGATCTCCTCCGCCATGGAAGCAGCCGGTCTGGAGGCCCGGTTCGTCGGAGGGCTCCGCGTCACCAGCCCCGAAGCAATTGCCACCGTAGAGGAAACTCTGGGCAACAGTATCAACCCCGAACTCGTCGACCTCATCAACCGACACGGAGGACGCGCCACCGGCATTCCCGGAACCGGCGTGTTCCAGGCCAGACGTATCCAGGGGGAGGGAGAGGACGGAGAAGCTGTCGATATCGGGCGCGTGGGAGAGGTCGAGTCCTGTCATACCGACGATGTCCTCTATGCCACTACCTCTGAGATTGTCCCGGTCGTCTCCCCGCTCGGCCAGGAAATCGGCACCGGTAAGACCCTTAACATCAACGCTGATCTTGCCGCCGCCGCCCTCGCCTGCACCCTCAAACCCGCCAAACTGGTCTACGTTTCGGATGTCCCCGGCCTTCTCGCCGAACCGGAAGATCCCTCCAGCCTTATTCCCTCCGTCACGCCTGAGGACGCAGAAGGCCTTATCCGTTCTGGAGCGATCTCCGGTGGTATGATCCCGAAGATTCGCTCCGCCATCGGAGCCCTGCAATCGGGCGTCGACAAGGTCCACTTCATTGACGGACGCGTCCCACACACCGTCCTTCTGGAGATCTTCACCCCCGAAGGGATCGGGACGGAAATCACGTGGTAACCGTGGCCATGCCCTTCAGGGACCGCGCCAACTCCGCAAATCTTGACTTTCGGCCTTCGACTTTCTGACCTTCGACCTGCCCGCCCCATGACCACCGCCGACAAACTCGCTCACTACGTCCTCCCGACCTACTCCCAGTTTCCCGTGGCTCCGGTGAGAGGGGAGGGAACACTCCTCTGGGACGGGGATGGGAAGCGCTATCTCGACTTCTGTTCCGGACTTGCCACCTGCACCCTGGGACATGGTGAAAACTCCCTGTCGCGTGCCATTTCCAAACAGGCTGGGGAGCTGATCCACTGCTGCAACCTCTACCAGATTGACCAACAGGCTGAGCTCGCCAGGTGCCTGGTGGAGGAATGCCTCCAACTCCCCGGGCGCGTCTTCTTCAGTAATTCCGGCGCGGAATCCAACGATGGCCTCATCAAACTGGCGCGCCGCTTCGGTCATGCCCGTCCCGATATCGAAGGCCGTGCGCGCTACGAAGTGATCACCTTCCACCAGTCCTTTCATGGCCGCACCCTCGGGGGTATCGCCGCCACCGGTCAGGACAAGGTAAAGGAAGGATTTGATCCCCTCCTCCCTGGCTTCCGCCATCTCGAACTGAACGACCTCGACTCCCTGGCCGCAACCATCCAGCCCGAAACCTGCGCGATCCTCCTCGAGCCAATTCAGGGCGAAGGGGGCATTCACCTTGCCACAAGGGAGTTCCTTGAGGGCATCGGGGAGCTTTGCAGGGACCATGACCTCCTCCTCCTGCTCGACGAGGTCCAGTGCGGCCTCGGCCGCACGGGTGAGATGGCGGGCTGGCGCACCATTGCGCCCGATCTCGTCCCCGATGCGGTCTCCTGGGCCAAGGGTCTCGGAGGCGGATTCCCCATCGGGGCTTTCTGGATTTCCGAGCGTATCATGGCCAACGACAAGCCCCTCTTCAGTCTGATGGGAACCGGCTCTCATGGCTCCACCTTCGGGGGAAACCCGCTCGCCTGCACCGCCGGCCTCACCGTCCTCCGCGAGGTTATCGACCAGGAGCTGCCCCAGCGGGCGCTTCAACACGAAACGAGCATTCGTGAGACCATCGCGTCCTGGCAGCATCCCGCCCTCACGGAGGTGCGCGGGAAAGGACTCCTCCTTGGGGTCGGTCTCAACTTCAAGGCCCCAGAAGGTGAGGCCCCCTCCATTCACCTCTCGAGGGAGCTGGCCAACGCAGGGCTCCTCGCTCCTCCTGCCGGACCTGATATCGTACGGCTCATGCCGCCCCTTACGGTCTCCGCCGCGGAGATCGATGAAGCTCTCGAAATCTTCCGTCAAACCCTCGACCGGGTCTCCACCTGAAAAGTCGGGATTTTCCCCCGCTTTCCTTGCCTCCCGGCAGATTCCCCGGCAAGTTCCCTCCTTCTCCTCCCCAGAACCAGCCACCCCTGGATGGACCATCTGTCCATCGAACCCCGAATACTCAGATTACATGGAACACCTTCTCTCCATTGAGGCGATGTACCCGCAGAACATGGTCAAGTATGTCGACCATGCGGTAACCCTTAAGACCCGCCGGGGCAAACATGAGGAATTCCCGCTGCAAGGCCAGGTCTGGGCCCTCCTGTTCTCCAAGTCATCAACCCGCACGCGGGTCTCCTTCGAAGTGGGGATTCGCGAACTGGGGGGCTCTCCCCTCTTCCTCAGCTCCAATGACATACAGCTCGGCCGGGGTGAACCGATCAGGGATACGGCACGGGTCCTCGGACGCATGGTGCATGGCGCAATCATCCGGACCTTCGCGCAGAGCGACGTGGAGGAGTTCGCTGAATACTCAGGCATCCCCACCATCAACGCCCTCACCGACGACGAACACCCTTGTCAGATCCTGGCCGATCTTCTCACCATTCGCGAGAAACTGGGTAGCTGGGAGGACCGCAAAATCGCCTTCGTGGGAGATGGCTACAGCAACATGGCCCGCTCATGGTGCTGGGCTGCGAAGCATCTTGGGTTCTCATTGACGATCGGTTCCCCCGACGCCTGCCAACCCCCGGCCGACTTCCTCGGCAGGCTGGACGCCTCCAACGTCACCTTCACTTCCAACCCTGCCGAAGCCGTGGCAGGAGCCGAGGTGATCAACACCGACGTCTGGCTCTCCATGGGCCAGGAAGGGCAGGCCGACAAGGAAGCGCGCTTCAAATCCTACCAGGTCAACAGCGCACTACTCGAGGACGCAGCCCCGAAACACATCGTCCTCCACTGCCTCCCGGCCTACCGTGGCAAGGAAATCAGCGAAGATGTCCTTGAGGAGCACGCCGACACCATCTTCCAGCAGGCCGAAAACCGCCTTCACATGCAGAAAGGCATCATGGCCCGCATGGCAAAGCACCGCGTCCTCTGACCAGAACCCGGACCCCTAGATCGTCCACGCTCCCCTCAACGGTTCTGGAAAACCCCCTTGATTTTCGCAGGAGGGCCGACGACTCAGCGCGCCGGGTCCCAAATCACTTCATTTTCCCGTGCTATTGGGCTAAAATCCCGCTTTCTTCCCTTGCATCTTGGCCGCCCCAGGCAGGCAAAGGGTCCCCGTGACAATCCTCTTCCGGATAGAATGTCGATCGAACTGACCAGGAACTTCTCCATCATCGCCCACATCGATCATGGGAAGACAACCCTTTCTGATCGTCTCCTCGAGCGCACCCAGACGATCTCGGAGCGGGAGAAGCAGGATCAACTCCTTGATTCCATGGACCTCGAGCGCGAGCGCGGGATAACCATCAAATCGCACCCGGTAACCATGTATTACCAGGCCCAGAATGGAGAGCGCATCAAGCTCAACCTGCTCGACACGCCAGGCCATGTCGACTTTTCCTACGAGGTCTCCCGCAGCCTCGCGGCCTGCGAAGGAGCTCTTCTTCTGATCGATGCCGCCCAGGGAGTGGAGGCTCAAACCGTCGCCAACGTGCATCTCGCGATGGAACAGGACCTCGTCATCATTCCCGTCATCAACAAGATCGACCTGCCAGCTGCTAATGTCGAAAAATGCAGGAAACAACTGGAGGACATTCTGGCCATTCCAGCTGAGGATGCCATCCCGGCCTCCGCCAAGGAGGGGATCGGAATTGAGGAGATCCTTGAAGCCGTAGTTGCGCGAATTCCGGCTCCCTCGGAACCGGCCGATAAGCTCCTTCGCGCTTCGGTGTTCGACTCGATCTACGACTCCTTTCGCGGGGTGGTCTCCTATGTGCGTCTCATCTCCGGGTCCATGAAGCGCGGCACACGCATCAAGCTCTTCGCCACCGAAAAGACCTACGAGGTAAAGGAAGTTGGTCACTTTACGCCCAAGATGACCAAGGAGGACACGCTGGAAGCTGGCGATGTCGGCTACGTCATCGCCAATATGAAGTCAGCCAGCGAGGTGAAGATCGGAGACACCATCACCGACAATGTGCACCCCTGCCCGGATCCCCTGCCCGGCTACAAGGAAGTACAGCCCATGGTGTTCTCCGGGGTCTATCCAGTGGACTCCTCCGATTACGAGGCGCTCAAGGCGGCCTTGGGCAAGCTCCAGATCAACGACGCTGCCTTCACCTACCAGCAGGAAAGCTCGGTCGCCCTGGGATTCGGCTTCCGCTGCGGGTTCCTTGGTCTCCTTCACATGGAGATCGTCCAGGAGAGACTACGCCGAGAATTCAACATGGACGTGATCTCAACTTACCCCTCCGTTATTTATGAGGTCACCAAGACGAACGGCGAACAACTCCTCGTCGACAATCCCTGTCTCCTGCCCGACCTCTCTGAAATCGATGAGATCCGGGAGCCCATGGTGAAGGTCTTCATCATGACGCCCTCCGAGTATATCGGCGACATGATGGCACTCGTAATGGAGAAGAGGGGCCGCGTCGATCACACCGAAACGGTGGATGATTCCCGCGTCATGCTACACTCCGTCCTCCCCCTCTCCGAAATCCTGGTTGATTTCAACGACCGCCTCAAGTCCGCCACACGCGGCTACGGTTCGATGGACTACGAGCATCACGATTACCAACCCGCCCACCTCGTCAAGATGGACATGCTCATCGCAGGTGAATCCGTCGACGCCTTTTCAACCATCGTGCATCACGACAAGGCCGCTCCCTACGGCCGCCGCCTGGCCGAAAAGCTCAAGGATGTTATCCCGCCCCAACTCTTCGCAGTCGCCATCCAGGCCGTCCTCGGGGGCAAGATCATCGCCCGTGAAACCATTCGCCCCATGCGCAAGAACGTGACCGCCAAGTGCTACGGCGGCGACATCTCCCGCAAGCGCAAGCTCCTTGAGAAGCAGAAGAAGGGAAAGGCCAAGATGAAGGCCATTGGAAAGGTCAACATCCCACAGGATGCCTTCATCCGTGTCCTGAAGAGTGGGGATTGAGCAGGCCGGGGGATGCCCCGTCTCCATGGTATTCCTACTCTTCCCCTTGCCCCGGACCGGTCCCCGTGGTAGCTAGCGCGGCCCTTTCGAACTTCCTTCCCCATGTTTGCTCCCCGCTGGAAAAAAGAATCCAAGCTCCTCTACAAGGGCGCCAGGAAGTTTCTCAATTACAAGCGCGATCTCCTCGAGGAGGAAAAAGTGAAGAGCATCGAGGAGGCCCGCAGCAAGTTGCTGGAGGCAATCAAGGCGGGAGACCGCGATAAGGTAAAGGAGGCCGAGAAGGTCGTCACCAAGGCCTGCGAGGGGGCTCTCCCACGCTATCGCCGACCCAATGCCCTGGAGGAGAACATCGAGGTTTTCTTCGTCGCCATCGTCATTGCGTTGGGTATTCGTGCCTACTTCCTCCAGCCCTTCCGCATCCCGACCGGATCGATGCGCCCAACCTTGAACGGCATAATCGGCCACAAGCTGGATAAGGATAAATTCCCAGCCTTCCCGGTAAAAGCCTGGCAGGCCGTCACCGGTGGCCGGAAGTACATTTACAAACCCCTGAGCGGCGAGGAGGACCGCTACATCCGTACTCATCCCTACCGGAAAGACCCCCAGGGCGCACCCATGCCCTACATCGAACAGAGGCAGAAATGGCAGTTCTTTACCGAGACCACCATTCATTTCGAGGATGGCGTGGTCAAACTCAAGGCTCCCAGAAGTGCCCTCGAAAACATGGGGGCGCTCGACAAGGAACACCTGAAACACAACCTGGACGGATCACGTTGGTGGCTCGTTCCAAACACCATTGTTTCCGGCTACACCACCAGCGGGGATCTCGTGCTCGTCGACAAGGTCTCCTACAATTTCCGCCGGCCCCGGCGTGGCGAGGTCTTCGTCTTCGACACCCGGGGCATCAAGGGCATCCAGCAGCGCTCCGATAATCCTCAGGGCGCCGGCTCGCACTATATTAAACGGCTCGTGGGTGTGCCCGGCGACAAACTCCGGGTCGTGGGAAGCGACCTCTACATTAATGACCAGCCGGCCGGGGAGAAGAAGATCCGGCAGGTCATGAGAGGAGAAGGTCCACACCAGGGCTGGCCTGGTTACCAGCTTGCCGCAGGGGAGGGCCGCGCCGGGTGGCAGCGCTTCCTCGATGATCCCGGTGATGTCCTTGCCCTGAAAAGCAGGAAAGACCAGCTCGAGGGAGGAATGGGCTCAATCGAAGCCACTCTTCGACGCGAATACGCCGCCATGGGTGATAATACCAGGAACTCCCTCGACTCCCGTTACTGGGGACAGGTGAGGGAGTACAACCTCGTGGGGCCCGCCCTCTTCTCTCTCTGGCCCCTCAGCTCCGGCCACTGGGGACTGATCAAATAGGCTCTCCCCCAGTTCCCGGGAGGTCAAACGGCACGAATTCCAGGCCTGCGACCCCCGGCCATCTGAAACCTCTCCTCCCATGTTCTCCGCCCGCTGGAAGAAAGAAGCGAAGCTCCTGCACAAGGGAGCACGCAAGTTTCTCAACTACAAGCGGGACCTCCTGACCGAAGAGAACATTATCCGCATCCGGGACGCTCGCGTTCAGCTGCACGCCGCCATCAAGGGCCGCGACCGGGAAGCCGTGAAAGCTGCTGAGCAGCTCCTCACCCGGTCCTGTGGACAAGCTCTGCCCGACTACCGCCGGCCCGGCGTCATCCCCGAAAACCTTGAGGTCTTCTTTGTGGCCATTGTCATCGCCCTCGGAATCCGGGCCTACTTTCTCCAACCCTTCCGCATCCCAACCGGTTCGATGCAACCCACCCTCAGCGGCATCGTCGGCCACAAGCTCCCCGGAGACGAATTTCCCTCCTTCGCCGTGAGAACCTGGCAAGCTGTGATGGATGGGCGGCGCTACATTAACCGGGAAGTGAACAGCTCCCCGGAAAGACGCTACCTTGAACGAATCGACGAGGGGCAGCGCCTGCAGTTCTTCACTGTCACCGAACTGCACTTCAGGGGGGACAGCCACAACGGACCTGATGTTGTCAAACTGCCGGCTCCGCGAAGTGCCCTTGAAAAGATGGGCCTCAGGATCGAAACAGACTACGAACGCGGTCTCTCCTACGTTCCGCCCGGCACCACCGTCTCCGGATACACCACCACCGGGGATCTCGTCCTCGTCGACAAGGTCTCCTACAACTTCCGGCGGCCCAGGCGTGGCGAAGTTTTCGTCTTTGATACCCGGGGCATCGAGGGCATCCATCTGCGGAGCGAACGTGAACAGGGCGCAGGATCCCACTACATCAAGCGCCTAGCCGCAGTGCCGGGTGACAAGGTCCACATCGAGGAGCCTATCCTCATGATCAATGACCAGCCCGCCACCGCAAAATATCTCCGCATGGTAGGCCAGCGTGAGGGCGTCTATGCCGGACCGGTCGGCGTCGGCTACCAACCCACCAGGAACTACCGCGATATTCTTCCCCAGTTCATCCGCAAACAGGGTGATGCTGTTCATCTGAAGGATCGTGATGATCTTGTCGCCGAAGGCCGCACGGGAACGGACCTCGCCCTCCGGCGCGGCTACTTCGCCCTTGGCGATAATACCGACGATTCGCTCGACTCCCGTTACTGGGGGCCAGTGCGGGAGTACAACCTCGTCGGGCCCGCCCTCATCTCGCTCTGGCCCTTCAACACCGGACACTGGGGGTTGATCAAATGACAAGCCCATCTGCAATGAGCGAACCGGCAGAAATCACCCGCCGTGCCAAGTCCAACCTGGCCTTTGCCTTCCTGTGCGTCCCCCGGGAGCGCCGCGCCGATCTCAATACCTTCTACGCCTTCTGCCGGGTAGTCGACGACATTGCCGACGACACCACCAGGCCAACCGAAGAAAAGCAGGCCGCCCTGGAGGCCTGGAAGAAAGCCCTCGAACGCAACGACAATCCTGCGGGCAGCCTTGAATCCAAGGTCGTGGCCATGCGTGAGCGCCACTCTATCGACCTGGAACTCATGCAGGAGATCATCCGCGGGTGCGAATCAGACCTCACTCCCCAACGCTTCGCTGCCTGGGACGACCTCCAGAACTATTCCTACCGGGTAGCTTCCACCGTCGGGCTCATCCTTCTTCCCCTCTTCGGGGCGAGCGAGGAAGCGCGCGACTACGCGATCAGCCTCGGTTACTGCCTGCAGATCACCAACATCCTTCGCGATATCGGAGAGGATCTCAGCAATGGGGTGCGCATCTATCTGCCCCTTGCCGACCTTCACCGTTTTCAGTACACCGAACGCGATCTCGTGGGCCGCGTTCACGACGGACGCTTCCTTGCTCTCATGAACTTTGAAGCAGAACGGGCGGAACGCCTCTTCGAAGAAACCAGGAACCTGCTCCCTCCTGCCGACCGGAAAGCCCTCCGACCCGCCGAGGTGATGCGGAAAATCTACCACGCTCTCCTCAAGCGTATGCGTGACGACCAATTCCGGGTCTTCGACCGGAGGTATCGCATCTCGAGCTTCCGCAAATTCAGTATCCTGCTCCGCCAGTATATCTGCTGACAGATAATTAAGGGTCGCCCCGATATTCATCTGCACCTATGATGTGTGAATCCATGGTATTGCAACTGTCCCCCGAGTCATGAGCTTCCCGAGAAGTCCACTATCCCGCAGCATCCTGGCCAGCCTGGCGGTAGTCTCACTGTTAATCGTGTCCTCCTGCACGGATGAGCAGAACCAGGGCACAGGAATTGGAACCGTGCGCAAGGGCCCTGCCAAATCGCTCCCCAAGCCCCGTGCTGGAAGCTACAAGAAGGGTCACAAAACCAAAAACCCCAACCATGTCATCAGCCCCTACCCGCCCCATAACCTGATCGACATCAGTAGGAATCCCAAGACCGGTGAACCTTTCCGGAAGGGGGACTTCGCCAAGGATCCCAGCAACGGTCAAATCTTCCGCATCCCCTGAGCGAAGCACCCCAGGATGGCCGTACGCTCTCAGGTCTCCCCCCGCTCCTCCTTTTCCAACTCAATCCGGTCGGCCAGGTTCCGCGCCTTCACCCTGCTGTTCCGCTTGGCCCATCGCTCGGTGGCCATGCGCCGTTTCCTGCGCCTCCTGTTGAGCTCCTCGATCTCCTCCTCCAACTGGAGATAACTCTCATAGCGCTCCGGATCGAGCCTCCCCTCCTCCACCGCGGCCTCGATGGCACAACCCGCATCCTGCTGATGCTTGCAATCGGAAAAGCGGCATCGGGCTGTCAGTGCCTCCACGTCCGCAAAGCTCTCACGCAGGGTCTCTTCGTCGGTCCACATCTGGATTTCACGCACCCCTGGATTATCAATAAGGAGCCCGCCTTCCGGCAGCACGATCAACTCGCGGTGGCTCGTAGTATGCCGCCCCCTTCCCGTGACTTCATTGACCTCGCTGGTCTCCTGCCATTCTCCTCCCAGCAACTGGTTCACCAGGGTCGACTTGCCCACCCCGCTGGAACCTACCAGGGTGATGGTCACCCCGGGACGCAGGTAACCTCGCAGGACTTCAAGGCCCTGTGATTCCAAGGCGCTCGTAACGTGGATCTCGGCCATTTCGCTCAACTCCCTCAACTCCCTCGCCGCAGCGGCACAGTGCTCCTCAGCAAAAAGGTCAGCCTTGTTCAACAACACCACCGGCTTGGCCCCGCACCGCTCGATCAACATCAGGTAGCGCTCAATACGCCGGGGGCTGTGATCCGGCCCCGGATCGGTCACCACCACCACAATATCCACATTTGCCGCGATCACCTGCTCCTGGGCACTCTTTCCAGGCACCTTGCGGGAGAAGCGGGAGGACCGCGGGAGGCGTCCCCTGATAATGGCTTCATCGCCTTCTGCTCCCCGATCCAGTGCCACCCAGTCGCCCACGGCTGGCAGATCCGCATCGGTCTCCGCCTCATGCCAAACCTTCCCTCCGAGAACACAATCGATCTCCTCATCTCCCTCCAGCAGAGCGCTGAAGTTGATCTTCGTTTCCCGGATCAAGCGGCCTGCCACCAATCCCTGGCCGTCATAGGACGCAAACTCTCCGGCGAAGAACTTGTTCCAGCCCAGGTCTTCCAGTGTCATTCTGCCCCAAGGTTCATCCGGATTCGGAGCGCTGAAAACCGAAATCTTCAGCGAAGGCGATTGCAATCGTCCCTGACACAACATAGCCCATGACCAACAGGCATGCGCGCACTGGTGAAGAGCCGGCCCGGACCGGGCCTTGAACTCCTCGACGTTCCGGTCCCCGAGATCGGTCCCATGGATGTCCTCATCCGTATTTCCAGAACCGCCATCTGTGGAACAGATCTCCACATCTGGAATTGGGATCCGTGGGCGCAAAAAACCATTCCCGTTCCCATGACAGTCGGCCACGAATACTGCGGCTACGTCGAGAAAACCGGTTCCGGGGTAACCGATCTCAAACCCGGCGACTATGTCTCCGGTGAGGGACACCTCGTGTGCGGACGATGCCGGAACTGCCTCGCCGGACGCCGCCATCTCTGTCCCAACACCGAGGGCGTAGGCGTTAACCGGCCCGGAGCCTTTGCCGAGTTTCTCTCCCTCCCCTACCGCAACGTCTACAGGCTCGACCCCGCCATCCCTGAGAATCTAGCCGCCATCTTCGATCCTCTCGGTAATGCGGTTCACACCGCCCTCTCCTGGGATCTCGTCGCCGAGGATGTTCTCATTACCGGCGCCGGGCCCATCGGCTGCATGGCAGCCGCGGTCTGCCGGTTCGCCGGCGCCCGCCACGTGGTGGTGACCGATCCCAATCCCTTCCGCCTCGATCTTGCCCGGAAATTGGGCGCTACCCGGACCGTCGATGTCTCCCGCGAGTCCCTGTCCGAAGTGAAGGAGGAGCTGAAAATGGCGGAAGGATTCGATATCGGACTTGAGATGTCAGGGCACCCTTCGGGGCTAGCCGACATTCTGGAGCACACCTCTCATGGTGCCCGGGTCTCCCTCCTCGGCATCTTTCCCGACAAGCTTGAGATCGACTTTGACAAGGTGATCTTCAAAGGCCTCATCCTGAAGGGCATCTACGGTCGCGAAATGTTCGAGACCTGGTACAAGATGAGTTCCATGATCCGCGCTGGCCTGGATACCACTGACGTGATCACCCACGAATTTCCCGTCACCGATTTCGAGGAGGCCTTTGAGACCATGCTCTCCGGGAAGAGTGGAAAAATCATTCTCAACTGGTCCTGAACAGCAGGCCCACCACCATCTGACCTGACCTGAAGGCGCAACAGCACAGGATCGCCATTGCCCGGGAGGGCTCCTATCACCCAGGTGCATCTTACTAACAGAACAACCTGTCAGTTGTTCACATATTGCCAAAGGAATTCTGCTTTCTACTCGCACGCATAATTCTGCCGTGCCAATCTCCCAAGGGATGCATAAATTTCATCACGCGGTGTATTGAGATTTGGGGTAGCCGCCTGCGCCAATGAGTGCTCTGCTCTTTTTTGGGTTTTTGAGTGGATGCTCGATAGAGGTGCGGCGGCTATCTCTCCCCCCTGCTCCGGATGATCATTGTGGCGTTTTGTTAGAGTGCCTCCCAGCCCGCATGGCTCCAGCAGATCCTGAATCAACGCGGCCCTTTGCATGCCATCCGCGCTCCGCGAAAAACCCATCGCTTCTCCCTGACAGGAACAACAGGGCCTCCTGAAACGGGCAACGCCCGAAAACTCCCCGGTAGCAAACGGCACCTCGTGATTCCCTCCTGAGAGTCTGCCATCGGGAGGCAGATGAACCGCCCCTGTCCACAAGCCAGGCCGCACCGCTGACAATACAGAAAGGCCGTATTACTGCTACCCGAACCCCAATTCTGACTAAAACCCGCTTTTTGGACTCGGAAATGGTCATTTTGTGGTCATTTTCATGGTTCGTGTCCAATCAAGATCCAGTGCGGCGCGGCAGCCTTTACAGGCGCCTCGTTATTCCGCTCTCCGCCTTCGTGCTCCTCGCCTCGCTCGCATTGGCCATCTGGATTTCCTCCCTCCACCGGCGGGAATCCATGCGGCGCTTCCAGCAAACCGCCGTCAGCAATGCCGGCTTCATGGGGCAGGTCCCTCTCCCGCGCTCCCGTGAAATGGCGCAGCGCCTATCCGCCATCCTCGAGGTCAGAGTCGCCTTCCTCCGGGAGGACAGAACCATCGTCCGCTCTTCCGACGACGGATGGCCCAACAACCTTGAGACGGTTCTCAAGGAAACCGCCGGCAACCAGACCACCGCAAGCCAGGTGGGGGACCATGATCTCGCCATCACACCGCTCACCGGATCACGGGATCACCTCATTCTCGTGCGGGACAAGGAAGGCGGCCTGACCGGACTGGGAGGGTGGGTGCTCGCCCCCACCCTCTTCCTCACCGCCGCCTTCGGATGCCTCGTCTTCCTCCTTGCCCATCGCATCGTCCGCCCTCTCACCGTCCTCACCCGCTGGCTTCCCAATCTCAAGCACGACGAAGAACCCGCTGAACCCATCCCCGACGCCCTCTCCGCACGCAGCGATGAACTGGGTCAGCTGGCCCGCTCTCTCCAGGAAACCCATCAATCCCTGCGGCGCGAGCAGAAGCTGCGCCACCAGTCTGAGCGGCTGGCCACCCTCGGCCGCATTGCCACCAGTCTCGCTCACGAGATCCGTAATCCCGCCGCGGCCATCCGCATGCACGCCGACCTCATCGAACCCGGCGTCGAGGCCGGGGGATCTGAATCCATCGCCCTCATCCGTGAAGAGGTCGAACGTATCACCGACCTCGTCAACCAGTGGCTCTTTGTCGCCCGGGCGGCTCCCCCGGAGCGCCGGCCGCATGATCTCGGCGAGATGCTCGACGCTGTGGCCCGCCGTCAAGGCCCGGCTCTCACGCATGCCGGATCACAACTCGAAATCGAGACACACAGTCTGGCCCTGATCGCCTGCGACAAGCTCCGGATCGAACAGGTTATCCGCAACCTCGTCGTCAACGCATGCCAGGCCATGCCGGATGGAGGAACAATCAGGGCCTGTATCAAACCCCAAAACGGGCAGGTGCAGCTTACAATCCACGATTCCGGAACCGGATTCAGCGCCGAGGCCCTCGATCGTTTCGGGGAACCGTTCTTCTCGGAAAGGGAAGGCGGAATGGGCATCGGCCTGACCCTCGCCCGGGAAGTCGTCCAGGCCCACGAGGGATCCATCCATGCCTCTAATGCCTCGGAGGGTGGAGCACTGGTGACCATTACTCTCCCCCTTCATTCATCCTCCTGAAAGTGACCCATGAACCTTCCCCGCGTTCTCATCGTTGAAGACGAACACGCTCTTGCCCTCGCTCTCGCCGCCGCAGTCCGTCAGGCCAGTGTCGACAGCGACCTCGCCCCCTCCGCGGCCCAGGCGCGCAAGCACCTTGACTCGCCTGCCAACTACGAGGCCATGATTCTGGATATTGGTCTGCCCGATCAAAATGGCCTGGAATTCCTGGAGTCCCTTCCCGAGGAAAAACGGCCGCCCACCATCGTCATCACTGCCCATGGCGAGATCCAGAATACAATCGCAGCCCGCAAACTGGGGGTGATTGACTTCCTTCCCAAGCCTCTTGACTTTGATGAGTTTCAGTCCGTCCTGCGCCGGGTCGTCAAACCAACCCGTCGGGCCCTGGACGCGGCCGCTCCTGCCCCTGAAACAGTGGCCTTTGTCGGCGCAGCCCCGAGCATGCGACCGGTATTCCAGCAGATTGCCCACTCCTGCGCCTCCGATGATCCCGTTCTGGTCCGTGGTGCTACCGGCACCGGCAAGTCCCACGCGGCCCGGCTTATCCAGGGCAACAGCATGCGGAGCGGACCCACCGAAACTCTCGCAATCGGACCTTCCACCACCAGTGATGAACTCAACGTCACTCTCCAGCGAGCAAACCAGGGCGTCCTCATCCTGGAGGAAGTAGCCTCCCTCAATGCCGAAGGGCAAGCTGAACTTGTCCGCCAGATCGAAGCGGGAACGGAGGGGGATTTTCCCCGCCTTATCGCGACAACACATGACGATCTGCGGGAGCTGGTAAGCGCGGGGGCCTTCCGGAGTGACCTCTTCTACCGCCTCCAGGTCCTGGAGGTTCGCCTCCCTTCCCTCTCCGATCGTATGGAAGACCTTCCTGCCCTCGTCTCCTACTTTATCGGTCAGCTCGTTCCAGATCGTAATCTTGCCATCACGGAGGCGACCCTGGGCCGGCTCATGGCCCATGACTGGCCCGGTAATCTCCGAGAGCTGCGCAATTCCATTGCCTTTTCCCTGACCGTGAATTCCGGTGCGGCAGCCATCGAGGAAAACGACCTCCCGGATTACCTCAGGAGCGAGGCCTCCTCCATCGACGAACAGGCCCCCACCCTCCTGGTGCAGGCCCTCGATAGCTGGCTTGATGCACAGCTCGAGGAAGAGGAAGAAACAGTTTACCGTGATCTTGCGGAAACCCTCGAAGCCACCCTGATCCGCCGCCTGCTCGTTCGCTACGATGGCAAACTGGCCCGCATGGCATCCGCTCTTAAAGCAAACCGGACCACCCTGCGGCGCCGACTGCAGAATTCCTGACTGCTCAGTTTGTGACCAGCAACTGATTAAAAGCTGCTCCCGGATCAAATACCAGAAGCCGGGCGCCTGCATCTCCTTGTCTTGCCAGGCATCCGTAGCCACCGTCCGCAGCATGCACCACCTGCTGCCTGCCGGCATCGGAAAGCCCCCTCCCCGCTTCCCGGGAGCAACAATCAGCATCGTCCTGGCGTTCTCGCTCGGGTGCATTACCACAATTCCCCGGCTCCAGGCCGCCGAGACCCTCCTTCTTCCCGAGACCGTCGTGACTGCCAGCCGGACAGACGAGGACTCCCTCCAGTCCATGAGTTCCATCGGAGTGATCACCGCCGAACAGTTTCAGGAGCAGGGCCACCGCACCATCCCCGAGGCCCTTGCCAATACTCCCGGGGTGATGGTCCAGAAGACCACCCACGGACATGGCAGCCCCTTCATCCGCGGCTTCACCGGGCGGCAGAACCTCCTCCTCGTCGATGGTGTCCGGATCAACAACAGCACCTATCGCAGCGGCCCGGTTCAGTACTGGAACACCGTGGACGGATTCTCCATGGCCCGCCTTGAGCTGGTCCGCAGCCAGGGTTCCGTCCAGTACGGCAGCGATGCGCTCGGTGGCACCATGAACATCCTCACCGCCGATACCGGGTTCCTCGAGGCCGGACCCGGATGGTTCCGGCGTGGAAGCGCCCAATACCGGTTCGATACCAACAGCAGCAGCCATGTGGGCCGCCTCGAGACCCGGTTCGGAGAAGGCGGGGTGTGGGGAGCCTCCCTCGGGGTGACCGGAAAGGACTTCGGTGATATCCGGGATAGTGGGGTGGGCCGGATGAAAAACACCGGTTATCCGGAGCAGAATCTCGACCTGAAGATCGAGACCGTGCTCAACCCCGGCACCCGGGTCACCTTTGCCCACCAGTATCTCAATCAGGACGATGTCTGGCGCTGGCACAGCACCATCTACAACGACACTCCATGGAATGGCACCAGCACCGGATCCTACGCGGCCCGCATCTACGACCAGGAGCGCAGCCTGACCTACCTCAAGGTCGCGGGTGAACTGAACGACAGCCCCGTCCAGAACTACAGCGCGACTCTCTCCTTCCAGCGCTCCCAGGACAGCGCGTTTCAGGACCGCAGCCCCACGGACGTCCGGACCCAGGTCATCGACGTCGATACCCTCGGCCTTGATATCCAGCTTGAGAGCGAACTCCTCGGCGGAAACCTGGTCTATGGCCTCGACTACTACCGCGACAGCATCGACTCCGCCGGCACCCGTACCGGGCGTGACCCCAGGAGCCGAAGACCGGTGGCTGATGACTCTACCTACCACCTTCTCGGGGCCTTCGCCCAGTTGCGCAAACCGCTCAGCCAGAAACTGGAGACTACCTTTGGAGCAAGGATCACCCGCGCTGAGGCAGAGCTTGGCAAGGTCTGGGATCCCGATAACGACACGGATATCTCCGTGAGTGAAAATTGGAGCAATATCGTCTTCAATGCCCGTGCCCTCTATCGACTCGACGACAGCTGGAATCTCTACGGGGGCGCAAGCCAGGGGTTCCGGGCCCCGAATGCACATGATCTCAGCGGCAATATCACGTCCCGGAGCGGCCAGGAGCAGCTTGGAACCCTCGAACTGGAGCCAGAAAAATCATGGACGTTCGAACTCGGATCACGCTTCACAAGTGGTGACATCAGTTTCGGGGCTGCGGGCTTCTACACTCTCGTTGATGACCTCATCATCAGTGTTCCCACCGCTCCCGGTGGGGATACCGTCGAAGCGGCCAATGCCCAGGAAGCCGAAATCGTCGGTCTCGAACTGGAAGCCGCTGTTCATCTCCTCGATAACCTGACCCTCTCTGGCCACCTTACCTGGCAGGAAGGAGACACCTCCAGTCCCTCCTTCCTCGGGGGACCAACCGTCGAGGCCCCCGTCAGCCGTCTTTCCCCCCTCGTGGGCAGTGTGGCCCTGCGCTATGACTCCCCGGACCAGCGCTGGTGGGTGGAGGGCCGGATCACCGCCGCCGAAAAACAGGACGAACTGAGTGCCCGGGACCAGACCGACACCCAGCGGATTCCTCCCGGGGGCACCCCGGGCTATCTCGTAGCCTCAATCCGGGCCGGAATGCAGGTCACTGAGAACCTTGAGCTCACCGCCGCCCTCGAGAACATCACCGACGAGGACTACCGCATCCACGGGTCAGGCGTGAACCAGCCCGGTATCAATGCCGTCATTGGCGGGAAGGTCAGCTGGTAACACTATTCTCCCTGACCGCTCACCCCTTCAGCAGCTCCATGTTCCTCTCGCTGCTGCCAAAGCCTGCCGCATCCACCCCATGCCGGTGGAGCAGCTCAAGGTAGAGGTTGCAGAGAGGTGCAGGCCGATCCAGNACCGTGTGGGCCTGGTGACGGTATCCTCCACCCGCCACGATGGTGGGGAGATTGTTATGGGTATGGTTGGAGGCATCACCGAAGTTGCTCCCAATCACGACGGTGGTGTGATCGAGCAACGTCCCCCCATTTTCCTGGACCCCGTCGAGTTCCGAAAGGAATTCATTGAGATGCTTCACGATATCGATCTCAACCCGGCTGAGCTTCTGAAGGACATCAGCCCGTCCTCCATGATGAGAAAGGGTGTGCCATCCCCCGGTTGCTCCCGGCACACTGATGGCCCCGTAAATCCAATCGAGTGACACCGTGATCACCCGTGTCGAGTCGGTCTGAAAGGCCAGCTTTGCCAGTTCGAAAAGGTTCCTGACCTTGGTGGAGAAGGCAAACTCCTGGTCGGCACTCAAGGTGTCGGGAACCTCCGGCTTCCTCGTCCTGAGCCAGAACTCCTCATGCCTGAGCTGCGCTTCCAGCTCCGCAATGACGGCACGGTAGGTCTCTATTTTTGAGCTGTCTCCCGCACGCTTCTGGAGCTCCTCCATGTCCCGGTAGAGGCTTCGAACGACATGCTGGTCATTCTCGATCTGCCGCCTTCTGGTAGTGAGATCTTCTTCCCCGAAGAGCTTGTCGAAGATCTCGCGTTCATCATGCATGGGGGGAATCGCAACCCCACGGTTGTTCCACGAACACCCCCAGCCCCGGTCGTAGATACTGAAGGAGAGGAAAGGGAAACGGGTGTCTCCGCCCATCTCGCGGGCAAGGACCTGGTCCAGCGAAATGGTATTGGTGAAATTGGTCGCCTCAGGACTGGGTGCTCCCGTGAGAAAGGACTTCTCCGAGTCATGGTTACTGGTGTCCATGCCCGGGTGGAAGAGATTCTGGAAGACCGTCATCTTCTCCCTTACCTCCAGACCCTTGAGGTAGGGCGAGGTATCAATGTCACCGCGCCTGGAGGGAAAGAAATTCGGTTCGTAGAAGCCCAGCGAGTTGCAGACGAAGATGATCCGGCGGGGAGGAGCCTTTGCAACAGGCTCTGTCGCCCCCCGCAGCTCCAGGGACTGGAGCGCCAGAGGCAGGGCCGCCCCGAACTTCAGGAATTCTCTTCTGCGATACCGGCTCATTCGTTCGCTTCGCTCAGTGAATAGTGTATCACCTCGGCAACCAGTGTTTTCAAGCGCCTATTCCCCGGCGCACGCCCAAGGAACTCCCACAGGTGGAGGCGCTGGGCGAGGGTTGGTTCATGGCCGTTGGCATATTCGAAATACTTCCTCGCAAAGTTATAGGCAATTTTCCGTTCGTTCGCGAGAAGGAGCTTCTTCAATCCAAAAATGTCCTCGAATTTGGCCCCCCCGATTTCGCCTGAGGGGTCAACCTCCCGGCCCATCTTGAAGTATCCCCCCGGCCGGTATTGGAACGTCCCACGATGAGGCTGCCTGATCTTGTATTTCTCCCGCCACTCCCCCACCGCATCGAAACTCTCCAAGGCGAAACCGTATGGATCGATACTCTTGTGACAGGCATAGCACGTCTTGTTCTCCTTATGCTGTTCGATCTGCTCCCTGAGCGTCTCGGCATGGCCATGCTCCGGCTCGAGGGCCGGAACACTCTCGGGTGGTGGTGACAGCGGGGTCCCCACAATGTTCCTCGAGATCCAGGCCCCCCGCAGGATGGGGGAGGTATCAAATCCGTCGGTGGTGACCTTGAGCACACTCCCCATCGTCAGTAATCCTCCGCGCGGCACTTCGGGCGGGAAGCTCACCCTGCGCATCTCCTGGCCGATCACACCCTCAATCCCGTAATGCCGGGCGAGGCGCTGGTTGAGGAAGCTGAAACCGGAATCGACTAGGGTCGCCGCAGGCAGGTTCTCCTTCAGCAGATGATGAAGATAACTCCTCGTCTCGATCGGAAGATAATGATTCAGCAGGTCATCATGGAGCGGGTAGAGCTTGAGCGAGGGCGCCACCTTGTCCAGGGAGCGCAGGTTCAGCCATTGATCACTGAAGGAACGGATCATGCGCCTGCCGCGTGCATCCCCCAGCATCCGCTGGATCTGCCTCCGCAGGGCCTCGCCCCGGAGACCGTCGGAGGCCGCGAGGGTGAGAAGTTCCCGGTCCGGAGTCGAAAGCCAGAGAATGCGGGCGAGGCCTGCAGCCCGGGCATAAGAACGGTTGGCATGCTCCCCGGGCGCCAGCAGGAACCGGGGCGAGCAGAGGACCGCCTTCAGCCCCAGCTTCGCAGCCTGCACGAAATCTCCGCCCTGCTCGAGCCCGCCCAACGCGACCTTGTAGTAGGGAGCGAGCTCAGCATCACTGGGCCTGGAGGAAAAAGCCCGCTCCGCGAACCCCCGGATGACCTGCTTCAACGCCTCAGGTGCCCGGGTGGTCACGGTAACCCCGGAGGTCCCCGGGCCATTGTCGATCGTGGTGATCACGTCCAGCTTGCCGATCGAGGCGATCGACTTGCCATCCAGCGACACGGCATCAGTGACAAGGAACTTGATGAAGCGCCGGGACGTCTCACGCGGAAAGACAATCGGCTGCTCGTTGGCCAGCCTGACATCGAGACCGCCTGCCATGACTTTCTCCCCCCACGATTCCCCGTCGTCGGAAAAGTAAATCTCGTAGGCCTTGACCAGGCCATTTCCGTTGCCTCCCTGCCAGGTTGCGAAAGAGAGCCCTGCGATCTCCGCCCCGCCCGGATTCTCAAGGATGACGTAATGGGGAGGCTTTGCCACGGTCGGGGTGAACCGCGTGTGCCAGAAAGTCAGGTTCGATCCATCCTGCATCCTCTCCTTCTCCATTCCCTCCTGGAAGCTGCTCACCATGACGCTGCCACCAATCTTCTGGAGATTCGTCTGGAACCCCTCGACCTTACGGGTTTTCCGGGGAGCGACCTTCATCGGCAGGTCGCCAAACACCGTCTTGTAGGACACCGGTGGCCATGAATCCAGGACCGGGCCCCGCACCTTCAGTTGCTTGATATAGATGCCCTCCTTCGGACTCTTACTGCGGAAGTTGTGTCGGGAAAAGCAGTGGACCGAAATGCTCTCCCCCGGCCTGAGAAAAGCCCGGACGGTATTCGATTCCAGCTCCGGGCTACCCAGGGAGATCACCCCGAGAAGGCGCTGCGGCTGCGGCCGGTCGTCCGCGTAGTAGTATTTACCGGCATGGATCTGCAGGCTCATGTCCTCTGCAATTCCGGACACCTTGGCGGCGTCAAAGGTCAGTTCATACCATCCCGCGACCGGGGGGCTGAAGCCTTCGTAAAAGAAGGAATAGCTGTTCCCGTTGTTAGCCCGGGTCCACGAGAACAAGGTGCCCTCCTTGTAAGGACGGTGGTAGATGCGGTAGGTCTCGTGACTGTCCCGGACCTTGTTCGTCACCCAGAGCCGTTCGGCGGGAAATCCTTCCTCCGGAAAGGCAAAGTCCAGCATCTCATCTGCCACCGAAAAGTAAGACCCGAGCATTTCCCGGCTGAGCTGGATCTTCCGGTCGGAATCGAAATCATTCGTCCCCCGGTCTTCAGGAATCCAGTCGGTCAGGTCCAGATCCGTCCCCAGCAGGTCATTGGCTGAATGCACGAACTCATGCCGGCTGATTCGCCGGAACGGCTTTCGAGACACACCCCCCTGCCGTTTCGCCAGCCAGGCAAGAACCGCGCGCTTCTCCTCAAGATCCGGCTGGTCCTTCTGTGCCGGAGGCATCTTGCTGGTGAGAAGATTTTCGAAGATGAGCGTTCCATCAAGCTCTCCTCTCGCCAGGAGCTCCTCCATGTCGAGGCCCCCTTTTCTGGTAGCACCGTCGTGACATTCGAAACAGTAGTGTTCGAGAACATCAGCCGCATCCTCCGGAATCTCCAGCGCCGACGAACCGGAGGCCATGAGGGCCCCAAGTGCAAGAACCGGGAGGAAAAGAGGGATTCGTTTCACACGCTATCCCAGTTTCCCGTTTATTCCCGCGATCTGCTTCCCAGTCACCGGGACCTGGCCCGGCCTGATTGATCAGAGCGTCCAGCCCTTCCGGTAGGGGCGATGGAGAAGGGCGCTGGCCCCGGCGTGATCGGGGATCTCCCCGGTCAGGGTGTCATAGTGGAAGGGCTCCCCCACGATCCCCGCGATATTGGTCAACTGGATCAGCTCGGTGAGCGGCCCCCCGATCGCGAAACTCGAGAAGGCCTCCCCCTTGCCCTTGCAGGCTTCAATCCATTCCCGGTGGTGCCCAACACCACGTGGCAGGGTTTTCGGCGGCTCCTTGATGGAACCCCGGTCCTTGGTGAGAATCTCCGAACTCGTGTTCCATGGGTTGGACGAGTAGATGCTTCCCTTGGTCCCAATGAGCAGGGATCCAAAGGAGCCCGGTTGCTTTCCATGGAGCAGGTCCGCCGAAGGGCGCATCTCCTTGCCACTCGAAACGGTCAACTTGACTGCCGGCAGATCCCCACGCGCGGGAATATGAAAATGCACCCGGGTGGAGGCAGGATAGCCTTCCGCATGAACCCCGGTGGCCTCGCCTTCAATCCGGATTCGCTTGGCCTTGCTGGAGCCCCCCGGCTCCCAGAGTTTTCCAAGCTTCAGGCAACGGAAGAGGAAATTCCCGGTGTGGCACCCCATGTCCCCGAGGCTGCCGCTCCCGAAATGCCGCCAGCCTCTCCAGATGAAGGGAAGGTAACTGGGGTGGTAGGGCCGCTCAGACGCCGGTCCGAGCCAGAGATCCCAGTCGAGATTCTTGGGGACTGCGGGGGTATCCTTGGGACGGGTCATGGTAGCGCTACCATCACTTACCCAGAGATAAGCATTCTCAACAGGTCCCACCGTGCCAGCCGCGCCCCATTCGGTAGCCCGACGCACGCCTTCCGATGCCGACCCCTGGTTGCCCATCTGGGTCACCACCTTGTGCTTGGCAGCGGTGAGGCGCATCATCCGGGCCTCGTGAACTGTCCGGGTCAAGGGCTTCTCGCAATAGACATGCTTGCCCTGCTTCATGGCTCCGACGGCAGCCACCGCGTGGGTATGATCCGGGGTACAGACAACTACTGCATCGATTTCCTTGTCCATCTCCGAAAGCATCAGCCGGAAGTCCTTGTAACGCTTCGTCCCAGAATACTGCTTCAACATCTGGGCCGCACGTTTCTCATCGACGTCACAAACCGCCACTACGTTCTCCCCGGAAACCCCGCGGGTGTTGCTTACCCCCTGTCCCCCACCCCCGATGCAGGCCACGTTCAGTTTTTCGTTCGCCTTGTAGCCGAAGGCCACCTGGCTGCTGCAGATCAGGAGACCCGCCCCCGTGCTCCCCTTGAGAAATCCCCGTCGGTTCAAAGATGTTTGCTTGGACATATCCCCTTGTTCGCCCAATCCAGCCCGGACCGCAAGAAAACTATAGGGTGGGCTGACCTAGGGCGCGCGGGAGAACCCGACCCGGACAAAGCGCCGGGGCACTGATGCGCTCACCAGTCCAGGGCCGCTTTGATAAGTCAGAGTGACAGTCCCATCCCCGTGATTAGTGAACGAGAGCAGGGAAAATCCGGCGCTGGCATCGGTCCAGTTGACGAGATCGCTTGAGAGTTCGACCCGATGGGTCACGTCGTCGGCGGCCTGGTTCATTTGCAGGGTGAGCGTGAACCGACCGTCCCCAGTGGTTGCAAGGGTGACCGGGCTGCCATTGGGGACCTGGTCCGATGAACCCGTCGCGTGTTCCAGCAAGGCGCCAAGTCCATCGCGGTCGAGATCCTCATTGGGATTCCCGGCAAAGAAAACGGCATCGCTGCTGCCGGAATTGCCCCCCACCCGGGTGCTCTCCCGCCAGTTTGCGGGGTCATTGTGATCGGGATTGCCGGCCGGGGTTCTCAAGACCAGGCTGAACCCACCACCGTCGGGACCGGTCGGCCAGGGCGCTTCGTCGTCGAAGGTAAACTCCCGGATGGTGCTACTGGTGGCATCCTCCAGCTTGATGCGATCGCTGCCATTGTTGAGGCGGGAACCATTCTGGAAATCGGGAAAGGAAACCACGATGCGTGCCCCGGGGGCCAGCGTAGTTCCACCGGGAAAGGTGTAATCAATGCCGGCGGTGAAATGCACTCCGCTCAAATCCACCGTCACGGAATCGCTGATGTTCATCAGTTCGATGAATTCGGCATCAGGATTGGGATCAGCTGGATGATACATGAGCTCACTAACCACGAGGTAGCGTTGCGGATCGCTGGGATTGACCGGAGTCTGGAAGGCTGAAACGACAACCTCCGCAGTGTTCAGGAGGTTGAGAGCCTCTCCAAAATTGGAGAGATGGCCGGCGTAAGGCCCCACCACGAGGCGCTCTTCGTTTCCGGTTGGGGAAGTCGCCCGATTACGAAAGGCGAGCGTGTCCGGAGAGAGGTAGAGGTCGCCCCCCCGCTCGATGACCGTGCCCGGGGCAAAGGTGAACTCCACACCCCCGGTGAGCTTCCACCCGGAAATGTCGATCTCGGTCGTCTCGTGATTGGTCAGGACGATATACTCTTCGTCCTGATTGGCGGAAACCGGATTATGTTCCGCGGCGCTGATGCGGATATCGGGATTCGCCACCTGCGAAGCCGGAATCAGGCCGGGGTAATTATTGAAGAGCACGTTGCGCCGGCTGTTCAAGTAATTGTTGATCGATGAGATATTGGAACTCAGCGGCGGACTGGCCGGGGCAATGATCTCCGCTGCGCGGTTCTCGAAATAGCGCCGCCCCCTCGGAGTGGCGGACGACTGCAGCACCTCGTCCATCACCGTACGCAGGCGACGCAGGTAGAGGCGCTGGGTGGTGGTTTCCTCGAAGAGAACATCGTAGAGAACGTTCCATTGATTCGCATTCTGCTTGGCGTGTTCCTGGTCCCCGAAAAAGGGATGCGGCAGGTGTGTGCCACCGTCTCCGGTCACGCCAAAGGTCCAGTCTTTGTCCCACGGGAAGATTCGCCACCGCTGATCGCCCCGGTTGTCGATGTAGCCGTAAAAGTTCTTGCGGACATCGTCGGCATCCTGGGTGATCGAGCGCACGGCGAGATAGTTCACAACCTGGGGCAGGTCCAGGTTATCTATGGCGTAACGGCGGCGCGCAGTGCTGGTTCTCCGATTGAGGCCGCCGACCAGATTCTGCACGGTCGTAAAATCGTTCTTGTCGCCGGTCTTCTTTTCGATCCCGGTGATGGTGTCGAAGAACACCGGGTTCAAGTTGCTCCGCTGGACAAACTTGTAGAGATCGCTGTCCGGATCATATCCGTTGCGGGTGAGAAAGTCTTCATCCACCTGTTCAATGAAAACGCCGATACGGTCGAAGGCCCCGTTCAGCTGCATGTACCAAAGAGCCGAATTGCAACCCGCGTTCCCGGCCGCCTGGCAGGCCTCGAAGGCCAGAGTCTGCCGCACGTAGGTGCTGTCGGATCCCCGCGCGTTCATATTGATCTCGCCCACCGAGGGCATTTCGCTGTTGATGTAGAGGCCATCCCCCTTGTTGAAGTCGAACTTCTGGGAACTCCCGTTGGTCGCTCCACCACGTTTCCGGACAAAGATATTATCATAGAATCTTCCGTCGAAATACACCGAGGCCCTCGTCCCGCTGCGCGTGTTGGCGGACGACTCGCTTTGCGCGAACCACTGGAAGATGGGCAACGACGAGGCAAGGCGGGCATCCCGGATCACCGTGCCGAAATACTCCGGCGATTGGTTATTGCCCGTGCGATCGAGGAAGACGGGCGCGCGACCGACATTTCCATCCACATCAGAAGCGCTTACATACCAGCGCACCATATCCCCCGATCGGTAGACCGACGCCGGAATGGTGGCGGCATAGCTGCCCGCGTCGGCCGTCATCGGAATGACAACCTCCGCGCCGAAGTCGACCCGATAGACCAGATTAACCGTCGTAACCGCAGCGAGCCTGGGCGCGATCTCGGCAGTCACCACGACATTCTGCAGCGAGAGCGGCTGCTGCGCAGGAAGATGGGAAACATTCTGGATCACGGGCCCGGGAGTGGTGGAATCCGAGTTGGGAAGACCCGGCGTCGGAGAACTGAGATAGCCGAAGGACAATGGTCCACTGCCCGGGATGCTGGCTTCGAGTGAAACGTCGACCAGAAAATCTGAGCTGCCCGGGGAACGGTTCAGCCCGTGAACCGCAAATACGTTATCGCCATTCTGCAGGTCGCCAAGAAATGCCGAGACGTCGATGGTCTCAGAGTTTGCATTCTCATTGACGTTGCCATCGGCAGTGTCGTCCCAGACGGGCAGGTCCGGCGCGTTGCGGTTGGCAATCTCACTGCCGTTGAGATAGGCCACGAATCCGTCGTCATAGCGGAAGGACAATGAAAGCGCCGTCACGGTCGAGGCATCCGCCAGGGTGAAGGGAAGGCGGATAAAAGCCGAGGTTCCGTTGTTCCGCATCTCGCTCTGCACATCAGTCGTGATGTACTGGTCGTAGTCCTGCCCGGTAACGTATCCCACGCCCTGCCCCGTGCCGGAGATCCAGCCCACACCGGGATTGAAGGAATCGACCTGCCAGGTGTTCCCCAGCGATCCATTGGTGGGAATCAATACCTCGGCATCGGAACTCCCGATAAGATTGTAGGAAGCGCCGCCCGCCTGGAAGGTTCCATAGGAAACATCATTGAATTGAGGAGGAAAGAGCGGAGCAAACTCGGTTACGATGGCCGCTCCGTCTCCCTTCACGAGGGCGAGATATTCGCCGCCCGTGCCCAGGCGGAAGTTGGTGTGAAGGAACCCGCCGGCGTCGACATGGTCATCGCTGTTCTGGCCGGATGCGAAGACAAGCAGATAGCCGTTCGCAGGGATGGCAGTGTTGGCTGGGAACCGCCACTTCTCCAAATTGTCTGCCTCATCGGTCAAGTGCCACCCGGTGAGATCGGCGACTCCGGGACCGGCATTGTAGATTTCAATCCAATCGGAGGAGTTGCCATCGCCATCGTCCAGGGCAAGCCCATTGCTGGCCATGAACTCGTTAATGCGCACTCCGGAGTCCGGGATCACATCACCCACCCGGGCGGTGAGATTCACCACTGCGGTGGAATCGCCCGCATCATTCGAGATGATGGTGAGCTGGGCCTCGAATTCGCCCTCCTCGCCGAGCGGATCGAACCTCAAGCTGATCAATCCGGCCGCAAGGGGCAGGAGATTGGCGGGAGCGGCGGGGACCGTGAAATGATTGGCGTCAGCACCGCCAATGGAGATGTTGGAGAGAGTCAGGGTCTGTCCTCCGCCCCCGTTTGAGAGGGGCAAGGACCCCTCCTGAACTCCCTCCCCGACGGCGAACTGTCCGAAGTCATAACTGCTCGCGACCACCAGTTTCGGATCGTGGAGAAAGCCGCTCAAGCCCACAACCACAGTAGGCGTGTCCGGATCAGTGCTCTGCACCCGCAGGCCGGCTGAGATCGTTCCGGAGAGGCCGGTTGGGTTAAAGATAACCTGGATGATGCCATTACCTCCCGGTGCCAGGGATACGGGTGCAGACAACTCGGAAAAGGCTCCTGCATGGGCTCCCGTGAACGAGATTCCGTTGATGGTGAGGGCCTGGGTCGCTCCGAGGTTGCCAATCGGAATATCGAAGGTCTGCACCGAGCCATCGAGATCCAGGCCGACATTGGCAGGAAGATCGATGAGAGGACCGGTGGGGGGGGCGACAATTTCAAAGGCGACCTCCCCCAACCCGACGCGATCCCCTCCCGGTGGTGGTCCGTCACCGCCATTCGAATAGAAATTATCCTCGCAGGACATCTCGACGTAGCGCGCCATCACGGACTGACCAAGGGAGAAACTCTGCCGGGCGGTGACCCCGATCACGGGATTGAACGTCGGGTTGATCGAGATCGACGATCCGAAATTCCCCGTCCCTTCTGCCGCGGTAGCAAAGCGCACACTGAAGCGACTCACGCCATTGGCATTGGTGGTCGAGTACCCCCAGACGCTGATCTCGGAGAGGGCGACATCGCTCCCGAGATCGAAGACCAGGACCGGCACCCCTGCCACCGCGAGGTAATCGGACGAACTGCCGCCCGGTGCGGCGGTGACCCAACGGGAATTCGATCCGCTTCCCAGCTGATCATGCGGCTCGCTGCCTCCAAACCCCAGCCCGGGCCCCTGGATCAGATTCGAAACCGGCCAGAGATCTCCCCCGGTAGAAGTCGAAACAGAGGAGATGGGATGAAAGTCGGCCGCCGGGGCAGACTGCGAGACCATCACCGCGGTAGCGGGTGCGAGGAGGGCGCGAAGGAAGAAAAACTTCATGGGCAGGGGGGGTGAAGCCGATCGAAGAAAGACAAGATACCTGCGAACCCTCTGCGAGGCGACAGGAGAAACTCGCTCAAAGCAACGAAGCCACAAGTATCGATCAAACTCGGGGCACCAGGCTGAAACAGCAATCTAAGGAAGCACAGAAATGTCCGGTGAGGGTGCAATTGACAGAATCTACCCAATAAAACTCCAGAGCCTGATCCCCTTGAGGGGACTGATCGACTGGTTCCAGCTGGCCCTTGATTGATCCCAGGTTGGATTATCGAAATGGAAGCGGTAGGGTCCCACATGGTCCGGACGCTGGCGCCCATCACCCTTTTACTCGCCCAAGCCTTCTCTTCGTGGGCTGCCGAACCGGAGTGGCCGCGTTTCCGGGGTAAGAATGGTGAGGGTGTGGTGGCGAGTGCAGACATTCCAGCAAGTTGGAAGGCTGATGATTTTATCTGGAAGATTGATCTTCCGGGGGTTGGACATGGTTCGGTGGCCATCGCCGGGGAGCGGATCTTCCTGCTCTGCGGGGATCCCGGGACGAGCGCGCGCACTGTTGTCGCGGTGAATGCCAAAGATGGCAGGATCCTGTGGCAGAAATCTTACCAGACCGCGAAGTTCAAGGGGCATCGCTTCAACTCCCCGGCCTCAACCACCCCAACAGTTGACGACGAAAACGTCTACCTGACCTGGGGAACAAGGGAGCAGCTCACCCTGACCGCCCTGACTCACGACGGGGAGCAGGTCTGGCAGGCGGATCTCGGACCGATCAAGGGAGGGCACGGTTTTGGAGCCTCTCCGATGGTTCACGGTGACCTGGTGGTGGTCAATAACGACCAGGATGGGAAGAGCAGCCTGGTGGCGGTGGATAAGAGGACAGGGCGGAAGCGATGGGAGATTCCGCGCAAAAGCGTGCGATTGAGTTACTCGGTGCCAGTGGTGGCCCGGGACGGAACCCTCGTGTTCACGAACTGGCAGCATGGCTTCACTGCAGTGAACCCGAAAAGCGGCAAAGTCCTGAGTGATGTCAGCGTATTCAATTTGAAGAAGAAGGAGCGGGCCGTCAGTTCACCGGTCATGGCGGGCGACCTCATCATCGGGACTTGTGGGTTCACCAACGAGCCGAAGCACGCCGTGGCGATGAAGCTCAAGGATGGCCAGCTGAGCGAAGTGTGGCGGATTGAGCGCAATGTCCCGCACATCCCGTGCCCGATCGTGATTCGAGACCGGGTCTACCTGTGGGAAGACAAGGGCATCGGAACCTGTCTCGATCACCAGACCGGGAAAGTGATCTGGCGGAAGCGCATCGGGGGCGCAACCTACTTCGGGTCGCCCGTGAGTGACGGGAAGAAGATCTTCTGTGTCGATGCCGATGGCGTGGTGCGGTGTATCGCAGCGGGGGATGAATTCCAGGAACT
>JAKVCR010000074.1 GCA_022448985.1 Roseibacillus sp.
GCCTTCTTGGCATGCCTGTTCGGCATCCGAAGCCGGAGCACCTCATCCTTCATGCGCTGTTGCAGGCGCTTGAATTCCTCACTGGTGCCTGCGAGGTTCCGGGCCTCCGGCTCATCCTTGATGGTGTCGTAAATCTCAAAGTCAACCGAGTGATCCGTGGCCTTGAGCCGCAGGCCCTTGTATCCGTCCAGGTAGAGCCCCTGCTGGTTGTTGAACTCCACGTAGACAACCCCATCCCTTTGCCTGCCCTCCTTGCTGAGGGTTGGACGAAGGGACACCCCGTCGATCCTGGCTGGCGTCTGCACTCCGGCGTAGTCGCAGAAGGTAGCCATCCAGTCGTGAAACTGGGAAGGTCGGTCTGACTTCTGCCCCCCCTTGATGATCGAGGGACCCCACGCGAAGGTGGGAACCCGCAGGCCGCCCTCATGAGAGGATCCCTTGGAGCCCTTGAAGTTGCCCGCCGATTCAAAGACCGTGGGGCTCCACCGTTTACCCTTCAGGTAGGACTCGCGATGCGGTCCGTTATCCGAGGAGAAAACCACGATCGTCTTCCGGTCGATCTTGAGATCCCTCAGGGTCTGCAGGAGATCACCCACGCAATGATCGATCCGGGTGATCGAGGTGGCAAAGCGCTCCGCCAGGTCCGTCAGACCCTTTCCCGTATAATGAGGATCCCGATAGTCATCGATGGTTCCCTCCGCGGTATTGATCATTTTTCCCGGCTTTCCCAGCCACTGGAGCCCACCCTTGACGCCCTTCCCCGCGGGATAGGCCACCGTGGGCAGCTGCAGCGCGGCATGCGGCGTATCGTAGGACAGGAACATGAAGAAGGGACGCCCGGGATTCTCCCTTGTCTCGCTGATGATCAGTTGCTTGGCCTTGGCCGTCCACAAGTCGGTGGTGTAGCACTTATCAAGGCCGGCCGAGACTTCCTCATTATTTTCCCAGACCTGCTTTTTACCCTGGTGGGACTTGTTATCCCCGAGAGCCCACTCATTGGCGGGATAATGCTGGTGCCCGTCCACGTGCCGGACGTAACCGTAGAAGTAGTCAAAGCCCCGCTTGGTTGGGTAGCCGGCCCATTTCTCCGGGGTATGCCCCCAGCCCTGCAGACCATATTTGCCAAGGTGAATGGTGTGATATCCCACCTTCTGCAGGGTATTGGCAAAGTTCCAGTTATCCTCAATGGCCTTGTCGAACTGCATGTTGCGCACATTGGTGTGCCCCTGGTGCATCCCCGTGATCAGGGAGGCCCGGGACGGCGCACAGATCGGGGCGGGACAGTAATGCCGGTTCAGGATCGTTCCGGCCCCGGCCATCTCGTCCAGCTCCGGGGTCTGGACCTGGACCCCCTCCCGTTGCTTCTGGAAGAGAACTCCCACGTCCCCATACCCGAGATCGTCCGTCAGGATGAAGATGATGTTGGGCTTCTCAGCCCCTGCCAGCGGAAAGATTGCAGCCAGGGCGCACAGCATCCCGATGAAAGTCATTCGTATCCTCATATGTTTTTCAGTAAGTGTGGTTCGCAGGAGGCTGAACCGGGAGAAAGCCATCAGGCCATCAGTTCGGACAAGGTTCCGGTGAGGTCGAGATCCTTGAGGTTCGCATCCGGCTGTCCAAAGGAGTCGGGTGGCTGGATCCCAGCGGCCTGCATGAAGGAAAGGTAGAGGTTGCCGATGGTACGATGTCCTTGCTCCCGGTATTTGGGGAACTCGAGATAACGTCCCATCCTGAGCTTGTCCGCCATTCCTCCAAGAAGGAGAAACGGCCAGTCAGCCTGTCCGCCATGGTGATCTCCACCGGAACAGGACAGGTAGACAATAAGCGTGTTATCCAGCATGGTGCCGTCTCCCTCGGGAACACGGTCAAGCTTCTCGGCCATGCCCGCGATTCCCTCGAGATGCAACTGCTCCACCGCCGCCCGGGCTTCGTGACCGGTCATCCCGTTGGTGGCCTTGCTGTCGCCCAAGTGCCCGAGCGCATGAACCGAATTCGAAATGCCGAGTTCGCTGTACTCGACGCCGAGGGTATCAGGTCGCACCGTCATGACATGAGTAAGACCCGTAATCAGCGAGGCAGCCGCTAATTCAAAATAGGATTCAATACGGTGCTTCGGCTTCATCGAATCATAATGATCACCAGGCTCCGGGGCGAATTTCTTGATCCGCCCCGCAAGGGCCGCTTTCTTACTCTCCACTTTCTGGAGCTCCTCAAAGGAATTCAGGTAGAGTCCGAATCGCTCCCTGTCCTCAGTGGACAACTGTTTCTCGATCCGCCTCGCATCGCCAGCGAGAAAGTCCATCAGGTTCCCACCCAGCGCCAACTCCCGTTCGAGCTGTTCCGGAGGAGCAACAGAGGCTCCGAAAAGCTCAACAAAAGCCTTGCGTGGAGACGCCTGGAAGGGAACAGGCATCCCCGCCTTGTAAGCTGATATGTTGGGATAGCAGTAACTCTCGTCGAGTCTGGAACCACCCTCCAGGAGCCTGCCGTTAGTCGCCATGCCGTAGATGGGGTAAGGTCCGGTTGAGAGATGTTTCCCGAGCAGGCAGTCAATTGTCGGGGCCACCGCAACCCGTTCCGAATTGTGGCAGGACAGGGCGCCATAACCTGCCGTATGATTTCCGCTGAACCCCTCCCCCGACAGGCTCTGGATAATGGTAAGGCGATCCTTGAACGCTTCCAGCCGCGAGAGTTTTTCCGGAAGTTTGTGCTCGGACAGGGCCACATCGACCATCGGGCCCAGCCTCCTCGCCGTATTGCCCAGTTTGCTTCCGTCATCCAGACTGACGTAGTGGTTCTCCAGTCCGTCTGGAACGAGGTTATATTTGTCGATCCCCGAGGATTTCACCACGAAGACGAATCGCCTCGGCAGTGCCCCTTGCTGCCCGGTCGCCTGGGCCTGCAGGGAGCGGAGAAAGGGCACCATGGCCAGGCTGGCCCCACCCTTGAGAAATTGACGACGTTTTTGAATCATTTTTCTGCGCGACCAGGGGTCATTAAGAGCATCATTCCTCAGCGGCGATAGAGAAAAGAATCCGAACTAAGCAGGGAAACGACCAACTCCTTGAAGCTGCCCTCGCCGGCAAGATAGGCCTGTTCAGCCTCGATCAGGGTCCTGGAATCACTCAGCATTTCATTTCGTCCCATGAAGTAGCGGAAAAGGTGCCGGATAAACGACTGCCGGGTCCGCTCCGAGCGCCCAAGGCGGTGAAGCATTTCAATTGCATTTTCAACCTTCCCGTCGACCCCGGGATCTCCAGTGCCTGCGATTGCTCCAGTGGCATTAATCTTCCGGGGAGTCAGTTTTCCCTGCTCAAGGAGTGCCTCGAACTTCTGATCTCGACGAGTGACGATTTTTCCGTCCTCACCAAAATAGACATGGGTCCGGTAGCGCCCCCAGTCGTCGAAGATCTCAAAGGTTTCCCCCAACGGATTGATCTTGTGGTGGCAATTCCAGCAGCGCTCCTCGCGGAGTAATTCCATCCGCTCCCGCAAGGTCTGGTGCGGATTGATGGGAACCTTCGCGTCGACATCCGGGGGAAGGTCCTGAAGCTTGCCAGCAAGGAGCTTTTCCAGAACCCAGATTCCCCGGTGAATGGGATCGTTCCCGTCATTCAACGACCAGGCAGCCAGCCACGCCGGGTGGGTCAACAGCCCGGCCCTCTGGTCGGCTGGCATTTCGAATGGCTGTTCGACAGGCCAGTTCCACCTCTGGTCCTCGGACCTTCCCGACTCCGGGAGGTTATAAGCAGTGATGTAAATCAGGTCTGAGAGCCCGCGGGACCGGTCCGAAAAGGGAAAGTCAGGATGAGGATTGATTCCCCTGGCGAGGGCATTGCTGAAAAGTTTCACCGCCTGCTGCGCTCTCTTCCGCCTTTCCTCCAGAAATATTCCGCGGCGCTTCTCCCACTCCGCAGAAGGAACATGATCCGGCTTTTTCCGGTTCCGGTATTCCTCTTCGGCCTTGGCGACCTGCCGGTTCACATAGTCGGGGTGCATCACTTCCTTCACCCTCTCGTCGTAAAATTCCCTAGCGTAGTCATTATCACCGGGGTGAGCCACGAAGTATTCATTGGTGGTGAGAAGTTCCGCAATCACATCCCTGTCCCTGCGAAGGACATTCTCGATGATCATCCTCGCATCGTGCACGAGATACTGTGGATTCCACTGCGGGATTGCCTCACGTCTCCGCCGGTCATTGTCCTTGAAGACATCTCCCACCCGGTCGAACCCGAAATACTGCTCGAAGAATCGCATGATCCGAGGAAGCGCGGGATCAGACCAGCGCCCGCCTCCAAGTTGCTTCTCCAATAACTCCCGCACCACCCTCCTGACATCCCCCCGGTCCTTCAATTGATCTGCCTCATAGGCATCCCACAGGAGCGGGGATCGTTCCGCGAGGTCGTCTGTCAGGGCGTAGGCGAGGGCATTGACAATCTCGGTCGAGGAGAGATGTCGCCGCCCGTGTTCGTCTGTTTTTCCCAGGCCGAACTCCATCCGGTAAATCGCTTCGGGACTCAGGAAGATCGCCTTGATGGTAGTCTTGAGACCCTCGAGATTTCCACCCGCCGCGATGTTCTTCTTCAGGAACGCGAGATACTTATCTCCCTCGGCTTCCGAAGGAACCCGCCCGATGATTCGTCGGAACTCCTGGGACACCCTCCGCTGGAGAACTTCGTCCGGGGGAATGCCCTCGACCTTGGTGAAGTCCCCGAATTCCCCATTCTTCTCCCTTTGCTCTAGAAATTGCCCGGTATTGATGAGGATCATCTGCACCGTGCTCTGGTCAACCTGGGACATGGCAGAGTAATCCCGAATTCCCTTTTGCGGGGTAATGTAGGTAAAGGGGCTGCGGGCACGGCCGAATCCCTTGCGCTTGAAAATCTCGGGACTGAGACGCCAGATCCGGGATGGCGAAAACGGCGGGGTCCTGATTTCACCAGAGAACAATTTCTCGTGATTGACCCAGTTCCCGTATTCCGGAGCTAACAACTTCTTCCGGTATGCATGATCGCGACCAGACTGCTTCAGTCCCTCCTCGATCCACTCGATCATCTCGCTTCGCTCGGACGTCCCGGGTATATTCTCCGCCTCCTGGGGAGGCATATCTCCGGTGGTGAGTTGCCCAAGAATCTCGATCCAGCGGTCCGCGGTACCGGAATCGCTGAAATTCGTCCCCAGGTCATGCAGGGTCACCTTCCCTTTCTGCTTCCCGGCTCCATGACACTGCACGCAATATCTTTCAAGAAAGGCCGTCGTTGCCTGAGCTGCCGGGCCAACCGGGGAACCCACGAGCACAAGGGTCATGATTCCTGAAGCGAGTCGCGTCCTCATACGTTACGTCGTGGCCTCCATGGGCCATGTCTTATACCGCACGGGACAGCAGAAGGCGACCACAGGAGTGATTCCTGTTACAGTTGTTTCAGGAATTCAAGGATCAGGCGGTTCACCTCCTGTGGATCCTCCTGCTGAATCCAGTGCCCCTTGCCCGGAATGAGGACTTTCCTGGAAAGGCGCGGGACGTTCTCCTCCAGCTTCTCGTAGGCACCCCCCATGAACTTGAGGACCCCATCACGCTCTCCAGCCACGAAGAGCGTGGGCTGGGAAATCCTCGCACCCATGAGAAACCCCGTATGCAGCCAGTTGAAATCGATGTTGCGATACCAGTTCAACCCCCCTCGGAACCCGGACTGTTCAAATTGGGTAGTATAGAAATCCAAGTCGGATCTGGTCAGCCAGCCAGGAAGTTGCACCGGAGCCTGGGGCCGGGTCGACCGCTTACCCGGCTTTGACCAGGGATTCCATCCGGCTCCGGACTTCGCATCGCCCGAGGCGCCGATCAGCATCGAAGTGAGGGTGCCCCTTGGATCCTTGTCAAACACGGCTTCCGTCCGGCTGGGGTCCTGGAAAGTCACCTGGTAAAACTCCCTGCCGCTTACCTTGCCGGCCGCCTTCGCAGCCACGATCGGCGGAACCGTTCCCCCTCCTCTCGGCGAGTAAGGAACGCTTAAAAGCACCAGGGCCCTGAAAAGATCCGGCCTCAGCAGGGAACAGTACCACGCCACCGGGGCACCCCAGTCATGGCCGATGATGATGGCCTCCTTCTTGCCCAGGGCCTGAACCAGGCCAATGATATCCCCAGTCAGCTTGAAAATATTATATTCCTCAATCTCGTGGGGCTTGTCGCTTTTCCCGTAACCACGCTGGTCGGGAGCAACCACGTAATAACCCGCCTTGGCCAGCACAGGGATCTGGTGCCTCCATGAATACCATGACTCGGGGAATCCATGGCAGAGCACGATCAGTGGCCCCTCGCCCTGCTCAGCCACGTGCAATCGGATCCCGTTGGATTCGACAAACCGGAAGGTGGGAGCCTGTGCCGCAGCCTCCGAGGCCCAGATGCGGCCCGTAATGGAGAGGGTTACCAGCACGGCCAGAAGTGTTTTCGCAGCAGTCATCTCTTCTCAGTTGATTCAGGACGATGGTCTGACAGCTATCAGCTTTTTCGTCAAGGCACCCCTCCCGGCCTTGCCCGGGCGGAGCCTCTTCCCTAAACACTTTCGCGCAGCCATGAACACCTTCATCAAGATATTCCGGGGGGGCACGCTTGCACTCCCATTCCTCATCTGGGGACCCCACGGTATTGCCCGCGAACCGGTTACATTTCCAACACCGGAGGAAACCAGGGAGCTTGCCGGGGAAGCAAAACCGTTCTTTGAAATCCGGGACGAGGACAATGTCTACGGTGTCCTCGATGTAGCCATGGACGGAACGGTGCTCATGTTCAGCCTCCAGGGTGACCCGCACCCGGACAAACGCCGTGGCAGCAAGATCTACCTCAAACGCTCCATGGATGGAGGAGCCACCTGGAGCGACCACGAACTTCTTGGAAAGCCCATCGAGCTGGACGTCGAGAAACTCGGGATCGGACCCTACGACGGCAAGGGATGGGGCAATGACAAACATCACCGCATCGCCACCCTCGGCACCTCCGTGGTGGATGAGACCACCGGCGAGATCATGATCTTCCTGACCGCCCTGCACCCGGCCGCCTCGATGTACAAGAGCAGGGATCACGGCAGGACCTGGACGCTGGAGAAGATTAACTTCACGAAGGATTCCCGTGGATTCCTTTCCATCCCCAATGCCGCCTGCGATTCAGGTATCACCCTCCGGCACGGCCCTCACAAGGGGCGCCTCCTCGTGCCATCCCGGGTCATGCCGAACTACCGTAAGCATGAGGAGGGCAAGGGCTACACCAACGCCGTCTACAGCGACGACCATGGGAAGACCTGGCACCAGAGCACCCCCTTTCCCCTCGACGGCACCGGGGAATCCGGTTTGGCCGAACTCCGCGATGGCACGATCTACCTTAACTCCCGCACACACACCCGGAAGGGAAACCGCTGGGTGGCATTCAGCGATGACAGCGGCGAGACCTGGCGCGATCTCCATCAGGATGACGAACTTTTCGATGGCCCGCCCGACGTTTACGGGTGCAAGGCCGGTCTCCTGCGACTGGACCGGGACGACGCTGACATTCTCCTCTTCAGCTCTCCCTCTGCGAACCTGGCAGGGCGGAAAAACATCCGGGTCTGGGTGAGTTTCGATGGAGGGAAAACCTGGCCACTCAACCGGCTCATCAAACGCGGCCCGGGCAATTACACCTGGATGACCCAGGGGCGCAAGGGCACGCCCAGTGAGGGATTCATCTACCTACTCGCCGGCAAGGACTGGATGGCCCGCTTCAACATGGCCTGGCTCCTCGATGCCGGAGAACCCGAGCTGGTCCTCAGCAAGCGCAGCACCTACCGCTTCGCCGACCAGGACCTCCTGTATTCCACCGAGAATGCCGAGGCATTCACTACCGGAGAGCAGGGCTTGAAGGACAGCCCGCGGGGATATCGCCTGAAAAAAGGTGCCGAGAGCGGCCAGGTGGTAACGAGGCGCCTGGTTCTCCCTTCCGGGAAGATGAAGGTAAGCTACCATGTTCCAGAGGGAGGATCGCTTCACCTCGCAATCATGGACGAAAGCGACACCCGCCTTCGTGATACCCACGCCCTGACGGGGTCCTACCAGCGGGACAGGATCATCGACAACTGGCAGGACGGCCCTATCGATGAATGGGTCGGCGAGACCGTCCAGGTCCAGTTTCAGTTGCAGGGAGGAGCCGAGGTCTTTGGCTTTGCCTTCGACGGGGTTTCTTCCCCGGGCAGTGACACCGCCAGCATCGGCCCTTCCGATGACCGCTTTGTCCTTCCCCCGCGCCACGAGTACCTCATGGTGCAGAATCCTCCCTTCGTGAGATCCGTAGAGAACGCGGGCCCTTTCGCGGTCAGCGACAACCAGGTGCCAAAGCATTTACCTCTGGGGATACGCACGAGCTACCGCCTGCAGGATCCCGACCGCCCCGGCCACGTCCTTACCAGCAAACTCAGCCTCCCGGGCAAGGAGATGAAGATCTCCTGCCATCCCGGATCAGGTACCGTTAATGTATCCCTTTTTGACGAGAACGGCGCGCTCCTCAATACCAGCAAGCCCCTCGCAAACGGTCTGAAGTTACGGTCACTCGTGGAATGGACTGACGGATTCAGCCTCAAAGAGCACGTGTCCAAACCGGTGACCCTGCGCTTCGAACTCACAGCCGACGCACAGGTCTACGGCCTGCACTTCGACCGGGTGTTCTGGGAGTAAAGGCTGGTTCTCCTCTGATGCAGGCACGCCCTGCGGGGATCACGGATTCCCCGGTTGCCTTTCCTGCGCGCGCTCGCTCGAAAACACATTGCCTGATGGCCTCGCAGGCAGGGTCGCCTTCCACTCCTCCAGCAACCCCTGAAGGGCAGCAACCACTTCTGGCTCCGAACCCTTCAAATCCCTCTTCTCATAAGGATCTGCGGCAATGTCATAGAGCTCGAGATGGCTGCCATCCCTGTTGCTGACCAGTTTCCGGTCCTTATGCACCACTGCATATGATACCCAGTGATCCGGGCGAGTCCTTGGCGCTGGCCAGCGCGCACTGGATTTCCAGAACAGCGGTTTTCCCCGGCTGGGCATCTCCTTCCCCCGGAGCACCTCCACGATGTTCACGCCATCAGGCACGTAGGAATCGGGTAATTCCGCCCCGGCGACCTCGCAGAAGGTAGGCAATAGATCAACCGCCGAGATGAGCGACCGCTTGTCAACCTTCCCCGCTGCGATCCTGCCTGGCCATCGGGCAATGAAAGGGACCCCGATGCCTCCCTCAAACAACGCGGCCTTGTAGCCTCGACGCCCACCCGTGACTCCCTTTGCCGCTCCAATACCCCATCCCGCACCCGTTGCCGTGTCATACATGAGCTCCAGCTTCGTCGGGCCCGGTGCCCGCGCAGGACCATTGTCGGAACTGAAGATGACAAGCGTATTGTCGGCGATCCCCAGTCGATCGAGGACGTCAAGAACCTGCCCCACCCTGTCATCCGCATGAGACAGCACGGACGCGTAGATCCGGTCGGCCTCATTTTCGAGGTGACGAAAGCGCCACTCGTATTTCGGAACCGTATGGAACGGCGTATGGGGTGCATGAAGCCAGAGATTGACGAAGAACGGCTTTTCGGCGGCCGCAGCCTTTTCAATGAAAGCAACCGCATGAGCGGAATCCTCATGCACAGGCATCTGCTCACCGGCACAGTTGAATGCACCGTAGGCATCGTAACCGTACGCCCCGGGCAGGGGTGAGTCGGGAATCATGTTATTGGCAAGGTGCCACTTGCCGTAATGAGCGGTGGCATAACCGGCTTCCTGCAGAAATCGCGGGAGGAGCGGCGCACCGGGGTCGAGCCAGTCGGGCATGTTACGTCTGGCATTGCTGGGCACCCAGGCAAAGTGCCCATCAATATTGTAACGGGCGGGAAAGTGTCCAGTCATCACCGCGGTGCGACTCGGCGAACAGACCCCACTGGCCACCGTGAACCGGTGAAAGTCCGTGCCCTCCCTCGCAAGGCGATCAATATTCGGGGTCTTGACATACGGGTGACCGTGACACCCGAGGTCCCCCCAGCCCCAGTCATCGGCGAAGATGAACAAGATGTTGGGTTTCTCTGTCGCGGCCGCAGATAATGACAGGCCGAGAGCTACCGCCAACTGGACAAATTTCATGGTATGAACGATCTGCATGGGGCAACTGCCAGCGAAGTATCAGCCGTGTGACCCAACCGCGGGGGCCCTCATCATCACTCCTCTCCAAGCGGACTGACTCCGACGTTGTCAATGGATAAGCCGCTGAAGGCATCGACACTGCTGTCACTG
>JAKVCR010000075.1 GCA_022448985.1 Roseibacillus sp.
TCGGCCGCTGATGCCCGGGATAAATTTGCAGCGGGAGCCCCCCTCCTCCAACTCTATACGGGGTTCATCTATCGCGGGCCGCAATTGGTCCGGGAAATTTTGAATAGTTCTGCGGCCCCTACGTCCTAAAGGAGAACCCACTTGATTCTTTCGGTTGCCTCACAATGCGGAAGTGATTAAGATGCCTTAAGAACGTCAACCCCACACCAGCATATCATGAAAAGCAAACTCCTGACCACTCTCGCCGCCGCCCTCTCTCTCCACTTCGCGAGTTGTGCCGCCGGGCCAAACACACAGGCCGGAGCTCTTACCGGAGCAGCCCTTGGCGGCGTCGCGGGCGCAATTATCGGCAACAATGTCGGAGACGGCGATGCCGGCACCGGCGCTCTGATCGGGGCGGCCGTAGGCGGCGCGGCCGGTGCCGCGGCCGGAAACGCAAAGGACAAGCAGCAAGGGCACGTGCGCCGGGGCTACTAGACCTTTCGTTATCATCTGAGCCTCTTTCAAGCAGCGGGACTTCCCGCTGCTTTTTCTTTGAGCCAGGTTGTGTAAAATAGAGCCCACACCGAATTACAATGCGACCCCTTCCTCCCCTTTTTCTCCCACTGATTCTCACCGCTCTGTTTTCTTTGCCCGTCACGGGCGAGGTAAACGACTTTGATCCTTTCGCGGCAGCGGAACAGTCCGGCAGTTCGAGCAGGATGGAATTTCTCTCTGAGGTCAGAAGTATCGCACCCGGCCAACCGTTCCATCTCGCCATCAAACTTACCCATCCTCCCGGCTGGCACTCCTACTTCATTAATACTGGATTCGTCGGGATGCCCCTGCAGCCGAACTGGAAGCTCCCACCGGGATTTAATGCGTCACGGGTCGCGTGGCCGGTCCCTCACATCGGAAGCACTGCCGGGCAAAAAACCTATGGTTATGAACCGCTCGTCTATCACCTCTTCAAGGTGACCCCTCCATCCAATCTCAGGGTGGGAGATCAGGTCACAGTCGGCGCCGCGCCACGCTGGCAGATCTGCGATGAAAACAATTGCCTCCCGGAACCGGGCTTCGGGAAGCCGGATGCATCCAGTCAGATCACCCTCCCGGTTGCTGCGGAAGCGGCAATTGCCCCAGCCAACGCCCCGGCCTTTGCTGCAGCTCGTGCAATGCTGCCCGAACCCCTTCCCGAAAACATCACGGTTCAGGCAAGCAGGACCGCAAGTGAGATATCCATCCTTCTCTCTCCTGCTGACGCGGTCCCGGAGGGTAAGATACACTTTTTTGATTACGAACAGGTGATGGATGCCCAGTCCGACCCTGTAGTGACCCGCGGAGAGGACGGAGTGCGCTGGACCATTGCCCGGAACGAGGAATCCGATTCCAATACGACCAGCACCCTGGGAGGAATCCTCACTCTCGGTGAACACGGCTACATCGTGGAGGCAGAATACGGCGCAACCGTCAGTCCCCCTGTCAGTTTTTCAAAGCTTCTCACCATCCTTGGTGGAATGTTCCTGGGAGGGATGATTCTCAACCTGATGCCCTGCGTATTCCCCGTCATCGGAATCAAGATCATGGGTTTTGTGCAGCAGGCGGGCGAGGACCGTAGAACCATCCTTGTCCATGGTTTGATTTATGCCGCAGGGGTCCTCCTCTCTTTCTGGGTTCTCTCCGGACTCCTTCTCGCCTTGCGGGAAGGGGCCATCCACAGCGAGGGACAGGATATCAGCTGGGGCTACCAGTTGCAGAATCCCTGGGTCCTGTGGGCTCTCATGCTTGTCATGTTCATTCTTGCCATGAACATGTTCGGGGTCTTTGAAATCGGAACCTCCGCAACCAGTGCAGGCAGTAATCTGACCCACAAACAGGGGTTCGGCGGATCGTTCTTTTCCGGCGTGCTTGCCACCGTTGTAGCAACACCGTGCTCTGCCCCGTTTCTGGGAGTCGCCATCGGCCTGGCCTTTAGCCTGTCGCCGGTCCTGTTCCTCCTCGCCTTCACGATGATGGCCCTTGGACTGGCCTTCCCTTATGTCCTCCTCTCCGCCTTCCCCAAGCTGGTAGAGAAGCTACCACGGCCCGGTCCATGGATGGAATCCTTCAAGCAGGCCATGGCTTTTCTCCTCTTCGGGACTACCGGGTTTCTCCTCTGGTCGTTCCTTTCTCTGAATGACGTTGGCCTCGGCAAGATGCTTCCAATCGTAGTGGGGCTGACCTTCGTTGGGATTTCCCTGTGGGTTTACGGCCGATGGTGCGTTGTTTCCCGGGGCAGACGCGCCCGGGTCATCGGTTATCTGGCCACCATTCTTTTTTGTGGTTCCGGGCTGTGGGCCTCCAAGCCTCCCTCCAAGGGCCTTGAATGGAAGACCTGGTCTCCTGAGGCCGTCGAGGAAGCGATCGGGGCCGGGCGACCCGTTTACGTGGACTTTACCGCAACCTGGTGTGCGACCTGCCAGGTGAATAAGTCCATGGGCTACAACAAAGGCGTCCAGAAACTGTTTGAGGCCCACAACATCCTCGCCCTCAAGGCCGATTACACCGATTACGACCCCAGGATTGCTGAAACCATTGCAGGCCTGAAAAGGAGAGCTGTCCCCGTTAACGCTCTATATATCCCTGATGACCCGGACCCGAAACTCACGAAGGAATTCTTCAACTCCGGATACATGAAGGGTTTCATCAGCAAGCATCTCGGGGAACCAGGCCCTCCAGCAGGAAGAAGGTGACTGACTTCTCGTACCGCAGTGTGGAAATTCTCGGGGATTTCCCGGCTTTCCCCTCAGTAATCCCGACGCGAGAAAATCCAGGCCGCCAGGCCCACCACGACCACCTCGTAAAAGAGGGAGCTGCCCACATCCTTCCAGATCGGATGGCGCTGATCAGCGCGCCTCTCCGCTTCCCGAATATGTTCCGGGACCTCCGCAGAGGAACTGCCAAACAGCGATCCGAGAAGAGACTTCCCCGCCAGGCCTTCGCCATCATTTTCCCCGTCCAGAAGATTTCTCATGTGAGCACCTGTCGCACGCGTCTTAGGGAGCACAGTGCGGGCCCAATCTATACCCCGGTGGAGTCCGACCATCACCTCTCCCGCGTTTTCCTCGGGTTCGACCTCGTCGACCCCGCCTTCAATCCAGTCGGCCTTCATGCCGGCCTGGGGCACGGTGTAGGCAAACTGATAAATGATAGCTTCAGTCCATTCAGCGAGCACCGATATTCCCCACACCAGAAAGGCGGCCAGAAGGCCAAGAACCGTGGATCCTGACCAGACCGAGACGAGAACATGGATCGCATACACGAAGCTGAAGACGAGGACCACCAGGGGCACCGCCCAGAAGAGCCTTACGCTCCACTCTCCAAAACGAATGCCAAAGGACAGGAATACGATCACCGTGAAAGGAAAGACCTGCAGGAAGACAAACAGGAGACTTCCAAAATACTTTCCCACGAAAAGCGTGCTTCGTCGTGGGGGCTTGGAAAGGGCGAGGTCAACCGATCCTTTACGTGTGAATTCTGGGAAGATTGAAGCGCAGGAAATGAGAGCAAGAACTACCGCCAACAAACCGAGCCAGTAGGGGACGACCGCATTGGTGAAGATCAGGAGATACATCTCCTTGGCTTCTTCTGTCCCCCACTGGAGGAATTCGTGCTCGATCGTCCACAACCCAAAGAAGAGCGATATGCCTCGCTCATTGAACCCCACGGAAGCATAAACCAGAGCCACCATCCCGGAGAGGCAAAGAACGATCCAGAATAGTTTCTGCGACCGCAACATCCGGAAGGAGTCGACAATGAGAATCCCCAACGTATTCATGGCAGCCCATTTCCTTTCTGCCCGGCTTCGGAAACAGACTCCAGGAAAAGATCCTCGAGCGATTGCCGCACCTGACGCACCTCGGTGATGACTGCCCCTCCGGAGCGCAGGGCATCTAGCACGGGCTGGATCGGCTCGGGGTCTCCTCCGGGAACTTCCACCCTGTTTTCTTTCACTGTCAGTCCGCCCTTACGCAACCGGATCGCCACCTCTTCCCCGATTGACCCGGCGGTGACGATCTGAAACCTGCGTGTGTCCGCGGTAAGATCATGAAGGGCGCCCTGCCGGACCACTTTTCCGTCCTTGAGAATAGCAAGAGAGTCACAGACAACCTCCAACTCTCCAAGAAGATGACTGTTGACAAATATGGTTCGGCCCTCCCCCCGAAGCTTCAGCATTAATTCACGTATGACACGACGCCCTTCCGGGTCGATGCCGTCTGTCGGTTCGTCGAGGAATACCAGTTTCGGATCATTCACAAGGGCCTGGGCAAAGCCTATCCGCTGCACCATACCCTTGGAGTAGGTTTTCAGAATCCGTTTACTTGATTCCTTCATCCCAACCAGGCAAAGGAGATCGTCCAGACGTTGACTGTCCAGTCTGACGCCAGCGAGGCCGGCAGCATACTGGAGGACCTGCTCCCCATTTAAATAAGCTGGAAAGCGGGCATGCTCAGGCAGGTAGCCGACCTGGCGAAGGGTCGCCTTGTGACCCACACGCTGCCCAAGCATCGTCCCCTCACATTTAGTTGGGTGGATAATGGTGGTGAGGATCTTGACGAGGGTGCTTTTACCGGCCCCATTGGGACCTAGCAGACCGAAGATCGACCCCTCCGCCACCCGTAGAGAGATACCCCGCAGCGCCTCGACCTTGCCCTTGTAGGTCTTCTGGACATTGGCGAGATCAAGAACCGGGGCTTCCATGAACAGCTCAGTCCATAAATCAAGGGGGCATTCTCCGCAAGTCGGCAGACCCTCCGCTGCCTTTAAGGTCGCGCCCTCATACCCCTGGATCACAGAAAGGCATCTACTGGCACAAGACGATTAAAGGGAGCCTATCTCCGCAGCACTGTTCCATCAGAGGCCTATTCTACGCATTCTTTATAATTAGGATGCATAGTGGGCTCCTTCCTGTTGCACAACTGGCAATCACCCGCTACGCTTCACTTATTATGAAAGCAGTTGCCCTCCCGGCCCTCTTCAGCCTGTTCTTCATCGGTGTCGCATCCTGTCAGGACAGCAGCAGCCAGAAATCCAGCAATCTCCCAAAAAGCAAGATGAAGGAACATGCCGTCGACGCAAAGAACTCCCCTCCGGAGGGACATGAAACTATCTCCTTGGGAGCGGGTTGCTTCTGGTGCGTAGAAGCCGTATATCAGCAACTTGAGGGAGTTCATTCAGTGGTATCCGGCTACATGGGAGGGTTCGTGCCTAATCCCACATATGAGCAGATCTGCCAGAAAAACACCGGACACATCGAGGTAGTCCAGGTCGTATATGACCCCAAGAAGATATCGACTTCTGATGTGCTGGCCTGGTTCTGGGAACTCCATGACCCAACCAGCAAGGATCAGCAGGGCGCTGACAAGGGCCCCCAGTATCGCTCCGCCGTATTCTATCATTCGAAGGAGCAGAAGAAACTGACGGAGGCCTCGCAAAAAGAGGCTCAAAAGCTATTCTCAAAGCCAATTGTGACTGAGGTGCGCAAAGCCGAGAAATTCTGGGTCGCGGAAGATGAGCACCAGGATTTCTACTTCCTGAACAAACGCAGGAATGGCTATTGCAGAGTGGTCATTCAGCCTAAATTGCTGAAACTTAAGCTGAAGAACTGATTCTTTCCCCAAGGCAGCAAGGGAGCCTTTCTCGTGACTCCGGGGATAACCGGGAACCGAGCCACCCCCGCGGGGTAATCCCTTCAAAAAGGAGTGCCAATCGGCCCTTGCATCAACCGCTGGGATATTTAAGATTTCTTAAATGCCTGCCGGCTACGAGTACGATCTGGACCACCGTGTCATCGATGCTGCTGCGTGGGACCATGTCACCCTCGATGACCTCGAGCACTACCTTGAGGAAGCCTCTCTTCTGCCAAACGACTTACGCGGGGCAGTCGAATATCTCGATCTCAGCGAGGTTCTCTCTCTTCAGGTCAGTTACGTGGGAGCCCTTCAATTGGCACCATGGTATGAACGACTCATTGACCGTGGAATCAAGGGATCGGTCATCTATGCACCCGAGGAGGAGATCCACGAATTGGCGAGCACCGTCATCGCAACCTGTTCACTGGTTGGCGGGGGTGCACCGGAAGGGTATCGCCTTTCCCGCACTCCAGTGGCCTTGCGAAATGTGCATCATTTTCTCGAGCAGGGCTGCGAAAGCAGCGACCTCCAGGCAGCGCAGGTAGCCTGAAGGCAAGGCGAGGCAGTCCTTGCAGTCCCGATGACTGCATGCAAGGTCCCACCCCAAAGCTCTGGAAGCGACCGGAGGCTTATCATGCCGACATCCCGGCCCCATCCTTTACGGACGACTCATCCTCCGATTCCGCCCAGCACAGCATTAATACGCCCGGACAGACTGAACTACAGGAACTCCCTTCCTTTCCGATGATGGATCCCGCTACCAGTTCTTGATATCGTCTGCGGTGCCGTTTTTTCCATCAGGCCCGTGAGACCATAGGTCAAAGTCGGGGTTTTCCTGGTCGGGATCACCTTTCTGATTCCGAAACCGCCAGGGATTTCCCCAGGGATCCACCACTTCGACAGGAACATTGCCGCCCTTTGTGTCGATCATCTGCTGTCTGTTATTATTCGGATCCAGGTCCTCAAGATAAACGGTGGCTCCTGCATCGGGACGTCCATCCAATGCCCCGTCGTCCTCGGTTCCCACCACTCCATCGGCCCCGATACCGTCGCCATAGAGCATCCGGTAGATGATGAGCCCGCTTCTCGCCTCGACATCTTCCCCCGTAGTAGCGGGGAGCAATCCTCCCGCATCCCGCTTGTAGTCCTCAATCTTCAATTCGAACTGCCTAAGCTGGACTCGTGCCTTATCAACAGCAGCCTTGCGCTGCACGAAGGAGGTGACCCCTATGACCAGCCCCGAGAGGATGAGGATTATGGTCACAACGGTGAGCAGTTCCACGAGGGTAAATCCCCGGGACATTCTTATTCTATGGGGGTTACAAGATATTCTCATTCGAGCGGAGAGGGGGTTCCTACTGCTGCATCTGCTGAATAATCTTAATCAGAGGTAGGAACAATGCAAATACAATTGCGCCAACAACCAATGCCAGGAATACGATCATGATCGGCTCAAGGACCGAGGTCAGGGCTGTCACGGCATTGTCGACCTCATCGTCGTAGACGTCTGCAATCTTGAGCAGCATTTCTGGCAACTGACCGGTCTCCTCACCCACGTCAACCATACTGATCACCATGGACGGGAATACGCCACTGGCCTGGAGGGGCTGCACAATGGACTCCCCCTCCTTCACCGACTCATGCACTTTGTGGATCGCATCTGAGATGACAACATTGCCTGCGGTTTCCTTCGTGATGTTGAGAGCCTGAAGGATGGGAACACCTGAGGTTACAAGTGTTCCCAAGGTGCGCGAAAACCGGGAAACAGCACTCTTTCGCTGAATCTCTCCAAATAAGGGTATACGCAACTTGATCGTATCGAGGACGCGGCGCCCTCCCCGCGATCGGCCCCAAAACTGGAAAAGGAGCCAGACACCAAAAAGGGCAAAGAGAATCCATACTGCGTTGGGAAGGATAAAGCTTCTGTTTAGCATGAAGTCGGAGAATCCGAATACGATCTGCGAAATCTTTGGAAGTTCTGCCCCTGACATGTCATCGAACATCTCCTTGAATTTGGGGACAATGAACAACATCAGGAAGGTCAGGATTGCCACTGCGATGAACATGACGATCACGGGATAGACCATTGCCGCCACAATCTTATTCTTCAGCTTGTGAGCCTTCTCCTGGTATTCAGCCAGTCGTGTGAGAACCACCTCAAGAACACCGCCAAGCTCACCGGCCTTGACCATATTGACATAGAGCTTGTCGAAGATCCGTGGGTGTTGCGCGAGGCTTTCCGAAAATGTTGAGCCACCTTGCACGGAATCCGCAAGCGAGTTGATTGTGCCTCGCAGGACCTGATTCGGCTCCTGCTTGGCGAGAACGGTCAGGCCACGCAGCAGCGGCAGACCTGAATCAATCAGGGTTGCCAGTTGCCGGGTGAAGATCATCAGGATTTTGGGTTTGATCCGCCCCCCCGTTCTGCCTCTGGCCTTTTTCTTTCCCCGAACTTTTGCCGCAGCCTTCTTCCCTGCTGCGCCAAGCTTCCCCTTCCCTTCCTGGACTACCCCCGTCGGATAAAGTCCCTGAGACCGAAGTTGCGACACGGCTTCGGCTTCGGAACCAGCCTGTACCGTTCCGGTGGTTTGCTCGCCCTTGGCATCTAGTGCGATATACTGAAAGTTGGACATTGGTGTGATTGTCTAGCGTTAATAAGAGAATTTAGAAATCTAAATTGGGTCAGCACGGAGCGTTTATGTGTACTTCAGGACTTCCTCAATGGTCGTTACGCCTTCGTAGATATTACGCAGCCCATCTTCCCGGAGGGTCGACATCCCAAGCTCGATTGCCTTCTGCTTCAAGGCCACCGTTGGAGCCCGATCGGTGATCATCTCCCGAATGGGATCCGATACGCTGAGTAACTCAAAGAGCCCGCGTCGCCCACGCAGTCCGGTTTGGCCACAGATGTCGCAACCCCGACCGGTATAAAAGTGCTTGTCTCCAAGTTCATGGGCGGAAAGGTCCAGCTGGGTCAGAATCGACTCATTAGGCTCGTAACTGTCACGGCAGTCCTGGCAGATGGTCCGGACAAGGCGCTGGGCGAGCACTCCCTCAAGAGAGGCCGCCACCAGAAACGGCTCGGTCCCCATGTCAACAAGGCGGGTGATGGATCCTGCTGCATCATTAGTGTGCAGGGTTGACAGGACCAGGTGCCCGGTAAGCGAGGCCTGAATAGCTATCTGCGCAGTCTCAAGGTCACGGATCTCCCCAACGAGAATCTTATCGGGATCCTGACGGAGGAAGGCGCGGAGAATCCGGGCAAAACTGAGCTCGATAGCGTCATTGACAGGCACCTGGATGATGCCATCGATGTCATATTCCACGGGATCCTCCGCAGTAAGAAGCTTTGTATCGATGGTATTGATCTCCTTCAGGGCCGCGTAGAGGGTAGTCGTCTTGCCCGCTCCGGTGGGCCCGGTCACCACGAAGATGCCGTTTGGCTTCTTGATCGTGGTATTTACGTAATCCTCAACGTGTTTGGGAAGTCCTAGAACATCAAGTGACATGTTGACGTTGGCGCGATCCAGAACGCGAAGGACCACGCTTTCCCCATACGACGTCGGAAGTGAAGAGACACGCAGGTCAACCTGCTGGTCTCCAATCTGCTTCACAATCCTCCCATCCTGGGGAACCCGCCGCTCGGCAATATTCATGTTCGACATGACCTTTACCCGCGAAAGAATCGGAAGCGCCAGGTGCACCGGAGGTGGAGCCATTTCATAGAGGGAGCCATCGACCCGATATCGGATCTTGAAATCCTTCTCGAACGGCTCGAAATGAATATCCGAAGCACGTTCCTTGATCGCCTGGTATATGACCAGGTCTACGTAGCGCACGATTGGTGCGGAATTGGCTTCGTCAGCCAGTTCCTTCTCCGATAACTCTTTGCCGTCATTGTCCAGCTCCCCAAGCAGTTCAGCCATGGCCGCACCCTCGTCCGCCCCTCCGCCATAGGCCTCGTTGATCTTCTTTTCAATTACATGGACTGGCGCAACGACCACCTTGATTTCCTTTCCGAGGGCGAAACGTAGATCCTCAGGAGTCTGCGGGTTCATTGGATCGAGCAGAGCCACGGTAATACCCTCTGCATCGAAGTTTATGGGGAGGGCTCCATGAAGGCGGGCCATCGGGGCTGGGATAACTGCCAGCAGTGCCTCGGGGGGAACGAAATCGGAAAGATCCACCAGTTCAGATCCCAGTTCCTGCGCAATGATGCCCCACATGTCCTCCCGGGACTGGACCACTTGAAAATCCGTCAGAATGTCTCCCACATCCTTTCCGCTGGCTTCAATTTCTTGAAGCATGTCTTCCGCTAAGGCGGTGTCGATCATCCCCCGACTGACGAAGATGTCCAAGACATTGCGATTATCCATTTGAAGGTGGTGCGGCAGGATTAAATTTAATCGGCATCCGACATCGTAACTGCGATAACCTCCGAGGCAGAAGTTATCCCGGCAAGAACCTTTCTTATGCCATCCTCGCGCAGGGTCCGCATCCCGAGTTCACGGGCCCGGCGCCGCAGTTGTGGCGTGCTGAGATTTTCGTTCACGAGGTGACGAACCTCGTCATCAACCTGGAAGATTTCAAAGATTCCCTGACGCCCGCGAAAGCCTCCCTTTCTGCAATTGTCGCAACCCATCGGACCCATGATGGTGCTCTCGGCAACCTGCCCCTCATCAATACGAAGGAGGCGCATTTCGGAATCCGTAAGCTCAGCCGGACCTTTGCATTCCTTGCATAGAGCGCGCACCAGGCGCTGTGCCATGATAGCTCTTACGGCGGACGCTATGAGGAAGCGTTGAACTCCGATATCCGCGAGACGGGCGACTGCGCTGGGCGCATCATTGGTGTGCAAGGTGGAGAATACAAGGTGACCGGTAAGGGACGCATTTATCGCAATGTTGGCCGTCTCCACATCCCGAATCTCACCCACCATGATGATATTGGGTGCCTGTCGAAGCATCGCCCTTAGAGCGGCGGCAAAGGTCATTCCGATGTCCGACTTGACCATCACCTGGTTTATGCCCGCGAGTTGGTATTCGATGGGGTCTTCCACCGTGATGATCTTCCGATCCGGCTTATTGATATAGTTTAGGCAGGCGTAGAGAGTTGTAGTCTTTCCCGAGCCAGTAGGACCGGTCACGAGAATGATGCCGTCAGGAAGCCCCATCAATTCGCGCATAACCTGCTCGTCGTCGGTGAAAAACCCAAGTTCGGGCAGGCCAAGGAGAAGCGAGGACTTATCAAGGATCCGCATCACGATGCTCTCACCGTGGTTACTCGGCACAGTGGAGACACGGAGGTCGACCTCCTTTCCGCCGATCCGCATCTGAATACGACCGTCCTGGGGAATTCGCTTCTCCGCAATGCTCATCGTCCCGCTCATCACCTTAACCCGGGCCACGATAGCCGGGAGGAGACGTTTCGGGTGACTATCCACCTCTGCTAGGCGCCCATCCACGCGGAAGCGGATCCGCAGAGTCGTCTCAAGGGGTTCAATATGAATGTCCGAAGCTCGCATGCGGAATGCTTCCAACAGCATGTTTGATACCATCCGGATTATAGGCGCATCATTCGCGTCCGCCTCTTCCGTCTCACCTTCGGTGATGACGGTAAATGATGTTCCGCTGTCCTCTGCTTCTGATTCCACTCCGTAATTAGCATGCAGAGCCTTGGTGATAGCCGAGGGTGTAGCCGCTACGAAATTGACCTCGCGGCCCACGACATGAGGAAGGCTGTCGAGTGTTTCAAAGTCCAGCGCATCGGCGACTGCCACAGTCATGTAGGTTCCGTCATCCTGCAGAGGGACTGCCTGAAAGCGCTGAGCTACCTCCACCTCCATGGCCTGAAAAACCTGTTCCGTGAAGGAGTGTTGGTTGATGTCAATGTAGTCGGTTCCCGCACTTGCGGCGATCGTCTGCGCCACCTGCTCCTCGGACACATCTCCAATAGCAACAAGCAGATCGACCACTCCCTGACTGGCACTTACACCCTCGCGCGCTTTGGCTATTTCTTCAGGGGTAATGACTCCCCGCTCAACTAATAACTCGCTGAGATAATCTTGATTGGAATACACGATCGGAAGCCGGCAGGTGTGCCCACTCATCGTGAATTAGACACGATGGGACGAGCAGAAAGATGCCCAAGCCACCCCTCATTGGCAACACTGGATTTAGCCCTCCGGAGACTCTTCAGAGGCTTCCCAATAATTCGTTCAATAAGGACTCTTGTAACCCCTCCATTTCCATCCGCGCCTCCTGGGTAGCGTCCTCGTAGCCCGCCAGATGGAGCAGTCCATGAACCAGATAGAGTGTAATTTCACGCTCAAAGGAGACCTCTAGCTCAGCAGCCTTCCGCGTGGCAGTCTCTACGCTGATAAGGATTTCCCCTTCTTCTCCATATGGAAAAGTGATCACATCGGTTGGATCCGGATTGTCCATGAATTGTGTATGCACCCGCTGCATCTCGGAATCATCGATCAGGGAAACACTTACTAACCCGGGAAGCTTAACCCTTGCGGGGTATCGACTACCAAGCAAGCCCATGACCCTGTCTCCCCATCCTTCCAGAGAGGATAACAATTCATCCGGGAATAGACGTTTTTCCTGCCTGTTAAAGACCTGAACCCTCCTCGCATCCGTGCTCACCGCCTTCTTCAGCTTCAGGGGTCTCCAGCAGCCTTGCGCCGTTGCTTTTCCAACTCCTCCACGGGCACAACGTTTTTCACCAATCCGCCAGTAGAGCCAGAATCACTCTGTGAATCGCCCGTTTGCTTTTCGCGTTTCGGATAATCGATTCGACTGTGCATCATACTGCGAAGAGTGTTGGCAAAGCTATCCCGGGTTTTTTTCAAATCGCTCACCGTGAGACCACAGTTGTCGAGTTGCCCGTCTTTGATCCGATTGAACACGATATCGTCAACCAGGGACCTAATCTTTCTCGGGGTAGGTTTGCGCAGGGTGCGCGAAGCGCTTTCCACGGCATCTGCCAGAGAGATGATACCGCTTTCAAGAGTCTGAGGGGTCGGCCCTGGATAGCGGAAGTTCTTGGCATCAACCTCGGGAACATCCTCTGGATTCTCGAGACCTTCTTCCACCATGCCTTCCTCAACGCGTCGTTGCTCCTGGGCCTTGCGATAGAAATAGTAAACCAGGGAGTTGCCATGATGCTCACGAATCACGTCAATGATTCTCGGGTTGAGCTTGCTCTTGATTGCCATGTCCACTCCGTCCTTGACGTGTGCAATGATGACGAGGGCGCTCATGGTCGGGGTAAGGGAATCATGAGGATTGTTCTCGCCCTGATTCTCGATGAAGTAAGCCGGCTTTTGCAGTTTGCCGATATCATGGAAATAGGAACACACCCGGCACATCATTGGATTTGCGCCGATTTCCTCTGCTGCCGCCTCGGCAAGCGAAGCCACAACCATGCTATGATGGAAGGTGCCAGGGGCCTCAAGTTGCATGCGCCGCAGTAATTTATGATTCAAGTCGCTGAGCTCCAGCCAGCTTATATCGGTAGTAAGCGTGAAGGTGGACTCAAGGATCGGGAGTAGGCCGCTCACAATCATCCCCGTCACCAGTCCGATCCCGAAGGCAGAGGCTACTTCTATCCCAAAGAGTTGCCACTCAAGCACTCCTCCTCCATTTAGAGGGCCAAGCGAAATTATATTGAAACTGCAGGCCAAGAGAACAGCTGCACCTCCTGCGTAAAAGCCTCCCCGCAGCAATCGCCCCCGTTTACGCACCTCTTGGGTTACAATGACGGCTGAAAGTCCACATGCCGCACTCATGACAAGGTATGGAAGAAGAGACTCCTTATCTATTAGAAATGCTCCTAGCAGCGTCGCTCCCGCCACTGCATACAGCCCGAGGTTGCTCCTCAGAAGCACCGCGAGGATCATAGGAGCGAGTGCGTAGGGAACTAGAAGCAGTTTCAAGGACTCCGGAAGAACCGGATTCGTTTCCACCGTTACCGTTACCAGCCAGATGAAACCTAATTGAACGGCGAGACAGGAAAATATCAGAAAGACATGACCGTTCCGACGCGCAGTTTTCGGATGCCATACTTCAAAAAGCAGGATCGCCATGACCACGGCCAGCAGGCTCCCCGCCGCTGCGGAGACTGGCCGTGCTCCGTCCACCCTGCCGTTCGCAAAATTGAACGCCATGACCGATACAAACAGAGCGAATACGACATAAACCGAGTAGCGAATTACTGTACTACGGTCTAACCTGATGGCCACGGGGCCATCTGTCTGGGTGCGCCGCTTCTTTCCGGAAGAGAGGCCCTTTTGGGTCAGGCGGCGGCGCCTGATGGAATCGAGGAGTTCCACGGGGATTTAAACAATCCGGACGTGCCCGCATCATTCGCAGAGGCCCGTCGCGAAGGTAATTGTAGCAACCGGCCGGGGAAGTGACAACGCGATTCAAGGTATTGGCGCGTCATCCTGTCCCAGTGGTGTCCTCCGGCGCCCTTATTCTGTGGAATACCTGTGATTATTGTAGGCATCGATAATTTCACCGACAACCGGGTGCCTAAGAACATCTACCCGGGAAAAATGGATGATTTTAACACCCGGCACCCCGCCAAGAGCCTTCTCCGCCTCAAGGAGACCGGAGGGATTGCCCTCTCCTAAATCCACCTGAGTACCATCCCCCGTCACAACACAGGAAGATCCTTCCCCCAGCCGCGTGAGAAGCATGAACATCTGCTCCCGCGTTGTATTCTGTCCCTCATCGAGAATAACGCAGGATTGTGACAGGGTGCGCCCCCGCATATAAGCCAAAGGAGCAATCTCGATTGTGCCGTCCTGCAGATACCGATGGCCCTCTTCTGGTTCGAGAATGTCATATAAAGCGTCGTAAAGAGGCCTGAGATAAGGCGCCACCTTCTCCTGAAGGTCACCTGGCAGAAAGCCGAGAGCTTCGCCTGCCTCCACGGCAGGCCTCGTTAGAACAACCCGCGCTATCTCTCCCTTCTTCAACCGGGAGAGCGCCATTGCCATGGCCAGGTAGGTCTTGCCCGTTCCTGCGGGGCCCAACCCGAATACAACCGGGTGGTTATTCATGGCGTGAACATACTCGAGCTGGTTTTGAGTCCGTGGAGAAACCGGCTTCCTGCTACGCGATCCAAGCAGACGAGTCGCATTCATTTTAGCTAATCCATTGCTCTCCCCCACAGTCGCCATGTCGACCGCGCGCCGGAAATCCTGTCGCTCAATGCACACTCCGGTTCGTCGGGTCTCCTCCAGGTCAGAAAAAAGCCGCTTTGCCATTTCCAGCGCTTCGGGAGGGCCCCTGAACAGTATCCAGCCATTTCGCGTTACCACGCTAACCCCAATCTTTTCCTCAATGTAGGTTATCTCCCGCGGTTCATTCGCAAAGAGTGAATGCAGAAACTGCGGAGTCTCGAATTCGAGCTTCAGCTGATCATCTGGATCTGCGGGATTGGTCATCTTGATCTCAGGAATTTCGGCAGGGCATTCTCAGGTTCGACAAGAAGTTAGTCACTCCCCTTTGCCTGAGCGGCAAAAGAAAGCACCGCAGCCTCCCCGCAAATCCGACTGCAATAGCAAGGCGCATCATCTTCGCACGTCTCACAGCAAAAATACTGTCTGTTACAGCGACTCCAGGAGCAGTTCACATACCGATCACAGGAAGTCCCGCAATGACTGCAGCGCGATATAATCGAGGCGTCCCCGGTCCGGTTCACCTCGATTCCAATCCGCTCATCAAATACGTAGCATTTCCCTGCAAACCTCTCCCCCCGGACATCGGGATCTCTTCCGTAAGATACTATTCCTCCGGCCAACTGAAAGACCTCTTCAAATCCCTCCCGGATGAGGAACCCACTGAATTTTTCACAGCGAATCCCCCCGGTGCAATAAGTCAGGATCTTCTTTCCCTCGAGCTGGGCACGATGACACCGCACCCAATCCGGCAATTCACGGAAATTCTGCACAGGAGGAAGGAGCGCTCCTTTGAAATGCCCCAGTTCCCATTCGTATTGGTTGCGGGCATCAATCATTACAGTGTCATCCCTCTCCATCAGTGTCCGCCACTCAGTTGGGGAGAGATGCTGCCCTGTTATTTCCGCCGGGGAAAAATCATTCTCTCCCAGGTCCATGGTCACGACCTCCTCTCGCAACTTAATACTGAGCTTGGGGAAAGCATGGTCCTCGGCAGGATCTACCTTGAACTCGATTCCCTTTGTCCGTTGATCTCGCTGAAGAATACTCATGTATTTATCAGTCATCCTCTTGGGACCCGAAACCGTGCCGTTTAACCCCTCTCCTGCAACCAGGATCCGGCCACGCAGGCCAAGTTGCTCACAGAGGACGCGATGCTCATCACAGTATCCTGCAGCGTCCGTGAGCGGACGATAAAGGTAATAGAGAAGGATTTGGAACGGCGGGTGCGTGATAACGGATTTCAGGTTGGGAATTGCAGCTTTGCCAACTCGAAATTTCAGCCCTCGCTCGAGATCTCTCCTTCCGAATAGTCATATCGCCAAGCATTTCCCCTGATTTCCCCTCGCTCCTGCTTTCTCCAGCTAAAGAATATTCGATATTAAGGAGAATCTGATTAATACCGCTCCGAACCCTCCGGAATTCGACACGATTGGGAATGCCCGACCATAATTCTACCCCAGAGCCCAAATTTCGGATTTCAGCCTCGCCCCTCGACAACCGTCGCCGCGTCCCTATCCTCCCCGCCCGCTTGAGAACCTATGGGATCGAACTTCCAGCCCCTACCCGGATTCCGCGACTTCCCACCGCGGGAACGCCAGGTGTCTCGCTACCTGTTCGAGGCTTGGACTGCTGTTGCCAGGCGTTACGGCTTTTCGGAATACGAGGCACCCCTTCTCGAAAGTGCCGAACTCTATCTCAAGAAGTCCGGCGGGCAGTTGAGTGACCAGCTATTTCGCTTTGAAGATAAGGGAGGACGGGATGTCGTCCTTCGTCCGGAGCTCACCGCCTCCCTTGCCCGGATCGCAGCAGCTCAACAGAGGGAATACCAGAAGCCCCTTAAGTGGTTTGAAATCGGCCGCTGCTTTCGTTACGAAAAACCACAGCGTGGCCGGTCTCGGGAGTTCTACCAGTTCAACGCCGACATTCTAGGGGAATCCTCCCCTTCTGCTGATGCTGAACTCATTGCCCTCTCCATCGATGTCATGCGGGAACTTGGCTTCAAGGAGGGGGAATTTTACGTGCGTCTTTCGGACCGGGAGGCTTGGCTCGCCTTTTGTGAGGACCGTGGAATAAGCGCCTCCGAAGTGGATGCCTTCCTTCAGGTAGTGGACAGGATTGAACGTGAATCCGAAAGGAAACTAGGTGAACTTCTGGAGCCGTTCTCAATAACACTGGAAAGCGTAGTCTCATTCATCGCCGAGGCCAGCAAGGAGCCTTCCCCGAACCTGGCAGCCGTCCTTGCTGATCTAGCAAACCGGGACCTCGACCGCTTCATTCAGGTTGATCTCTCCATCGTCCGTGGACTCGCTTATTATACCGGAGTTGTTTTCGAGGTATTCGACCCTGGGAAGGCGCTCCGTTCGGTCGCTGGTGGTGGTCGGTATGACTCCCTCATCTCTATAGTCACGGATGGCTCCAGCGATCTTCCGGCCACAGGCTACGCAATGGGAGATTGTGTAATCATGGAACTCCTCAACGAGACCCCGGGTCCGCTCGCTCAGTACCAGTCCTGGTTACAGCGCCAGTCCACCTGTGACATCTATGTCGTGATCGCCGATGAATCTCAGCGTCCGGCGGCGCTCAAACTTGTGAGCAATCTCCGCGAAGCCGGTCTCAGTGCGGATTACCCTCTTGCAGCGTTCAAGATAAGCAAGCAATTCAAGGCCGCAGACCAGACCCTCGCGCGGTTCGCCTTTGTGGTTGGCAGCGAGTTCCCTGAACTCAAGCTCAGGAATCTCAATTCTCGCACGGAAGAGTCCATTGCGCCGAACACCAATCCCGTCGAGGTGCTGCGAGCACGCCTCGACGAACCGGATGGCCCCCTTATTGCCTAGCTCCGGAGTCCTCCTCTCCGTGAACTGGCACCTACCCCTGAAAGCTTAAGTCACACCCTTCATGAGAACACACCACTGCAACGAATTGCGCTCGGATGACGACGGGCAGATCGTAACCCTGATTGGCTGGGTCAATTCGGCGCGCGACCATGGAGGAGTCATTTTTATAGATTTAAGGGATCGTGAAGGACTCACTCAGTGCGTCTTCCGACCCGAGGAATCCGCTGAATCGGCAGAACTGTCGCATAGCCTGCGGGTGGAGGACGTCGTAAGCGTGACTGGCAAAGTTGAGCCACGGCCTGAGATTGATGGCAAGAGCACCGTTAACCCCGACCTGCCTACCGGGGAAATTGAAGTGGCCGCCACAAGCTTGGCTATTGTCAATAAGGCTGAAGTCCTCCCCTTTCAGTTGGAAAAGGAGCTGTCTAATGAGGATCTGCGCCTCAGTCACCGTTTCCTTGATCTTCGCCGTCCCCGGATGACGCAGAATCTGCGAACCCGGCATCTGGTCACCAAGGCAGCCCGCGATTACCTGGACGCCAACGGTTACATCGAAGTAGAAACTCCGATCCTTTCAAAATCGACCCCCGAGGGCGCCCGGGACTTCCTCGTGCCCTCCCGCATGCATCCCGGTTCCTTTTATGCCCTTCCACAGGCACCACAACAGTACAAGCAACTCCTCATGGTAGCTGGTGTGGAGCGCTATTTTCAGATCGCACGATGCTTCCGAGACGAAGACCTCCGGGCTGATCGTCAACCGGAGTTTACCCAAGTCGACATTGAGTCATCCTTTACCGACCCTGACCAGATTATCGATCTTGTTGAGGGGTGCCTTGCCGCAATGTTCAGGGCCGGTCGCGGCATCGAGATCCCCCTCCCGTTCGAGCGCATGACATGGCATGAAGCGATGAACCGCTTCGGGTCCGACAAACCAGAACGACGTTTCGGGATGGAGATTGAGGACCTCAGCGAGCTTTTTGCAGAGAGCGGATTCAAGGTGTTTTCCGGAGCAGTTAAAAACGGCGGAGTGGTCAAGGCTATCAACGCGAAGGGGTTTTCCGGAATCACCACTGGTCAGGTAGACAAGTTGACTGAAATTGCGGTAAATCACGGCGCCAAGGGCCTGGCTTACATCCAGGTGCGGGGAGTCGATCCCGAGACATGGCGCTCCCCGATTACCAAGTTTTTCAGCGATGAGGAACTGACGGGCCTACAGGAGCAACTCCATATTGAGGAAGGCGATCTCATCCTCTTCGCCGCTGATAAATGGGAAGCTGCCTGCGAGATACTGGGCCGTATCCGCCTCGAGTGTGCTGCTATGCAGCAACTGCTGGAAGGCAAGGAGAACGTCTTCGACTTCCTCTGGGTGAAAGAGTTTCCCCTTCTGGCGTATGACGACGAAGAGGGCCGCTGGACCGCTGTTCACCACCCCTTTACCCGGCCAATTGAGGCCGACCGCCAGAAGTTGGAGTCTGGCGAATACGAAGGACTCCGCGCACAGGCATACGATGTAGTCCTCAATGGCCACGAACTCGGTGGCGGATCCATCCGAATTCATGAAGCCGATCTACAGGCTTGCATGTTCAAGGCGCTCGGAATCACCGAAGAGGAGAGCCGTGCGGAATTCGGCCATATCTTGGACGCTTTCCAGTTTGGCGCGCCACCTCATGGAGGTATTGCCCTGGGCTTGGATCGCATTGTCATGTTGATTGCGGGGGAGCATTCCATTCGAGAGGTGATCGCCTTTCCCAAGAACAACAAGGGCGCGGACCTGATGACCTCCAGCCCTGCCCAGGCTGCTCCTAACCAACTCCGTGACCTGCGCATAAAGAGCACGGTTCGGGAGAAGAAGGACGAATAGTAAGGCGCGGGACCGGAATCACTCTCAGCTTGCACTGAACTCAGCCAAGCGCCAGCGTATCCATTCCCGCTTAACCCTGCCGCCAGAATTGACCCCTGTCACCATGAAGCACCTCACTAGCGTTCTCCTGGCGGCTTGCTTCGTCATCCCCCTGGTCTCCGCCGAGTTGGAAAATGACATCCCCGTGGGCATTGAGGGGGTTACAGGCATCCGCAGTGATTATGTCTACCGCGGTTTCAACCTTGGCGATGTGGTCATGGATTTTCAGGTGGAAACCGAAATCGTCATTGGCGAAACCCTGACCCTGGGAACCGGCGGCTGGCTCGCCACCGAAGTCGGCAAAGACTTTACGGAAGGAGCCGGATTTTTGGACCTGCACTATAGCCTGCACGATAATATCACGATCACGACATCGGCATCATACCATGCCTACAATGACAGCTTCTTCGATAACGGCTTTGATCTTGGCTCCTCCATCACGTGGCATGTCGCCGGGGACTGGAGCATTAACATCGGAGTCTACCGGGATTGGGCAGCAACCGGCTGGTATGCCGACCTAGGGAGTGATTGGTCCTTCCGTCTCTCCGACGAGACCTACCTCGTGGTCAGCACGGGCATTTCTACAATCGAGAATTACTACGGGCTTTCCGGATTGAATGACTTCCACGGGCAAGTGTCTCTCACCTGCAACCTGAACAGCATGCTCTCGATTACCCCCTTTGCTGGCTGGTCCTGTGAACTGGACGTGGGCGATGGCGACGAGATCTATGCCGGACTCTGGTTTGAAGTGTCCTTCTGACCGAAATGACCAAGCCAGGGGTTAATCCTGGCGCGGCTTTTTTTCACCCTCCCGGCGAGGTGGATGAGGGCGAGAGCTCGGCTTGGAACCCTCTCCACGCTGGCGGCGATCATGACCATCGAGTTTGCCGTCCCTGTTGCGATCAAGCATGTTGAACCGTCTGCGGAGTTCCCCCTCGGCATTACCCTTATGCCGGGGACTCTTAAGCCATTCTCCAAAGGACACAGCATTGTCACCATTGACATCAAGCCTTGCAATTTGCGCCCTTTCGAGGGGCACCACTCCCCGGGGGCGGAAATCCTGAGCGGTCAGCGATCTATCCTTGTTGTGGTCCATGCGGGAAAACATGGCCTTGATACGCTCCTCGCTGATCCCCTTCAGGCGGGCATTTTTTCGGAACTCTCCAAAGCTGATCCTCCCATCGCGATCGAGATCACTTTCGCGAACCGGGTGAGGAATGGTCTTGGGCAGTTCATTCGGGGTGATTCTACCATCCTTGTTTTTGTCCAGATGGTTGAAAAGGCGGCGCCTACCCTCCTCCTTGAGGGCGGCCGTCTTTTTTGTGGTTCCAAACTCTTCAAAGGAGATTTTTCCGTCCTTATTACGGTCGTAAGCCTCCATGAATCCCTCTCTGATCGGCCCCCTGCGATGTCCCTCTCCTTTGACTCCCTGCTGAGGCCCTTGAGGCCTTGGACCGGATCCACCACCCTTTCCATCTGGCCCCTTCGCCCCCTGACCCATGGCGAGAACGCTCGTTCCCAACACGAGTAAGAGTGACTTGCGGAGCGTGTTCATGAGAATAAGATAGCAGCAAGCGGCCAGCATGCGACGTTATATGATTCGCCCGACCAGAGAATTAAACCCCCGAACAGGCTGGTGGTTTCATTCCAGATCGGATTTCGCTGGGTCGATTTCAGCCTCCCCCTAGCAGAAGGCGTAAACCATGCAGATTGCCGAGATCTTCCGCGGCCCAAAACCGTCCATATCCTTCGAGTTCTTCCCTCCCAAATCCGAGAAGGGCGCTGAAAATCTATTTACGACCATCCACGAGCTCAAGGCGCTGAACCCGTCATTCGTAAGTGTGACCTACGGAGCGGGAGGCTCCACAAGAGACCTCACTCATCGACTTGTTCTCCGAATTCTCGAAGAAACCTCCATCCCCGCTGTCCCACATCTTACCTGTGTTTCTCATAATGAACCTGAGATCGAGGAGATTCTAGTGCAGTACGCCGCCGCAGGAGTCGGCGCCATCCTGGCTCTCCGTGGAGATCCTCCACGGGATTCGCCGGACTATGACCGTATGCAGGACGCGTTTCCACATGCCGCCGACCTCGTCTCTTTTATCCGGGAGTTCAACGGAAGCGATCGGCATCCCACAGGAGGATTTGGAGTTGGCGTGGCTGGATTTCCCGAGGGGCACCCAGAAAGCCCCAGCCCTCTCAAGGAAATGGACTACCTCAAGGCGAAGGTTGATGCTGGTGCCGACTACATCTGCACCCAGCTCTTCTTTGACAATCATGCATTTCTGGATTTCCGGGACCGCTGTCGCCTCGCCGGAATTACGATCCCTATTATTGCAGGAATCATGCCCATAACCACCCCTTCTGGGATGGCCCGAATGGCGGAACTCGCCCCGGGGGTCTGCTTCCCCGACAAACTGCAGCAGGCGCTCACCGGGTTAGAGGAGAACTTGGACGCCTTCGCTTCGGCAGGAGTTAGCTACACCACCGACCAATGCCGGGAGCTGATTGAGGAAGATGTCGAAGGTTTGCACTTTTACACTCTGAACAAAAGCGGCGCCACAAGACAAATCGCCTCAGACCTTCACTTGGATAATTTTCAGCAACGCTAAAACCAATCGATCTCTCAGTCCTTCACGTGACGGAGAATCTTCTCTGAAGTTTCTATGCCGATGCTCGACAAACCCTGATCCAACTTGACCTCCAGCCACCGCAGGCCGGACACCTCGTCAATGGGATACATTTCCGACAACCTCCTGGATCGGTTGGCCTCGAATGCCTTGGCGTGTAATCCCATCCTCACAACGCCCTGAATAAACGGGACCCGGCGGTAGCGGGCCCTCGCCTCCTCTTCGCGGCGCCGAACCTCTAATCCGAATACCTCAGATTCGAAGATCGTCTTTATCCTCTCATCACTGTCCGATTCTTCGCGGGCCGCCTTGGCAGCATCGACCAGATTGAAAGGTAATGAAGCCGCCCCCTCCTCCGCTTCATCATCCTCCCCGCTATTCTCTGCGGGCGAAGGGGCCGCATCCCCATGCTGATCAAAATAGATCGCCGCATCTATCTCCTTCCTGGACGGCGGACGGGATATGAACTCGCCTTCGAGTTTCATGTGGTCCTTAGCCTCCAGATCAATATCAGTAAATACCGCAACCCTCTTGCCGGTCTCGAGCTTGAAACTGCCTGCCCGGAACCTCACGTTCTTATAGCTCCGATAGCGATCAACCAGCGAAACGGCATCAAGCAGCCTTATCTCATCACTGATTACGACTTCGTCGTCTGGGCCCAGCACAATCTCTGCGGCCATGGTGACCCCGCTCGAACTATAAGGAGACCCCCCAAGAGTGAATCTGCCCGATAGCCGCCCCCGGACAAAAGGCTGCACTTCAGCTTCGAGATAACTGTCAAATGGGATGCCCTGCATCGTTCCTGAAGCACTCACCTGCGGATTAGTTACTGGACCGGTCACCTTTCCAGTCAGGGCAAGCGAGCCCCCAGCCCGCTTGAATCTCCCCTCAGTGATCTCAAGACCCTTTCCTGTCAGCACACACTCCAACTTCTCGATCTCCAGATCCTGGAGCCAGTTCTGCGAAAAGCTCCCCCCGGTGATGGTCACGCTCCATCCATCTCCTTTCCGCTGAGCATTTAGCTTTGAATTTCGAATGCTTCCCGCCGTCACCTCAGAATAGCCCCAGTCGAAACTGGCATTCAAAACTTGCACTCGCTCAAAGGAAAATTTCTCCCCCGTGCTGAAGATTGAATCATAGATCTTCGCCCCATCGGCCTCATCGGCTCCCGACTTCACGGTTATATCGAGATCCTCAATGATTATCTCCTCTCCCTGCCAGTTGGTAACGGCCATTTTCCAAGGAGGAAAAGAAATGGCTGCCCGAGGATACCGGATCCTCGCGAGAAGGCTCATCCTCGTTTTCGCGTTCCGCAGATACGCCTCATCAAAAAAAGAGTCCTCGCCGCCCACTATATCGAGACTGGACAGCTCCAGATAACCATCCTTCTTCGAGAAAGGCCCAAGCTCCATGGTCTCAGCGCTCACAAATTCCTGTAGCGCAATAGCAAGCTCGCCATTGAATCGCTCTGACGATGTCCGTCGGAGAAGATAAAAATAGCCCGCTAGACAGCAAACCAGGACAAGAAGCAGAATTCGCAGGCCCATTCGGGTCACCCATCCTATAAGCGTAGGGCGCACGCCTTGCACCGATCCCCCGTGCCGCAACTGAAACAGGAGCCCCTGACTTGCAGTCCAGTTGCTCATACGAGTCTGGAATTCATCGAGCTTCTGCTGATTATTCTGCATTCTGGGGGGATTTTCCGGAGCGGAATGATTAACTCCGAAGCGACCTCTTGCCAACCTCATTCCTGCCAAGCTCTCCTGAATCCGCCTTTTGCCTCGCAGATGGCTACGCCCTGAACTATGCAACCGCTTGTGGAAGCTGATGCCTACAAGGTAAGACTCGATATCTTTGAGGGGCCTCTCGATCTACTCCTTTACCTGATCAAAAAGGACGAGATCGACATCTACGACATTTCGATTGAGCGCATCACCAAGCAGTATCTCCATTACATTGAGACCTTTAAACTGCTAAATATTGACCTCGCATCCGAGTTCATCGTGATGGCGGCTAATCTCATGTATATTAAAAGCCGGACTCTCCTGCCCCGGAGCGAGCAACCTCCGGAGGATGACTCTGACGAGGATGATCCGCGCTGGGAGCTCATTCGACAACTCATCGAGTATAAAAAATTTAAGGATGCCGCCAATGCCCTTACGCTGAAGGCCCGGGAACAGGAGGATGTTTTCGCTCATGCTCCCGAGAAGAGTCTCGTCCCCAAGCCCGAAACTGCCCCTCTCGCTGAGATATCCATTTTTGACCTCATCCGCGCCTTCCAGGGGGTTCTCAAACGCTTCGAGGAAACCCACGATTTCGGGGACATCATCGATGACCGCTTCACCGTCTCCGACAAAATGGACATGCTTCTTAAGAACCTGTCACCAGGCCAGAGCATGCCCTTCACTTCCCTGTTTGCATCCGCCTCAACCAAGTCTGAAGTGATTGTTACCTTTCTCGCTCTCCTTGAGCTAATGAAACTCAACCAGTTTGTTATCTGGCAGGATCAGATCCTGGGGGAGATTGAAATCGAAAGGCGCTCCGGATCCTAAACAAGAGGTCGCGATTATTCCAACATGGACTTTCCCCGACGTGTCGCCCTCTTCGGCGGAACCTTCGACCCAGTTCACGAGGGTCACATGGCAATCGCCGAAAGAGCCCGGACAGAAATGGAACTGGATCGGGTCATCTTTATCCCTTGCCGGCAATCACCCCATAAGCAGGAACGTGCGTGCGCTAACGAAGAGGAGCGAATTGAAATGCTTGAACTCTCTCTGGCAGATCAACCCTGGGCCCTTGTAAGTGAAATTGAAATGCAGTTGCCGCCACCGTCTTACTCATGGGTAACCGCTGAGGCGATGTCGGAAATCTATCCAAAATCGCGTCTCTTCTGGCTGATGGGATCTGATCAATGGGGCGCTATTCAGACATGGACGCGACCAGACCATCTTGCTGATATGGTCGAATTCATCGTCCACTCCCGCAAGGAGAAGCCTTCGGCACAGCCGGGATTTCGCGTTCATTTTATCCAAGGAAACCACCCGGCCTCTGCCAGCGAAATCCGTAGCCGAGCACCCGCGTCGCTGCCCACCGAGTGGCTTCATCCTGAAGTGGAAGAATTTATCCGAAGCCATGAGATCTACGGACGCCGTCCTTGACTTTGAACGGGGAAAAGCCGAATTATTAACAATAAGTTAACACTCGATATGAACAATTATCCAACGGTTTTGCTCATCTGTGCGTCATTTTGCTTTTGGCCTTCCACCCTCCGCGCCCAGGAGGCACCGGCAGTCCCCACCGCCGATGAAGTCACCATTGTTCCGCAGTGGACGAAAGATTATGAAGAAGTCGATCCCGCCCAAAAGAAGGCTTACCGCAAGCACATGGCGGAGGCTACCCGCCTCTTCAATCAAAAGCGGATTATTGAGAGCCTCAATGAAATCGGGGAAGCCCGGCGGATATTTCCCGATGATCCTAATGCCCTGAATTTGATTGGTGCCTGCCATGTCGAATTCCGCAGCTTTGCCAAGGCTCGCTCGGCATTCGAATCCGCCCTGGAAAAGCAGGGTGACTACCTCAAGGACCTCGAAGGGGTGCAAGGTGATGCGCGCAAGCGCAGAATGAGGCCTGTCCTCAATATCCTTTTCAACCTGGCTGAAATGGATTTTGTGACCAGGGAGTGGAAATCCTGTGAGGAGAAGATCGAGAGCCTGCTCCCTAACATGGATCCGGAAAATGTAACGCTCATCAGGCTCATCGAATTCAAATATCTGCTGTGCAAGGTTAAACTGGGTCAACTCGACGAAGCCCGGCTCCTCGCTAAGAAATACGACTACCTCGACGACTATCCATACTACTATTATGCCAACGCCGCCATCGCCTATCACGACAAGAAACCGGAGGAAGCCGAGCGCTGGCGCGGCAGTGCCCGACGTGTTTTCCGGCGCACTTCTACCCTCGCCCCATGGGAAGATACCATGATCGAAATCGGCTTCGTCAAAAGCTTCTACGGGGGCGTGGCCAATAGCGACGAATAGGCGGCATCGCGCTCTGCCATCGCTGCCAACCCTTACTTGGCTGAAGCTAGATATCCGAACTCGCTCAGCGGGTAACGCTCCACCTGTTCCAGGCGAATTCCGTATAACTCTGCGATCTCCGGGGCATCTGACTGATGGTAGATCTCATGGTAGTAGATCTCCTTGATGCCGTAAGAGCAAAGAGTTTGCATGCACGAGGTGCAGGGCATGGTGGTGGTAGCTACGAGCCTGGCTTCGCCTCGCCGGAAGAGGCTGCATAAATTGATCTCAGCATGCAGCATGAACTTCTGCCGAGCAGCACGGTCGTTCCAGAAATCCCGCGGCGGATCGAATCCAGGTGCCAGTCCGTTGTAAGCCGTCCCAATCACCCGATTGTCGCCATCGAGAGCAGCGGCGCCCACCTTCCGATAAGGATCCTCTGAACGCAACGAAGCGACATGCGCCAGTGCCATTGCGTACTCCGGTATCCCCAGACGATTACCCACATGCCGAGTCAAAGGCTCATCCCCGTCCGGATCAAGCCCCATCCCTACTCCGGACCGGGCGCTGGCGGTATCGGCCTCGGCCCCTTGCCTTCTGTGACTGCCCCCCGATCCTCCCTCAACCAACCAGCCAATACCTCAGGATCCGTCTCGGGCAAACGGCAGGTCTGGCCAATACAGTAATAGACCGTAGTTTCACCCGGCTCCTTTGCCTCCAGGCCTCTGGTGAATTCAGAAACCGGACCCTCATTTCCGATTATCAACAGATTATGTCGGAGGCCACTCCACGCCACCTTGAGAAACTCCTCCTTCCGGTTGTCTCCCACGATTACGACCCGGGCGGGCTTGCCCACCATGAACTCCAGGGCCTTGAGACTTTCAGCCAGCTGCGTCGGGCTCTCTTTCAGGGTCGAGGCTGCCGAGCGGAGCGACTTCTCCGCCACCGACCGGAACTCTTTGCTCCCCGTGATCTCTGCCAGAATCGAATACTCCAGTCGAGCGACGGAACTAGGAGTAGGTGTCGCGGAGTCATAGTCATCCTTGAGCCGAAAGACCAGATCGTCTCGCTGCTCACCATCAAAAAATCCCCCATTTCCTTCATCGTAAAACAGGGAGCGGGCCTTGCCAGCGAGCTCCACTGCCAGACTCAGATACCCCGGATCCAGAGTGGCCTCGTAGAGAACCCTCGAGGCACGAAGGAAATACAGATAGCTTTCGCTCAGCTGACTCGTATCCACATGGTTTTCACGCCATCGATGCGAAAGCGTCTTTGTTGCCGGATCCCATAGCTTGGACACCACGAAAGCGTGAGCCTTCTTCGCGGCCGCAAGATAGCGCGGCTCCTCCAGGGTCCGACCGGCTCTCGCCATCGCGGCGATCATCAGGCCATTCCATGACGCTAGAATCTTATCATCTGTAGCTGGCGGAACCCGTTTGGACCGGGCCGCTTTCATCTTCTTGATTGCAGCCCCAAGCACCTTTTCCTGCCCGGCCTCTAACTCGACCTTGGAATTAGCCCGGAAAAGGACGTTCTGGTTCTTCAGGGGCTGCGGATCACTGTGATCGATGAAGTTTCCTGCTGCGGTGAAGCCGAACCAGTTCTTCGCCGCGGCAAATTCGGATCCGCTCAGCAGGGCCTTCAACTCCTCCTCGGTCCAACACCAGTATTTGCCTTCCTTCCCCTCGCTCTGCGCATCCTGAGCGCTGTAGAAGCCGCCCTCCACATGAGTAAGCTGGTCAAGCACATAGTCCGCTATTGCCAAAGCGGTCTCACGGAACTCAGCATCGCCTGTTACCTGCCAGGCCTCAACGAAGACATCCAGTAACTGAGCCTGATCGTAGAGCATCTTCTCAAAATGTGGAACCAGCCATATAGGGTCCACCGTGTAGCGATGGAAACCTCCCCCAATATGATCATTGATGCCACCTTCCATCATCTTGCGGCATGTCATCACCGCGAATTGCCGACCGGGACCCTCACTTCGCAGGAGGAAGCGCAGATGGGAGGGCTGGGGAAACTTCTGCTGTCGCCCCCATCCCCCATTAACCCTGTCCGCGCCCGCTAGAAATTTCTCCGGCAGACCGTTCAGGAGCTCTGCAGTGAACGCCGCTCCAGGTTCAAGTTTCTGCAATTCAGCCAGATGCTCCGAAAGTTTCAGATGGATTTCATTGGTCTTAGCCTGAATCCCTGCCTGATCCTCCGACCATAATTCATTAAGTCGTGTGAGAACCGTCATAAAGCCTGGCCGCTGTCCTCTGTCCTGAGGCGGGAAGTAGGTCCCCCCGAAGAAAGGCTTCAAATCGGGCGTCAGGAACATGTTGAGCGGCCAACCACCACCCTGCCCGAACATCGCCTGGTAGCTGGTCATGTAGACCTTATCGACGTCCGGGCGCTCTTCTCGATCCAGCTTGATGCTCACGAAGTGCTTGTTAAGGAATGCAGCCACCTCTTTATCCTGGAACGACTCTCGTTCCATCACATGACACCAGTGACAGGTGGAATAACCTACGCTGAGGAGAATCAGCTTTTTCTCCTTCCGCGCCTTTTCGAATGCTTCCTCCCCCCAAGGAAACCAGTCTACCGGGTTGTAGGCATGCTGCAGCAAATATGGCGATTTAGCGTGAATCAGACGATTCGCCTTTCCCTTCTTCACATTTGGCTCGGCCGCCTCCCCTGCAAACGCCATGACCACCCCATACAGCGCCACCAGCGCTCGCGTAAATCCCAGTCTCATGATCGAACGCTACCTTTAGCCTCGCCTCGCGCAATCCGGTATTTTTTTCAGCCCGATTCTTGACGCTCCCTTAAATCACTTGTTGTTAATAACTTGTAAGAAGTATAGCTTACTGTAAATCAACGCTTTACGAAAAACATGAAAAAAATACTGTGTTTTTCGAACGTTTTGGCGTTTTATAGGTCTCATTACAGTGAAAGCCGCGACGCAAGTTGCAGTTTTCATGTAAGGGTGAACAGCAGTTGTCAGCTTCGCATCGCTGCAAAGTGTGTTGAGGTTGATGGACTCCGTAGAGGGGGGCGCAAGCCCTCCTCTACTTACGTACCGCCGAGGTGATCCCGGCCCTCACAATGGATTCCTCCGGTTGGCGAAGACATTTCCGACGGACCACGATTCTCTAGCCCATCGAGTGGTGATCCCCCTTGATCCCTCGCTACTCCCTGCTTTACTACGCCTCCCCACGGCCCCGGCCGAATCTGGATTTAACCAATCGCGACATGCTTGAGACCTTCCGCAAATACACCGGCCTGATGTTCGTGGTCCTGATACTTATTTTTGTCGGCCTCGTTTTCTTCGGAGCAGGTAGCAACACTCTCAGCGGGCCCAAGATTGTCAGCGCCCATGGCCAAGGTTTCACCCGTCAGCAATACGAGCAGTTTGCAGTCAAACCGACCAGGCTGATCCAACGTCTGCTAATGAACGGAAAATCAAACGGGATGCAGGGCTATCTTACCTTTGTAGGTGGCTCACGCGATAACAGCTCCGATATCGACGAGTATCTTATTAATCGCCTTAGCCTCCAGCAGGCCATGAAGGAGTTCGGCATCCATGCCTCCACCGCGGAGATCGAAACCTTTCTCAAAGAGAGCATATTCTGGGAAGACGGGGGCTTTAACTCGCAAGCTTATTCAGATTTTCTCAAGGTCGAAATGAAATCCTTGGGGATGACCGTCATGGACCTCAATGAACTCATGGGCGAAGTGATATCTTTCCAGAAGTTAGAAGATATCCTTGGCGCCGGCATCCAGACTTCAAGGGACGCGGTGCTTTCGGATTACCTTTCCCGTCAACAGCGGATCTCCTACCAGTTACTCACTTACCCCATTACAAAATACCTGTCCGGGCCCATGCCCACGGAGGAAGAGATCAAGGCTAAATGGGACTCCAGCAAGGGAAACTACAAGTCAAAGCCCAAGCGCAACGCCAGCTATATAATCGCCGCTCCCGATTACGCGGCAATTGCGGCCACAAAGGAGGCTAAGACCAATTCAAAGATTCCCCTGGAGACAGGTGACGGCTCGGCCCCCAGCCAACCTGAGGCCCCACCGACCGATTCCGAGGGAGGCGGCTGCGAGACCCCTGCCGAGACTCCTGCCGAGACTCCTGCCGAGACCCCTGCCGAGCCCCCTGCCGAGCCCCCTGCCGACAAATTATCTGAGGATGAAAAGAAAGAGGCCATTTTCGATCTCGCCATGCGATTTGATGAACTGCTTGAGAAAGTGGATGCGGGAACGACCCTGGCGAAGGCTGCTTCTGAGCTTGGCTTTGAAGTAAAGTCAACCGGCCTGGTCGAGCAGGACAAACTCCCAGGGGAATTCAGCAGCACCTTCCGCAATGCGCCGGGCACCGCAGCTGAGGCAGTATTCAGCGGGAACGAAGGCACGACGAAGGTTCACGGGATCGGCACGGACCAGTGGATATACTTTGAGATCGAAGAGGTGGCGGAAGAGTCCGAACTCAGCTACGAGGCGGCCAGGGAACTGGTCAAAAAGGATCTCGTCAAAGAGCTCGCAATAGAAGCCATGAAAGACGAAGCCAATAGCCACCATTCCGCGATTGCCGAGGCAATGGATGGCGGCAAGAGTTTTACTGATGCCGCCGAGGACCTTGAGCTCAAACCAGTTGCCCAGAAGGAGGTCACAGGGTCCGGTCGCATGGGCGGTGTGCGTCGGGAATATGACGAGGCTTCCCGTGTGAATGCCGGCAGTCTCTCGGACCTCATTACCGATGACGACGAGGCATTCGGCCTCCCCCGCTCCTTCTTCATATTCGTGGAAAAACGAGAAGTTTACGAGAATCCCAATCTCAATACCATGATCGATATTCAGCTTGAATCACGCGCAAGCTTCGTCAGGCGTATAGCAGTAGCGAACTGGTTTGCCCAGCAGCGTGCTACAGCCGACTTCCAGGTTCACGAGGGCCGCTAGCGGTAGCGTTCGAAGCTCCTTTCGCGTCATGCCGGATGCCGACTGCGATTCACCAGGGCATCTGGAGGCCTATGATGAGGGAAATGCCTATTTCGCGACCGGCGAAATCGAACGTGCCGTAAGCTCCTATCGACAAAGCGTGGAACTGGATCCCACCTTCTTCGACGGATGGCACGCCCTCGGCATGGCTCTCCTCAAAAATGGCGAGGTGAAGGAAGCAATCGGATGCGGCCTGCAGGCTACAACCCTATCCCCCAATGACCTGCTCGCCTGGACCTCCCTCTCTCAGATGTATGTCCAGGATGGGCAGATTGCACAGGCCGAGGATGCCAAGGGGAGGGCCCGGATTCTCTCCCTCGGGGGCAAGATTGTTCCTGAAGAAGCCTGAATCTCTTCCAGTCTCACGCTAGCCAATCTCATCATGATTCGTTATCAGTCGACTGTGCTGCCTGAGGAAAGACATGCCTAAATTTTTCATCACCACCGCCATTGACTATCCGAACGGCATTCCCCACATCGGACATGCTTACGAAAAAGTTCTCGCGGATGTCATCGCGCGCTACCGCCGCCTCTGCGGTGACGAAGTGTTTTTTCTCACCGGTGTCGATCAACACGGCCAGAAGATGCTGCAGACAGCCGAACAGGAAGGCGTCAATGTGGCCACCCTCGCGCGCCGTAACACCAGAAAATTCCTGGCGCTCTGGGAGAAGCTGGGAGTGAACTTCGATGGTTGGGCGGAAACGACCGATCAAGATCACAAAGTGTGTGTCCAGAAGATACTCACCTCCCTTCATCAGGAGGGACAACTCTACAAGAAGGCTTACAAGGGATTCTATTCCGTGCGGCAGGAGCAGTATCTCACCGAGAAGGACCGTAACGAGAATGGTGAATTTGGTGCGGAATGGGGCAAGGTCATCGAACTGGAGGAGGAGAACTGGTATTTCAAGCTCTCCGAGCACGCCGACTGGCTGGGGAAGATGGTGCGCTCCGGGAAATTTGCAGTTCTTCCGGAATTCCGGCGCTCGGAGGTCCTCAATGCCATCGATCGTGCCGGGGAAACCGATCTCTGTATCTCCCGGCCTAAGGAACGTCTACATTGGGGCATCGAATTTCCGTTCGATCCCGACTTTGTCACCTACGTCTGGTTTGACGCCCTCATCAACTACATCTCCTTTGCCGGCTATCTGAAGGAACCGGGCAGCGACTTGCCCGAATTTTCCCAACTGTGGCCAGCCAATGCGCATGTTATCGGCAAGGATATCCTCGTCCCCGCTCACTCCATTTACTGGCCGTGCATGCTCCGGGCCATGGGATTTAGTGATGAGGAAATGCCCACCCTTCTCGTTCACGGATGGTGGAACATCAAAAGAACCGACGAGAATTCTGATCAGGAAGGCGATATTGAGGAGAAAATGTCCAAATCCCTGGGGAATGTCGTCGATCCAGATCAACTGGCTGAGCGGTTCGGTGTTGATGCGGTCCGATACTACCTCGTCCGGGATATCGTTACGGGCAAGGACAGCGCTTTTGACATGGCGCGCCTCATTACTCTCTTCAATGCCGAATTGGCCAACGATCTTGGCAACCTTCTCAATCGGTCATTGAATATGACAAAGCGTTTCCTTGGCGGAGAGTTGGTCATCAGTGGATACGATGACGAGGCCTGTTCAGGTGTTCGGGAATCCCTTTCCTCCTCTACCGACGCCTTTCTTTCTGCGATGAACAATTACGACCTTCCTGATGCACTGAAAGCACTCAATGCCCACGTGGTTCATTGTAACCAGTTTATCGAGAGAAACCCTCCATTCGAATTACGCAAGGACGAGGCCCAGGCCGACCGAGTGGCTGCAATCCTCTTTCACCTTTGCGAGTCATGCGCTCACCTTGCAGTCCTCCTCTCTCCCTTTCTCCCCAGCGCGGCAGAAAAAATTCTTCACCAACTCCGAGCCAAAGAGATAGCCCCCAGCACCATCGACTCCCTTCAATGGGGCCTGCTGCCACCCGGTCATCTTACCGGGAAGCCAAAACCCGTATTCCCTCGGATTCTGCTGGATGAGGACGAATAACGGGGCCTCCCGCTAGCACCAGAGACCTTACCTTCCGCTCAGACTGTTGATGGTCTGGAAGATCGCGGTAATCATCAAATAGGCCATGGTTCCAATCAACAGCGCCATGATAATGAGTACCGCTGGCATGATCAGGGCCATAATACGCTGCAGGGAGTTATTCAGTTCCTTGTCGTAGCGGGCTGCGGCCCGTTGCAGGGCCTGATCAATCTTTCCCGTCTGCTCGCCGACCGCCACCATGTCGATCAGAAGCGACGGAAAAATCCCTGCGCGGATCATGGACTTCGAAAGCGAGCGCCCATCGCCCACCATCTCAATCATACCCTCCATATGTCCACGCAGGTGGATGTTCGGCGTAGCGTCCTTGGTTAACTGAAGAGCCCGCAACAATGGCAGACCATTGCCTACCAAGTTGGCCATGGTTTCCAGGAATTGGACAAAAAAACGGTGCTCTACCACCCGCCCGAAAAGGGGCATCCGGAGCTTGATACGGTCCCACGCCGGCTTATTTGATTCTGCGTCCTTCCAAGCCTTGAAAAATACAGCCAGGGCAACAACGAATAACAGCAGGACGTGCCAGAATTGTGAAAAGAACCCGCTGAGGGCAATTAGGATCTTTGCTCCGACAGGCATTTCCGCGCCGGGGGTACTTTCAAGAAGGGCGGTTAGCTGCGGGATCAGCTTCGTCACAAAGATAATCGAGACCGCAATCCCTGACAGCATTAGAAAGGCCGGGTAGATCAACGCCAGGGTTACGCGACCCTGAAGCTCCTGAAGGGTTTTGAGATAATGGGCCTGACGTTGCAGGATCGTGTCAAGTGCCCCACTGGCCTCCCCGGCCGCAGCCAGGGAGCAATAAAGGGGACCGAAGCTGGGACTCACTTTATTAAGCGCGTTTGAGAAGCTATTTCCGTCCCGGACGATCTGCCGTAATTTAACCGAAACAACCTTGAGGCTTCCGAGCTCTTGTCGCCCTTCCATGGCTCGCAATGCAGGCTCAAGCTGCAACCCAGCTGACAGCATGTCGCTGAGCTCCTCAGTGAAGAGGACCACCTCCGATCGCTTGAGCTTGATGGGCCCCTCCGGGATCTCCTCCTCAGCTGCTGGAGCCCGGCTGCGTGATAGTCTTGGGATGACTTTCTTTCCCGCCTTCGAAGCACTCTTCGCCTGCGACTCCGATCCCGCCCCCGTGTCTGTTACTCTTACCGGCTGCAAACCCTGCTGATCCAGTTTGCGCAAGGCCTCCCGCCGGTCACTTGCTTCCAACTCCCCGTTGGTAACCGCTCCGCCCTTGAGGGCTTTATAGGCAAAAAGTGGCATATAACCGAATAATCTCTCCTCGCCTACTCTTCTCCTCCGCCCAAGTCCGAGCTGGTAACAGATATGACTTCCTCAATGGTAGTGTCCCCCTCCATTACCTTGCTCCACCCGTATTCCCGCATCGGTTCATAACCTTCTTTGATCGCCAATGCTTTCACTTCACTGGCCGGTGCCCCGTGCGCAATGAGATCCTGCATAGGCAGGGTCAGGAGCACAATTTCGTAAATGGCCAGGCGACCCGAGAAACCTGTGTGGCGACAATGATCACAACCCACCGCTTCATAGGGAGTTCCTTCCAGCGTGAGAGGAATCCCAAGCTCCCGCTTGTCTTCATCGGACAACGCCACCGGACGACGACACGTTTGACAAAGGCGGCGCACAAGTCGCTGGGCAAGAAAGGCCCTTACCGCAGCGGAGAGAAGGAATGGTTCCACGCCCATATCTGTCAGTCGCCCGATGCCGCCCAGGGCGTCATTCGTATGCAGGGTGCTGAATACGAGGTGGCCGGTTAAGGAGGCCCTGATAGCAATTTCCGCAGTTTCGAGATCGCGAATCTCACCAATCATTACAATGTCCGGATCGGCCCGGAGTATCGAACGCAAACCGCTCGCAAACGTAAGGCCAATCTCGGATTTCACCGCTATCTGCATCACCCCATCGAGTTTGTTCTCGACCGGATCTTCGATCGTCACAATTCGCGTCTCCGGCGCGTTCACCTCCGAGAGAAATGAATAAAGGGTGGTCGACTTGCCCGATCCCGTCGGACCGGTAATCAGAATGATGCCGTTCGAAAGCTCAAGGAGGCGCTCGATCTTCTCCCGGACATCTCGCTCGAGAGAAAGCATCTCTACATTGAATCTTTGCTGGTTCAGCAAACGGAGACTTACACTCTCTCCTTCAACCGTGGGCACCGTTGCCACCCGCACATCAATCCCGGCCCCCTCAAACGAAAGATTGATTCGTCCATCCTGCGGCAAACGCCGCTCTGCAATGTCAAGGCGTGACATGATTTTCAGGCGGGCGATCACTGAGCTTTGCAGGGCCTTGATGTTTTCAGGCACCGCGATATCCACCAGCACTCCGTCTACCCGGTAGCGAATGCGTAAATTGTCAGCCAGAGGCTCGACATGAATGTCCGTTGCCCGCTGCTCTAGCGCCTCCCGGATAATCTGGTTCACAAACTTGACCACGCTTGCCTCTTGATCTTCGTCCTCGTCGATGACACTGGCCTCGTCCTTTTGTTCGAGATTGTCATAGTCCAGATCCCGCCCTTCCAGGATCTGCTCGAAGGTGTCTGCCCCAACACCATAAAGCCGACGCAGGCCGTCATGAACCCGACGACGTGAAGCCATCCGCCACGCAATTGGAAGGTCTACGGCCTGAACCGCGGCCTGGCGAGCGGCCAGATTGAACGGATCATATGTGACAATAACGAGACGCTGGTTGCCATGTTCCTCGCTTCCCTCAAAATCAATAGGTAGGATCCGGTGTCGCAACGCGACTTGAGGACCACAAATCTTTCGCAGTGGAAGCGGCTCAAGGGGCGCCGGGATCTCCTCCAACCAGTGGATCCCCAATGCGGAGGCGAGACTTCGCATGTAAGGCTCCTCGTCCACCACCTCGGCATCGAGAATGTCATCCAGAGGACTTCGTTGCCCCGCTGCCGCCGCGACGATCACCTCCGAGAGACTGTCAATGTCACGGCACCCAGTGCTCCTGGCCGGCTCAATCAGCAATTCTGTCATATCAATGGGTCTGAGGAAATAATGCCGATGAACACTGTCTCTGTCACTACTTTCGCGGCATTAAGCAAGGTGCCGCTGCCAAGAGGCATAACGGGCTCTTCTTCCCCTGTCATGCGGAAACCCAGGAGAAATTCCGCATAATTTCTGCCTATTCCAGGGGATGTCCTTCAGCCCTCCTGGTCTTCATGATCGGCAAGATACCGTTCGGCTTCAAGAGCGGCAGCACATCCCTGACCCGCCGCGGTGATGGCCTGACGGTAATAATGATCCGCCACGTCACCCGCCGCATAAAGCCCGGGTGTCTTTGTAGCAGTCTTTCCCGGTGTCTGCAGGATATAGCCATTCTCGTCGAGATCCGCGAGACCATTGAGAAATCCGCTGTTCGGAATGTGCCCTATGGCAACGAAAACGCCCTTTACCTTAAGCGTGCCCTCCTCCCCTGTCTCTCGGTTACGGATACTTACCGACTCCATCTTTCCGTCTCCCCCTGGATGATAAGCGGTGAGTTCGGTGTTCCAGACCGGATCAATTTTCTCATGCGCCAGCGCCCGCTCAGCCATGATCTTGGAAGCCCTGAGCTCTTCACGTCGATGGACGAGATAAACCTTGGTCGCGAATCGGGTAAGGAAGGTTGCCTCCTCGCACGCAGAGTCGCCGCCACCGATAACTGCCACCGGCATATCCCTGTAAAAAGCACCATCGCAGGTTGCGCATGTCGTTAACCCATTCTTGCCATTCTCTTCGTTCGGCAACCCCAGAAGCCGTGGACGGGCCCCCGTCGCTACGATCACTGTCTTTGACTCCAGTCGCTCTTCACCACAGTGCACGAGGAATGTTCCGTCCTCCGCCCTCTCCACCTGATTCACTGTCTTGTATTCAATGCGGGCCCCAAATCTTTCTGCCTGCTGCTGCATGCTGAACATGAGCGTCGGTCCATCTACACCCTCCGGAAAACCCGGATAGTTTTCAACTTCGCTGGTGGTGGTCAACTGCCCGCCGATCTGATCCCCGGCAAGAACGATTGGCTTGAGATTTGCCCGTGCAGAGTAGATTGCAGCCGTCCACCCGGCACACCCGGTTCCGATAATAATGACGTTCTCCATGGAGGTTAGGTTACTAAGGGGTTCATTTCCATTCTTCGCCGGGACTGTGCTCCGACCCCAGCCCAATAACCAATCACAAATGACTTAATTACGGCTTTTCGCCCTTTGCTCAGCTATCCACGCCCGGTCACCCTTGGAGAGATTGCTTTCCTTCGCCTGAAGGCGCTTACCATCAGGCTCAACCAGAATCATTTGCCCTCCCCGGTACCGAGTCAACTTGGCAAAGATTGTCCGTCCCCGGAGATCCTTCCACTCGCGGTAACCACGACGCTCCATGTTTTTCTGCCACTTTTGATGAAGCTTGAACGCACTGCTGGCATCGTTCTTCAGACGAGCCAGATAAAAATCGAAGTAGCTCTTCTTGTAGCCCCTGTAGCGGGACACAACCGTTCCATCCGGAGTCATTATAAGAACCGCAGGAAACCCCAGCACCTTGTAGCGATGCTTGAGAGCCTGCAGATAGTTTTCCTTCCGAATCTTGTCGTCCATTGCGGAGCGACCTGTACCGGCACTCTGCCCTTTTACATTGAAATCCAGACGGACTCGAACCACAGCTTCCGAGGCCCACTGTTTAAACTGCTCCCTGGAGAAAACCTCGTCATCCAGGGATCGGCAGAGCGGACTGAACTGGGTGTCGGTAAACCATACGAGCATAGGCTTACCCTTCCGCATCGCCGTCCGTCGGGCCTCCGAGTAACTGACGAACCAGGGTCCCCGACGAACCCTCTCGGTCATGACCTCTTCCATTTCCTCCATTCCCTTCTCTGGATTGTCCGGATCTGTCCACATCAGGTCTTGCTCCCGGGCCCGGATCCTCTCTGCGCTCTCCGGCGTCAATTGAGAGGGATCTTCAAGGGTAACCTTGACTTGGGCATCTGACCCACCCCTGGCCCCTTGGAACATGGGCGGAATCCTGAAAGCTTCCGCTGGCGTAGGCTCAGGCTTCCCCTCTGCCAACCGGGCGATCCGACTGCAGGAAGTCAACAGTCCGATCCCCAAGTACAGCAGGAGCAACCCTCTCAAGATCCGCATCACGCCCCTAGACTAGCCCCAAACCCGCTACAGGCAAGACACCCAATTGTCATTGCTCCCTGTGGGGCGAAGCTTAAAGTCCCTCCGGACAATGACCCGCCTCCGCGCCCTTATCCTGCTTGCGCTCCTGCTCATCTCCGGGTTGAGCGGAGCCTCGGCCGCCAGCGACGAGGAACCAGCCTACCCGAGTGGAGGGAAGTGGAGTCTTGAAAAGGACCAGCACGCTCATTTTCCCCTTCCTCTTCCGGCCTATACCGACCCCGAGCATGCGGCCTTTGAAGGCCAGGACAACACCCTCTGGGACAAACTGAAGCGAAGAGCTGTTGCGCAGCACTACTTCAACCTGATTGCCACCATCATCTTCGCCTGCGCCATTCTCCACACCTTTCTCTCCGGCGTATTCAAGGAGATGGCCCACCTCCATGAGGATCGACACCGCAAGGTGATAGAGGAGAACAGACGGAGGGCGGTCGACAAGCCCGAGGAAGACGCGAAGGACGATGTATCCTTCCGGGCCTGGTTCTTCCATACCCTCGGTGAGGTTGAGGCCGTCTTTGGAATCTGGGTCATCGCATTGGCCGGAGCCATCGTCTGGTGCCACGGAATAGCGCCCGGCGATGGGTTCATGCACGGCATTGGAGAGCTCCAGCACTACCTTGGCCACGATGTCAATTACACCGAACCCCTCTTCGTAATCGTCATCATGGCCATCGCCGCCACCCGCCCCGTTATCCGGCTTTCCGAAGCATGCGTTTACAGGGTAGCGCGCCTTTTTGGCGGGACCCCGGCGGCCTGGTGGTTTTCCACCCTGACTCTTACCCCATTGCTGGGCTCTTTCATCACTGAACCCGCCGCCATGACCATCGCGGCCCTCCTCCTGGCCAAGCGGTTTTACTCCCTCAACCCGAGCCCCACCTTTGCCTACGCCACCATCGGCCTTTTGTTCGTAAATATATCAGTAGGAGGAACTCTCACCCATTTCGCGGCCCCTCCGGTCCTGATGGTGGCCGAGCGATGGGATTGGGGTTTCAGTTTCATGCTCACCGAATTCGGCTGGAAGGCCGCCCTCGGCATCCTCTTGTCCAACGCGCTCTATTTTGCCCTCTTTCGCAAGCAGTTCTCCAATCTCAAGGATCCCCTCAGCGCGCATGATCCCAATCAACCCTCACGCTGGGAGGAACGGGAGGATCCTATCCCTCCCATCATCACCACCATCCATCTTCTTTTCCTCGGTTGGACGGTGTTCATGGCCCACTACCCACCGCTCTTCCTCGGTGGATTCCTCATCCTCCTTGGCTTTACGGAGGCCACCGGCCACCACCAGAACGACGTCAAGATGCGCACACCCCTTCTTGTCGGCTGTTTCCTTGCCGGGTTGGTAGTCCACGGAGGATGCCAGGGTTGGTGGATTGAACTGCTCCTCACCACTTTTGATAATGAGTGGATTCTCATGATAGGAGCAGCCGTCCTTACTGCCTTCAACGATAACGCGGCGGTCACCTACCTCGCCTCCCAGGCCCCCCAGTTAGCCGATGCTGCAAAATATGCTGTCGTTGCCGGCGCCGTAACGGGCGGCGGACTTACCGTTATTGCCAATGCCCCCAACCCGGCCGGACAGGCTATTCTTGGCCGGTTCTTCAAGGGCGGCGTTTCCCCGGCAAAACTCGCTCTGTCCGCCCTCCTCCCGACTGTCATCGTGGGGATAGCGTTCATGCTTTTGTAAATCATCACCTATGTTCACGGGACTGATCGAAGCGACGGGACGGATTTCCTCGGTGGAAACACGTGGCGAGCAGGCCCGCCTGATTATCGAAATACCCTTTACAGATCCCCTCGCTCTCGGGGACAGCGTCGCAATCAATGGTTGCTGCCTTACCATCGCTGACCTCGATGGGTTCACGGCCAGCTTTGATCTTCTTGCCCAGACCCTCGCGGTCACCTCCCTCGGTGGCCTGCAGAGCGGCGATCTCGTCAACCTCGAACGGGCTCTCCCTGCCGATGGGCGTCTTGGGGGACACTTCGTGCAGGGGCACGTGGACGACACGGGAGAAATCGTCAACCTTGCCCCGCACGGCAGCGATCATCGCTACGAGGTCGCCCTTCCCCCGGGGGTCATGCGTTACTGTATCGCCCGCGGCTCCCTCGCTGTGGACGGCATTTCACTCACCATTGCCGAATTGCGGGACAACTCCGCGCTCTTCTGGATCACTCCCCACACCTTCCATGCTACCAATCTTCAGTCTGCCCGCGAAGGACAGCGGGTCAATCTCGAGGCCGATATCCTGGCAAAGCATGTAGAAAACCTCATCTCCAGCAAGGATCCAGCCTGATCCGCGCTTATCGGGGAGCCAGCAACTCAAAGGGCCATCCCGGGATATTCCGGAGAATCCAGAATCCTACGATCACGACCGGAAGGGACCACGTCCACTGACCCGGCAACCGGACCCGGGGCCCACGATAACCTTCGCCGATCACCCACGCCACCAACTCGACGGCGACCCCTATCGCCAGCAAAGGGAGCAGGATCATCAGAAGAGGATTCTTCCGAAAGGCTACCCCAAACTCGAGCTTCGTGAGCGCATGAGCCGCCCGCGTCCCACCGCATCCTGCACAGTGCAAGCCGGATACCTCCCGGAATAAACACTTCGGATAGAAGCCCCCTGCCTCCTCGGGATCATTGCGTGACAGATAAAGGAAACCAATCAAGCCCAGTAACCCCAGCGCCAGAACCAATGCCAGCCGCTGTTTCACAGTCCAGCCGCCAACATCACCAACACGTAGAGAACGATAACTGTCAGTCCACAACCGAAGGAGACCCACGTCCAGGTCTTGGCCTTTTTGGATGCTTCCAGCGCACCGGCAATATCTCCACGGGAGACCATACCGTCGACCTTCGCGGCAAAAATAATCGCCGGAATACCGAAGGGCCAGCAGCAAAGAATTGTCACAACAATTGCCTGCACCAAATAGTTTGGAATTGGCGCGTGGGCTACGGGAGCTCCGGCCACCTGACCGGGTTGCGGAACCCCGCCCTGCGGAATCTGCGAACCACCCGGAGGAGCCACGATCCCGCCACCGGAAAACTCGGCAACCTGTCCTGCGGGGG